>NZ_JBIAFO010000014.1:0-49039 GCF_042869355.1 Streptomyces sp. NPDC007088
GGGGGTTCACACCGTTGGGGGCAACCGGCGGGGGGGCGGGCGGGGCGCGGATTCGTTTGGGTGCCGGGGCTTATATCGGGTTGGGCCCCCCGGGGGGGGCCCCGGGGGCGGGGGCCCACACCCGTTCCAGGGCCCCGGAGTGGCTCACAGGTCCTGGGCGAGGCGGGCCGCCAGTCGTTCCAGGAGCGGCCCGGCCTCGGCGACGCAGCGCTCCACGTCGGGTTCCAGGTCGGTGAGGGCGTAGGCGTGGCGGATGCCCGCCTCCCGCAGGGCCTCGGGGGTCAGGGCGAGCCGGCCGCACACAGCGAGGACCTCGACGCCCCGGGCGCGGGCCGCCGCCGCGACCCCGGCGGGCGCCTTCCCGTGCAGGGTCTGGGCGTCGAGCGAGCCCTCCCCGGTGATGACGAGCTGGGCGCGGTCCAGGGCCGCGGCGAAGCCGAGGACGTCGAGCATGACCTCGATGCCCGGCCGGAAGGCGGCGCCGAGGCCGACGAGCGCCCCGTAGCCGAGCCCGCCCGCGGCTCCCGCGCCGGGGGCTTCGGCGAGGGCGGCGGCGCCGGGGACGCCGGCCCGGTCCAGGACGGTGACGTAGTGGCGCAGGGCGGCGTCGAGTGCGGCGACGTCCTCGGGGCCCGCGCCCTTCTGCGGCCCGTAGACGGCGGCGGCGCCGGTGGGCCCGGTGAGCGGGTTGTCGACGTCGCTCGCGAGGATCACCTCGGTCGTGGCCAGCCGCGGGTCGAGACCGGAGAGGTCGGCGCTCACGAGGGCGGCCAGTCCCCCGCCGCCCGGCGGCACGGGTTCGCCCCGGGCGGTGAGCAGGCGGGCGCCCAGCGCGGTCAGCAGACCGGCGCCTCCGTCCGTGGTGGCGCTGCCGCCGACGCCGAGGACGACGGTACGGGCTCCCGCGTCGAGGGCGGCGCGGAGCAGTTCGCCGCAGCCCCGGGTGGTGGCGGTGAGCGGGGCGAAGCGGCCGGGCGGCAGATGCTGGAGGCCGGAGGTCTCGGCCATCTCGACGACGGCGGTGTCCCCGCGCAGGGCGTAGGCGGCGGTGACCGGCGTGCCGAGCGGTCCGCTCACCACGCTCTCCCGGCGTTCGAAACCGGCCGCGAGGGCCGCGGCGACGGTGCCGTCACCGCCGTCCGCGACCGGGAGGGCCTCGACGGTGAGCGCGGGGTGCACGGAGCGCAGTCCGGCGGTGAGGCGCCGGCCCACCTCGACGGCGGTGAGCGAGCCCTTGAACTTGTCGGCGGCGATCAGTACGCGGGCGGGCGGGTTGCGGTCGGCGCGGTCCGCCGCCCGCGTCCCCCTTCCGGTCTCCGCGGGCTCTCCCGCTCCGGTAGGCGTGCGGTGCACGGCGTCAGCCACCTGATCTTCCCCTCGCTGGTCGGGCCTCGCGCGCGGGCGGAGCCCGGCGCGCCGCTGCGACCCTAGCCGGTGGGCCGCCGGGCGGATCGTCCGGGGAAGCGGGACGGAAAGGCGCCCGGGTGCGGGCGGGTGTCGTCTAGGGTCGGGACGCGTGACCACTGACTACGCCACGTACATCGCCGGTCTGCCCCGTGTGCTCGCCGGGGCGGCTCTTGTCCTGCGGGACACCGAGGGCCGGGTGCTGCTCGTCGAGCCGAACTACCGGGAGGGCTGGGGCCTGCCCGGTGGCACCGTCGAGTCCGGCCTCGGGGAGAGCCCCCGGGAGGGCGCGCACCGTGAGGCGCTGGAGGAGATCGGGCTGGATCTGCCGGTGGGGCGGCTGCTCGCCGTGGACTGGGTGCGCGGTCCGGGACGGCCGCCGATCGTCGCCTACCTCTATGACGGGGGCGTGCTGAGTTCGGCGCAGCTGGGCCGTGTCCGGCTCCAGGAGGAGGAGCTGCTGTCCTGGCGCATGGTCCCGGTCCGTGAGCTGCCCGATCTGCTGCCCGGCCCGACCGCCGCGCGGGTGCTGGCGGCGCTGGACGTCCTGTCGCGGGGCGGCGGGACGGTCGAGCTGGAGGACGGCCGGCTGCCGGCGGTCACGGACGGCGACCTGCCCGGGGCTCCCGGCGGGGCCGGTACCGAGTCCTCGCGCTGAGCCCTCGCGTCCCCGTGCCCCGGTAGGGGCGCCGGGCGCTCAGCCGAGCGCGTCGAGGTCCTGCGCGTAGTGCCTGATCGCCTTGTGGTACTCCCGTACCCGCCGGTCCTCGCTGGTGTCGGCGAGGAGGGCCAGGAGCAGGCCCATGGCCTCGGTGTGCTCACCGGTGTGGTGCAGGGCCATGGCGAGGAAGGTGCGCAGGGCCCCGTCGCCGGGGAACTCGGTGACGCCCTGGCGCAGGACTCGGACGGCGTCCTCGAAGCGCCCCAGGACGCGGTAGGTGCTCCCGAGGCCGAGCAGGGCCCCGGCCCGGTCCTCGACGGTCAGGGCGGCCGGCTCGGCGAGGGCGCGCTCGTAGAACGGGACGGCTTCGGCCTCCAGGCCGAGGACGTCGTGGGTCCAGGCCGTCTGGTACGCGATGTCGGCGTCTTGCGGGTGGGCGGCGCCGAGGCCGAGCAGGAGGGTTCTGGCCTGCCCGGCCTCTCCGGCGTCCCGCAGGCGTACGGCTCGGTCGAGCGCCTCGGTCCGGCAGGCGGCGGAGGGCGTGGGAGGGGAGGCGGTCACGCGGTCATGGTGCCGGATCGGGGTGGGACGGCGAACAGGGCGTCCCCCTCTCCGCGTTCGAAGTCGAGCAGGGCGCGTTTGCGGTCCAGTCCGCCCCCGTAGCCGACGAGGCCGCCGCTCGCGCCGACCACGCGGTGGCACGGCACGATGATGCCGATCGGGTTCTTGCCGTTGGCCAGGCCCACGGCGCGCGAGGCGCGGGGGTTGCCGAGCTGGGTGGCCAGTTCGCCGTAGCCGCGGGTCTGCCCGTACGGGATGCGGGTGAGCGCCTCCCAGACGGCGCGCTGGAAGGGGGTGCCCGCCGCGAGGCTCAGTGGCAGGTCGAAGGTGGTGAGCCGGCCCGCGAAGTAGGCGTCGAGCTGTTCGCGGACCGCGCCAAAGGGGCCGCGTCCGGCGGGGACGCGCTCTCCGAAGGTCTCCTCGGCGGGGCGGTGGCGCTGTCCGGTCATGTGGAGCCCGCTGAGGACCCCGTCGGTCGCGACGAGGGTCAGGGGGTCGTAGGGACTGTCGATGACGGTGTGCTCTCGGCGCACGGTGCGCGGGTCCTGTTCTGTCGGCGGTCGGGGTGCGGAGGGCTCTCAGACGACGGGGACGTCGTGCGGGGTGTCCTCGCGCGGCATGAGGTTGACGGGGTGGTCGTCGGTGGCCCACAGGTACTGGACCGCGTAGGCGCGCCAGGGGCGCCAGGCCGCGGCCCTGCGGGTGAGGGCGCCGGGGGTCGCGGGCAGTCCGAGGGCGCTCGCGGCGCGCCGCACGCCGAGGTCCGAGGCGAGGAAGGCGTCGGGGTCGCCGAGGGCGCGCATCGCGATGATCTCGACGGTCCAGGGGCCGAAGCCGGGCAGTGCGCCGAGCCGGGCGCGGGCGCCTTCCCAGTCGCTGTCGAGCCCCAGGGGGAGGCTGCCGTCGGCGAGGGCGCCGACGAGGCCGAGCAGCGTCGCGCGGCGGGTGCGCGGCATGGCGAGGGTCTCCGGGTCGAGTCCGGTGAGCGCCTCGGGGCTCGGGAAGACGTGCGTGAGCCCGCCCTCGGGGTCCTCGACGGGCTCCCCGTACGCCGCGGCCAGGCGCGCGGCGTGGGTGCGGGCGGCGGCGGTGGAGACCTGCTGGCCGAGGACGGCGCGCACGGCGAACTCGGCCTCGTCGGCGGTGCGCGGGACGCGGCGCCCCGGCGCCTTGCGTACGAGCGGGGCGAGCAGCGGATCGGTGCTCAGCGCGGCGTCCACGGCTTCCGGGTCGGCGTCGAGGTCGAGGGCGCGGCGGCAGCGGTTGATCGCGGTCGGCAGATCGCGCAGGTCGTGCAGGGTCAGCCGGCAGTCGATCCGGTCGGTGCGCGGGGTGAGCGCGGCGATGCCGGGGCCGTGCGGGAGGCGCAGGGTCCTGCGGTAGGCGCCGCCGCGCCATTCCTCGACTCCGGGGACTGCCGTCGCGACGAGGTGGCCGAAGAGGTTGTCGGGGGTGAACGGGGTACGCAGCGGAAGGCGCAGCGCGACCGTGCCGGCCCCGGCGACGGGCGGTCCCGAGCGGGCGGCCCGGGTGCGCAGCGCGGTCGGGGTCAGGGCGAAGACCTCCCGCACGGTGTCGTTGAAGCTGCGCACGGAGGCGAAGCCGGCCGCGAAGGCGACGTCGGCCATCGACAGGGCGGTCGTCTCGACGAGGAGGCGTGCCGTCTGGGCGCGCTGGGCGCGGGCCAGCGCGAGGGGGCCCGCGCCCAGTTCGGCGCGCAGCTGGCGTTCGATCTGCCGGTCGCTGTAGCCCAGCCGCCGGGCGAGGCCGGGGACGCCCTCGCGGTCGACGACCCCGTCGGCGACCAGGCGCATGGCGCGGGCGACGAGGTCGGCGCGGTGGTTCCACTCCGGGGAGCCGGGGCTGGTGTCGGGGCGGCAGCGTTTGCAGGCCCGGAAGCCGGCCTGCTGGCAGGCGGCGGCGCTCGGCAGGAAGCGCATGTGCTCCGGCCGGGGCGGGACGGCGGGGCAACTGGGCCGGCAGTAGATCCCTGTGGTGGTGACGGCGGTGAAGAACCACCCGTCGAACCGCGCGTCCCTGGACTGGACGGCCCGGACGCAGCGCTCGCGGTCGCTGTGCAGGGGCGGGTCGGCCGTGACCGTGCGCGGGGTGGCGGACAAGGCCCTTTCGGGGGCCCGGGGGGTGGCTGGCATGCCTCCAGCATCGGTCATCGGCGGGGTGGGCGCTGGCA
Source organism: Streptomyces sp. NPDC007088 (assembly GCF_042869355.1). Taxonomy (NCBI): domain Bacteria; kingdom Bacillati; phylum Actinomycetota; class Actinomycetes; order Kitasatosporales; family Streptomycetaceae; genus Streptomyces; species Streptomyces sp. NPDC007088. The sequence goes on from NZ_JBIAFO010000014.1 coordinate 4,818, forward strand.
GGTTTCCGACATCGGTGTCGGCGCGCGGGCAGCGCGCCCGCGCCGGACCGCACGGAGAGCCGTGCCTTCCCCGCACGGCCCGCCCCGGCCCGCGCGGAGAGCGGTGTCCTCCCCGCACGGCCCGCCCCGGCCCGCACCGGAAGGCGGTGTCCTTCCCGCACGTGCCGCCGTGCGGGAAGGACACCGGGTGACCCGCGAGCCGAGTGTGCCGGTGCGCTCTTCCGCGGGCGTCCTGGGCGGGGCGCCCGGCGCGGCCGGGGCCCGGAGTCGGGCGGTCTCACGGCGCGTGCCCGTGGGCCGGGCCCGCGGCTACCGGGTGGGCGGCCGGGACCGCTTGCGGACGGGTGCCGGGGTCAGATCCAGGGTCCGGCGGTGAGCGCCGCGTACCAGCGGTCGGCCATCGCCGAGTAGCCGTTCGCGTTGGGGTGGACGCCGTCGGCGAGGTCGTCGGTGCCGAGCGCGTCGTGCATCGGGACGAAGTGCACGCGGCGTCCCCGGTCGGCCCACTGCCGTACGACCTCGGGGACGGCCGCGTTGTACGTCCGGGCGCGCTCCTCCAGGGTGGGGTCGGCGAGCGGGATGATGTCGCTGACGAACACGTCCGCGTCGGGGGCGGCCGTCGTGAGGTGGTCGACGAGCGCGGAGAGCCGCTCGGGGGCGTGGGCCAGGTCGAAGTTCTGGGCGACGTCGTTGGTGCCGATGTGCAGCAGGACGGTGCGCGGCGTGGTCGACTGGACCCAGCCGGTGACCTGCGCGTCGATCTCGTCGATCCGCCAGCCGGAGTGGCCCTCGTGGTCGTGGTCGCCCAGGTCGGCGGGGCCGTTGAACTGCGAGCCCACGAAGTCGTCCACGCGGCCGTCGGCCGCCGCGCGGTGCCACAGCGGGGTGCGGTAGCCGCCGGGCACGGTGAACCCGTCGGTGATGGAGTCGCCGAGCGGCATGATCCGCAGCCCGCCGTTGGACTCGGCGCTCGCCACTCCCGGCACGGCCAGCAGGAGGCCGAGGGCCGTGGCGGCCGAGGCGCACAGCAGGCTCAGCCGTCTTCCGCGTAAGGGGCGGGTGTCCTTCGTCGCTCGGGAACGGTCGCGCGGGGCAGCGGGGTCGGGGTGCACGGTGTTCCTCCTGGGGGGGTGGGGGGAGGTGGTGCGCCGGGCGGAGCGGGCCGGGGGTGCGTGGGGGCGGGGCCGGCCACAGGAGCCGTTCGGCCGTGGTGCTCGGAGTCGCCGGGTTCGTCGGGGCCGAGGCGTGCTTCGCCGCGAAGCGAGGGGGTCGTTCGTCGAAGGCGAGGCGTGCTTCGTCGCGAAGCAAGCGAGGGATCGGTCGTCGAGGGCGAGGCGTGCGTGGTGCGTCGAGGGCGTCGCGGGTGAGGAGGCGCGGGTCCTCGTGCACCGCGCCCCGCGCGCACCGGCCCGCGGCACGGCATCCGTAGCGGTCGGTTACATCGATGTAGTCGAGTTTTCTACGCGCCTGCCGCGCCCGCGTCAACACTCGGCGCGCAGCCGGTCCGGGCAGCCGGGAGCCGAACCGCTGGTTTCAGCCGCGCCCTCGGGGAGTCCAGCGCGCCCGGCATCCCACCGTCACCCTCCGCGCACGCGTGAGCCGCGCGGAGTGAGCGTAAACATTTCCCTGCCCCCGGGTCTTTACATCGATGTAATCCAGTGCTGACATGTGGTCTCGCCGAGAACACTCGCTGGAGGTCGCATGTCCGGTCAGATCGACGATCACCCCGCTCCGCTGTCCGCGGACCCCGCCGTCCCGCGTCCCGAGTACCCGCGGCCCGGTTTCGCCCGGACCGACTGGCTGAATCTGAACGGGACGTGGGAGTTCGCGAAGGACCCGGGCGACAGCGGATTCGAGCGCGGACTGCACCAGCGAACGCTGCCCGGCAGCATCACCGTGCCCTTCTGTCCCGAGTCGGAGCTGTCCGGCGTCGGGGACACCGACTTCCTGCACGCCGTCTGGTACCGCCGCACCGTCACCGTCCCCGCCGAGTGGGCCGGACGGCGGCCGGTGCTGCACTTCGGGGCGGTCGACCACGACGCGACGGTGTGGGTCAACGGCACCGAGGTGACGCGGCACAGCGGCGGGTTCACGCCCTTCAGCGTGGACCTCGGCGAGGTCGCGAGCGCCGGTGAGGACGCGGTGATCGTGGTCCGGGCCCGGGACACCGCGCGCGGGCCGCAGGCGCGCGGCAAGCAGGCCACCGAGTACGCCAACAGCGCGTGCAACTACACGCGGACCACCGGGATCTGGCAGACGGTGTGGATGGAGCCGGTGGACGCGGTGCACCTGCGCCGTCCCCGGATCACCCCGGACCTCGCGGGCAGCGCCTTCCACCTGGAGCTGCCGCTGTCGGCCAACCGCCCCGGCCACCGGGTGAGGGCCCGGCTGAGCGACGCGCGGGGAACGGTGTCGCAGGCGACGGTCCGCGCCGACCTGGACCTCGCGCCGCGGCTCGTCCTGCCGGTGCCCGCCGACCGCAGCCGCCCGTGGTCGCCCGAGGACCCGCACCTGTACCGGGTGCTGCTGGAGGTCGTGGACGCGGACGGAGGGGTCGTGGACCGCGCGGTGTGCACGGCCGGTCTGCGCTCGGTCTCCATCGACGGCAAGCGGCTCCTCCTCAACGGCCGCCCCGTCTTCCAGCGGCTCGTGCTCGACCAGGGCTGGTACCCGGACGGGCTGATGACCGCGCCCGACGACGCGGCGCTCGTACGGGACATCGAACTGTCCATGGCCGCGGGCTTCAACGGGGCGCGGCTGCACCAGAAGGTCTTCGAGGAGCGCTTCCTGCACCACGCGGACCGCCTCGGCTATCTGGTGTGGGGCGAGTTCGGCGACTGGGGCTGCCACACGGGCGGCGGGACCTCCTGGAACAACCAGCAGCCCACCGCGGGCTACGTGGCGCAGTGGCTGGAGGCGCTGGAGCGCGACCACTCGCACCCCTCGATCGTCGGCTGGTGCCCGCTCAACGAGACCCACCAGCTCCTGCACGACCGGCACACGGTGCTGGACGACGTGACACGCGCGATGTTCCTCGCCACGAAGGCCGCCGACACCTCGCGTCCGGTGGTCGACGCCTCCGGGTACGCGCACCGGGTCGCGGAGACCGACGTGTACGACTCGCACTCCTACGAGCAGGACCCGGCCGCCTTCCGCATCCAGGTCGCGGGCCTCGACAAGAACGACCCCTACGTCAACCCGGAGCGGGACGCGGACCCGCGGTGGTCGCTGCCGTACCGCGGACAGCCCTACTTCGTCAGCGAGTTCGGCGGGATCTGGTGGAACCCGGAGGAGGCGGCCGCCGCAGGGGAGGACCGGGACGTGTCCTGGGGCTACGGGCAGCGCCCGCGCGACGAGGAGGCCTTCCAGGAGCGCTTCGCGGGGCTGACCGGGGTGCTGCTGGACGACCCGGACATGTTCGGCTACTGCTACACGCAGCTCACCGACGTCTTCCAGGAGCAGAACGGCATCTACCGCTTCGACCGCTCCGAGAAGCTGGACGTGTCCCGGGTCCGTGCGGCCCAGGCGCGGCCCGCGGCGTTCGAGGTGGCGGCGGACGGCTCCGAGGCGAAGGGCGGGCGGTGATGGCCGGTAGCTTCTCCCCCGGCCGGCGCGCCCTGCTGCGCGGCGCGCTGTTCGGGGCCTCCGCCGCCGCGCTGGCGCCCGCGCTGAGCGCGTGCGGTTCGGTCGCGGGTGCCGTCTCCTCCGAGGGGGACATCCAGTTCTGGCACCTGTTCTCCGGCGGTGACGGCGCGCTGATGAAGGACATGCTCGTCCGGGCGCGCGAGCGGGTGCCAGGGCTGCGTCCCGAGGACACCGTGCTGGAGTGGGGTTCCGCCTACTACACGAAGCTCGCGATGGCCTCCGCGGGCGGTCGCGCGCCCGATGTGGCGATCATGCACATGTCCCGGCTGGCCGGGTACGCGCCCGGTGGTCTCCTCGACCCCTGGGATCTGGACCTGCTGGCCGAGTTCGGTGTCCCCCGGAAGGCCGTCAACCCGAAGGTCCTGGAACTCGGCCGCTACGAGGGCGGGCAGTACGCGCTGCCGCTGGACACCCACCCGTTCGTGGTCTTCTACGACCGCGACGTGATGGACCGGGCGCGGCTGCTGGACAGTGACGGCCAGCTCTTGCCGATGGAGTCGCCGGAGAACTTCCTGGAGGTCTCGGACAAGCTCCGCAAGGACACCGGGAAGCTCGGTCCGGTCATCGGGCTCTTCGCCGACACGGCGCAGGCGTGGCGGATGTTCTGGGGGCTGTACAGCCAGACCGGCGGCGAGTTCGACCTCTCGGGCGGCAAGCCCGTGGTGGACCGGGACAAGATGGTGCGGGTCGTCGACTTCTTCAAGAAGCTGACCCACCCGGACTGCCGCTCGATGGACTACCCGGCCGCGATCGCCGCCTTCACCACGAAGCGTTCGCCGTTCATCTTCTCCGGGGAGTGGGAGTCGCCCACCTTCCGCGGCGCCGGCTTCGACCTGGGGGCCGCGCCGATGCCGACCCTGTTCGGCACGCCGGCCACACACGCCGACAGCCACTCCTTCGTCCTCCCGCACCAGGACGACGTCGACGAGGCGCGCAGGCGCTCCGCCCACCAGATGGTCGCGGAGATCCTCAAGTCCAGCCTCACCTGGGCCGAGGCGGGGCACATCCCGGCGTACCTGCCGGTGGTCGAGTCGAAGGCGTACGGGAAGCTGCAACCGCAGTCCTCCTACGCCCCGGCCGCCGACCATCCGGCGCTGGAGCCGCCCGCGTGGTTCACCGGGGCCGGGTCCGACTTCCAGGCCCGTATGTGCGGCGCGCTCCTCACCGGTGTGAGCGGCGCCTCGGCGGAGAGCACGGTCAAGAAGATGCTCTCCGAACTCGACTTCTTCCTGTCCAAGCCCAATCCGGCCTGACCGGGACATGAAAGGCGCTCTGTCATGAGTTCAGTCCCCTCCGCCCTCCGGCCGGCCGGGGGCCGTTCGGTCAAGGGCCGTTCCGGTCTCCTCTTCGTCCTCCCCTTCCTGGTCTTCTTCCTCCTGTTCCTCGTCGTGCCGCTGCTGTACGGCGTGTGGATGAGCTTCACCGACGCGAGCCTGACCGGCAAGGGCGGATCGTCCTTCGCCGGCCTGGACAACTACAGCGAGGCGCTGACCGACCCGCAGGTGTGGTCGAGCCTGGGCCACACCGCGGTCTTCACCGTCCTGTCCTCGGTGCCGCTGGTGCTGTTCGCCTTGGTCATGGCGTTGCTCGTGCACACGGGCCTGCCGGGCCAGTGGCTGTGGCGGCTCGCGTTCTTCGCGCCCTACCTGCTGCCGGTCGCCGTGGTCTGGCAGGTGTGGTCGATGCTGTTCCAGCCCGACCTCGGCCTGCTCAACTCGCTGCTCGACGCCGTGGGCCTGGACGGTGTCGGCTGGCTCATCGACGAGAAGTGGGCGATGTGGGCGGTCGTCCTGGTCACCGTGTGGTGGACGGTGGGCTTCAACTTCCTGCTGTACCTCGCCGCGCTCCAGGCCGTGCCCGACCACCTCTACGAGGCCGCCGCGATCGACGGGGCCGGCTCCTGGCGCCGGCTGTGGTCGATCACGCTGCCCCAACTGCGGCGCACCACCGGTTTGATCGCGGTCCTCCAGGTCCTCGCCTCGCTGAAGGTGTTCGACCAGATCTACCTGCTCACCCGGGGCGGGCCGAACAACTCGACGCGGCCGGTCCTGGAGTACATCTACGACACGGGGTTCACCGGCTACCGGCTGGGCTACGCCTCCGCGATCTCGTACGTGTTCTTCGCGATCCTGATCATCCTGTCGATCGCCCAGCTCAAGCTGTTCTCGCGCAGGGAGTCCTGACCATGACGAGTGACACCCTCACCCCGCCCCGCGCCACGACGCCGCCGGCCCGCAGGCCCGGCCGGGCGCCCTCGGGGCTCAGGCACCGCTCCCCCAAGCCGCAGCCGGTCCTGGGCACGGGGCCGCTGCCCAAGATCGTCGCCTCTCTCGCACTGCTGGTCATGACGGTGCTGTGGCTGCTGCCGCTGGCCTGGGCGCTGGTCACCTCGTTCAAGACGGAGACCGACGCGGCCTCCGCGGGGGACGGCTGGATACCGGAGCACGGTTTCACCCTGGACGCGTACCAGAAGATCCTGGACCAGGGGAACCTGCCGCTGTGGGCGCTCAACAGCCTCATCGTGACGGTGTGCGTCACCGCCGTCACGGTGGTGATCTCCGCGATGGCCGCCTACGGCTTCTCCCGGACGGTCTTCCGCGGCCGCAAGGTGCTGCTCGCGGTGACGCTCGCCTCGATCATGGTGCCCCCGCAGATCCTCATCGTGCCGCTGTTCCGGCAGATGGTGATCGCGCACCTGACCGACACCTACGCCGCGGTGATCCTCCCGCAGGTCGTCGCCCCGGCCATGGTGTACATCCTGAAGAAGTTCTTCGACGGCATCCCGAAGGAGCTGGAGGAGGCCGCGCGCATCGACGGGGCGGGCAGCTTCCGGGTGTTCTGGAACATCATCCTGCCGCTGTCGCGGCCGATCCTCGCCGCCGTCGCGATCTTCGTGTTCATCACGACCTGGAACAACTTCCTGTGGCCGTTCATCAGCACGAGCGACCCGAACCTCATGACGCTGCCGATCGGCCTGTCCACGGTCAAGGACTCCTACGGGCTCCAGTACGCCCAGTCGGCCGCCGCCGCACTGCTCGCGGCCGTCCCGCTGATCGTGGTCTTCATGGTCTTCCAGCGGCAGATCGTGAAGTCGGTGGCCACGACCGGCCTCGGCGGGCAGTAAGCCGTCCGCCGTCCGCGGCCTCCCGTGCCCGGCTGCCGAGGGCCCGGCCTCCACCCCGTCCAGGCGAGGGTGCGGCGCCGGGCCTTCGGCGCGGGTGCCGGGTGGTGGGCGCACCGGGTGCGGCGAGTGGCCGGCCGGACGGGAAAGGTGCCGAACACCTGATCAGCGGGCGCGGGACGTCAGTACGCGCGGTGCTCTTCGTGGCCGGGGTCCGGCTGCCGGGTCTCGTCCCGCTCCCCTCGGGCGCGACGGTCCAGGCGGTTGACCACCGGGGACGCCGTGGTCCCGTGCAGGATCACCGAGGCCAGCACCGTGAAGACCACTGTGGCCCACAGCTCCTCGGCCGGGACGCCGAAATCCTGATGGCCGAGGGCGTAGGCGAGGTAGAAGAACGAACCGATGCCGCGGATGCCGAAGAGGGCGGTGACCATCCGCTCGCGTGCGGCCCCCGCCTTCGGGCGCTGCGACAGGAACCCGGTGACCGGGCGTATCACCAGCAGCAGGAGGAGGGCGAGGACCACGCCCCGCCACCTCAGCGAGGCCAGCCCGCCCTGGGCGATGAAGCCGCCGACCAGGAAGAGGATGGCCGCGGTGAGCAGGCGCTCGGTCTGCTCCATGAAGGAGTGCATCACACGGTGGTACCCGTGCGTGCGCTCGGCGGCCCGGATGGTCACGGCCGTGGCGAAGACCGCGAGGAAGCCGTAGCCGTGCAGCAGTTCGGTGAGTCCGTACGCGGCGAAGGTGGCGGCCAGGGCGACGAAGCCCTCGCTGTGTTCGGACAGGCGCAGGGCCCGGGTCCTCGCCCGGAAGAGGAGCCGCCCCAGCAGTCCGCCGAAGCCGAGGCCCACGAGCGCGCCGACGCCGACCCGCAGAAGCACGTCGTACCAGACCCAGTGCCAGATCCACCCGCCCGACCAGCCGGTGGCCGAGGAGGCGCAGAGCGCGAGGGCCGCCATGACGAAGGGAAAGGCGAGGCCGTCGTTGAGGCCGGCCTCGCTGGTGAGGGCGAAGCGGACCTCGTCCTCGTCGAACTCCTCGTCGGTCGGCTCACCTACGCGCACCTCACCGGCGAGTACCGGGTCGGTGGGGGCGAGGACGGCCGCGATCAGCAGCGCCGCCGCCGGTGTCAGTCCCAGCAGGCCCCAGCCGAGCACCGCGGTCGCGAGGACGGTCAGCGGCATGGCGATCCCGAGGAGCTGCCAGGTGGTGGACCAGGAGCGCCGGCCGAAGGGACGGTTGATGGCCAGTCCGGCGCCCATCAGGGCGACGATGACGCAGATCTCGGTGAGGTGCTCGACCGCCGGGCCGGTCGCGACCGGGTCCACCTCTGGCAGCAGGTCGAGCGGCAGCAGGAAGACGGCGAAGCCCAGGGCCAGGAAGACCATGGGCACCGAGAGCGGACGCCTCGCCACCATCCTCGGCAGTACCGCGGCGCACAGGGCGCCCAGCCCGAGGCACGCGTAGGTCAGGTCCGTGGCTGCCAGTTCCATCAGTTCACACCCAGGTCTCGGTCCGCGGGAGCGGCGACTCCCCAGGTCAGCCGTCCTCCATGTCGGGAGGCGGCATCGCCTCCCCGGCACGTCCCTGTACCCCGTGACCGGCTCGCGCACCCGTGCGGCCGTGTCCCCGCCGCCCACACCGCGTCCCCGGGACCCGATCCGCGCGGCCGCACCGCCGGGTCCCGGCGCGAGGAGGGGCCCGTCGCCGGTGCGACGGGCCCCTCCCTGCGCGAAGCGTCCTAGCCGTTGAGCGTCCATTTCTGGTTGGAGGCGCCCGTGCACGACCAGATCTGTGCCCGTGCCCCGTCCGCCGTGGAACGGTCGGCGACGTCGAGGCACTTGTTCGCGGCCGTGTTCACCACGTCATGACTCGTCGCGTCGTACGTCCACCGTTGGGCGCCGGTCCCGTTGCAGTCGTAGAGCTGCGCCTTCGCGCCGTCCGCCACCGAACCGCCCGTCACGTCCAGGCACTTGCCGTTGGTGCGCACCGTACCGTCCGCGCCCAGCGTCCAGCGCTGGTTGGCGGCGCCGGTGCACGCCCAGGTCTGCACGGCCGAACCGTTGGCCGTGCCCGAGGCGTCGAGGCACTTGCCGCCGATGCCGGAGAGCGTGCCGGCCCGCTCCCCGCTGCCGCTCTGCGTCCCCGACCAGATGAAGGTCGCGGACGTCTTGCCCGGAAGCTGGTAGGTGAAGTGCTGGCCGCCCCAGTTGACGGTGAAGGCGCGCGTCGAGGAGGACGCGTTGTACGCGATCAGCGCCTTGGAGCCGTCGGTGTTGCGCCAGGCCACGTTCGGCACGTCACCGCTCGCCGTGGACGCGATGCGGCTGGCCCCGGGACGGACGAACTTCGTGAGGTGCCCCATCGTGTAGTACTCGACGGTGTAGTCGACCTGTCCGCTGCGGCTGTCGCCGTTGTGCACCGTGATCAGCCCGTCACAGGTGCCGCAACCACCGTTGTGCGGGCCTCTGTTCTGGTCCACGGCCAGGGACCACTTCGTCACCGACTTCGCCCAGTTACGGGTGTAGTCGATGATGTTGCGCATGTCCTCGGTCTGCTGGTTGGCGATCCAGGTGCCGCCGGAGTGCTCGGTCTGGAAGGCGTCCAGCTGCGGGTACTTGTCGTGGATCTGGGTCTGCTTGTTGACGTCGCCGCCGTAGCCGTGCCACGCGATGCCACCGAAGTTCGGGTGGCTGCGCACGGCCGCGTCGTCCACGGTGGGCGCCGCGTAGGCGTCATAGGTGTCCCAGTTCCAGTCGTGCGCGAGCACCTTCGTCCTGAGCCCGGCGGTCTGGAGCTTGGGCAGCAGCTCGCTCTTGGTGAAGTACGCGAGCCCGGAGCCGTTCCAGCTCATCGACGGGTAACCGGCGCAGCACGTCGGCTCGTTCTGCGCCGTCACGTAGTCGATGGGCACCCCGGCGGCCTGGTACGCCTGGATGTACTTGACGAAGTAGTTCGCGTACGCCCCGTAGTTCTCCGCCTTGAGCCAGCCGCCGTTGAGCTGCCCGTTGTCCTTCATCCACGCGGGCGCGGTCCACGGCGAGGCGACCGTCGTGAGCTGCGGGTTGAGACGCTTGGCCTGCTGGGTGAGCGGCAGGACGCCCGCCTGGTCGTGGGCGATCGAGAACCTCGCGAGCGAGGGGTCGCTCTGCCCGGCCGGCACGTCGTCGTAGGTGTAGCCGGAGCGCGCGAGGTCCGAGCCGCCCATCGGGTTGCGGATGAAGGAGATCCCGATGCCGTCGGTCGGCGAGAAGAGCTTCGTCATCGTCTGGTCGAGCGTCGCCTGCGAGAGCGCCCCGCTCTCCTTCATGAGGTAGGCGGCGGTGTCGGTGAACGAGGCGCCGCCGCCCGTGAAGGTCTGGTAGCGGGTGCCCTCGTCCACCGAGACGGTCGTGCCGCTGTTCGCCGTGCCGGGCTGGAAGGCGAACGGCGCCTGCTTCTCCAGGCCGCGCGTGACGTGCCGCCCGCCGGAGTCGTCCGTCGTGGTGAGGTACGCGGTGACCTGCTCTCCGGCGGCCTGCGCCGGAACGCTCCCGGCGGCACCGAGCCCGGCGGCGGCGAGCGCCCCGGTGAGCAGGAGGCGGACGAAGCGGTGCGGGGAGTGGGACGGGGCGCCGGGGCCGGTGCGGCGCCGCGGTCTGCGGAGCATGTGGGGGACCCTCCTGTAGGCGGGGGGCGCTCCCGCGGGAGCGCCCCCGGGGACGACGAGCCGCGCTTTACGGGTAGTTGGTCAGGTACGCCACGTTGCTGCTCGGCGTCACCCTGGCTCCGGCGTTGTTGATGATGTGGTTGATGGTCCCCGCGCCGCCGAGCACGGTGGTCACCATGTCGTGGAAGCGGACCCCGCTGGTCTGCGGCACCTCGAAGGAGTGGTCCTCCACGACGGACGGGTTCACGTTGAAGTAGGCGTAGCTGCCCAGGCCCCACGCCTCGTGCGTCGTGACACCGCTCGCGACCTTGTAGGCCGGGTAGCCCTGCGTCGACCCGTTCATCCAGGCGGCCTGGTTCGGCGGGTCGTAGGGCAGCTCGTTCTGGAAGAAGTAGGTGCGCCCGCCGTTGCCGTTCCACACCACCTGGGTCTTCTTGTAGTGCTCCACGAAGAGCCCGTACGCGGTGACGTTCTGGCCGTTGACGACGAGGCCGGTGTCGGCGGTGTTGGTGTTCCAGCCGACCGTGCCGCCGTTGCCGTGGTCGGCGCGCCAGGCCCACGTGTGGTCGATGACCGTGTTGTTGCTGTTGACCACAAGCGAGGTGGTGGCCTTACCGACGGTGGCGCCGCCGATGCGCAGGAAGACGTCGTTGAGGACGGTCGGGTCGGCGGAGTGGTTGGCCGAGGAGCCGTTCGGGCCGACCTCCATGAGCGTCGAGGAGTTGGTGGTGCCGGCGTCGATGAGCAGTCCGGCCAGACGTATGCCGTCCACGTCGGCCGTGCTGAGCGCCGTGATGCCGTTGTCCGGGACGAGGGTCGCCAGGCCCATGCCGAGGACCACGGTGTCGGGTCGCGTCACCTTCAGCGTCTGGTTCAGGTGGTAGACACCCGGGGTGACGAGGAGGTTCTTGCCCGCGGCGAGCGCCGCGTTCATGTCGGCGGCCGAGGCACCGGGCTTCGCGATGTAGAACTGGTCGAGCGGGAGGTCACGCCCGGACTGCGTCTTGCCGTTCCAGGTCGTCGCCGAGGCGTTGGTCTGCAGCCCCGGCACGTACACCTTCCACGCGCCCGCGCCGTCCACGTGCAGGAAGGGCTTCTCGGCGTTGACCGGCGCGGAGGCGACCGTCGTGTACGTCGGGAAGTTCTGCGCGGGTGCTCCCTGGGCGCCGACGAAGACCATGTTCCAGTTCGACCCGGACCAGGAACCCATCGTGCTGTTCTTGGTGAGGAACTGCTGCTGCGAGCCGGACTGGATCTGCCCGTCCACCTTGCTGTCCGAGATGAAGCCGCCGCTCGACCAGCCGCCGTCGTCCAGCTTCAGGTTGCCGCGCACGTGCATCCGGCGGTACGGGGCCGCCTGCGACACCGCCCAACGGTCGGAGCCGCCCGTGGGGTTGACCGACATGTTGTCGGCCTCACGCCAGAAGTTCTGCGTGGCGTTGCCCTGGAACCAGTCCGCCTCGGCGTGCACGCTGCCGTTGATCGTCACGTCGTCGGGGCTCATCCCGAGCCCGGCCGCCTGCGTGTAGAAACCGACGTTCACGTCCGCGCTGTAGGTACCGGGCTTGAAGAGCACCGCGTACCGCTGGCTGCCGAACTGGTTGCTCTGCTGCTGGTTGAAGATCGAGTTGAGCCGGGCCTGGATGGTCGCGGCGGACATCGACGGGTCGAAGACGACGGTGTTCGGCCCCAGATCGGGGTCGTTGCCGTTCGGCGGAGTGGTGGAGCCGCCCGCGTAGTCCCACTTCTGGTTCGCGGTCCCGGCACAGTCCCAGACCTGGAGCGCGGCGCCGTTGGCGTTGTTGTTGTCCTTGACGTCGAGACACTTCCCGGCCGCCTGGTTCACGAACTGGCCGCCGCTGTACTGCCACTTCTGGGAGGCGAGCGAGTCGTAGCAGGTCCACAGGTGCACCGCGGTGCCGTTGGCGGTCCCGCCGTTCACCAGATCGAGGCACTTCCCCCGCGCGGTGAGCGTGCCGTTGTCGTTCAGCGTCCAGCTCTGGTTCGGTCCCGAGGCACAGGTCCACATCTGGGCCGGGGTGCCGTCGGCCGTCGAACCGTCCTTGACGTCGAGACACTTGCCGTTGCCCTGGTTGACGACCGGACTCGGCGTCGCGGCGCTCGCGGCGGGGCCGTCGACCACGACGAGCGTCCCGGCGCCGAGCAGCACGACGGTCGCGAGCGTCGTCAGGGAACGGGGGCGCCGTCTGGAGCGCGTGGGGGCAGGGGACATGCGGGTGTCCTTCCTGTGGCGGTGGAGGTGGGGAAGGAGGACCGGCCGAGGGGACGGCGTCCGTGAAACATTTACATGGGTCGTGCGAACCACTGCGTACAACCGGTGAAGTTAGAGCGCCGCCGGGGGGCCGTCAAGAGTAATGACATGTACGCGCGGCCGAATTGACGAACATACAGGTCGCAACAGCGCTCAACCCGCCCCGTACGGGGTCGCGGCGGCTCCCCGGACGGCCCGTGCGTGCAAGGGGTGGCGTCAGCGCGGAGGAAAGAAGCCCGTAACACGACGTCTTTTGTTTCAAACGCAGCATGAGACGGAGACGGAAGGGGGCACGCCGGCGCGGGGTGCGGGGGACGCGGGCACGGTGCGGAGGCGGGCTACGCGGCGGGCGGAGGCGGTGCCGTCGAGTCGCGGACCACCAGGGGGGTCGCGAGTTCGACGTGGAGAGTGTCCACCGCGTGGCCCGCGACGAGACGCACGAGGAGGGAGACCGCGATGCGCCCCATCTCCGCCAGGGGCTGCCGGACCGTGGTGAGGGCGGGCGTGATGCTCTGGCCCAGCTCGCTGTCGTCGAACCCCGTGACCGAGAGGTCGGCGGGGACCCGCAGGCCGGCCTCGCGCGCCGCGCGGACCGCCCCGGCCGCCGTCTTGTCGTTGAAGGCGACCAGCGCGGTGGGGCGCGGGGTGCGCGAGAAGAGCAGACGGGCGGCGACGTGGCCCTGATCGGTGGTGGGCTCGGTGATCTCGGTCAGCAGCTCGGGCTCGGGAAGAATCCCGGCCTCGGCGAGCGCGGCGGTGTGCCCGACGAGGCGGTTGCGGCTCGCGAGCCAGTCGCGGGGGCCGCCGATGAACCCGATACGGCGGTGTCCGAGCGCGAGCAGGTGCTGCGCGACCCGCCGCGCCCCGGCGGCGTGCGCGGCCGAGACCGAGGCGATGTCCTCCGGCAGCTCGACGCGCGGGTCCACCACCACGAGCGGGTAGCGCCGCGCGTGCAGCGCCTCCAGGTCGGGTGTGGGGCCGGGCGGGAGGACGAGCACGGCCCCGGCGATCCCCCGCTGTTCCGGCAGGGCCCGCAGCGCGGAGGAGTCGTCCTGCGCGCTCTCGCCCGCGAGCACGAGGGCCCGTCGGCCGTGCAGGGCCAGCGTCTCGACCACGGAGGTCACGATGGTGCCGAAGTAGTCGGTCAGCGCGTACGGGCAGTACACGAGGACCGGCGGCGCGGCGCCCGGCGCCCGCGCGAACCCGCTCCCGAGCCGCTGCGCGGCCTGCCGCACGAGGCGCTGTGTCTCGTCGGCGACCTGGGCGCTTCCGTTGACGACCCGGGACACCGTGGCGATGGACACACCCGCCTCGTCCGCGATGGCCCGGAACGTCACCCGCCCACCCGGCCGTCTGCCCATGCCCCTCAGCCCCCGTCGTCGCCACGCCCTTGCGCCTACCCTCTGTCACCACCGCGCCGAAGACAAGCCCGCTTCTTGGCGCGGGGAGCGGGCAACGGCTCCCCGGCCCCCAACAGGACGGTACGGCTCAGCCGTTGCCGTAGTACGCGCCCGCCCCGTGCTTGCGGGTGTAGTGGCGGTCGAGCAGGTGCCGGGGCGGTGGGTCCAGCGGGTCCGGGCGGAGGGCGAGCGTGTGCAGGGCCATCTCGGCGACGGCCTCGCAGATCACGGCGTGCTCCAGGGCGGCGGTGGCGCTCGCTCCCCAGGTGAAGGGACCGTGCCGGGAGACCAGCGCGGCGGGCACCTCGCGGGCCCGGCGGTCCTCCCCGGCCAGCTCGGTCACGATGACCTGGCCGGTGTGGAACTCGTAGTCCCCGGCGCACTGTTCGGGGCTCAGGTCGCGGGTCACCGGGATCGGCCCGTCGAAGGTGTCGGCGTGGGTCGTGCCGAGCACCGGGATGTCCCTGCGGGCCTGGGCGAAGGCCACCGCGTGGGTGGAGTGGGTGTGGGTGACGCCGCCGATGGACGGGAAGGCACGGTACAGGCAGCGGTGGGTCTCGGTGTCGGTCGAGGGCCGCAGGTCGCCGTGGACCACGCGGCCGTCCTCCAGGGCGACCACCACGAGATGCTCCTCGGTCAGCTCGCGGTAGGGGACGCCGGAGGGCTTGATGACGAAGACCCCGCGCTCGCGATCCACCCCGCTCACGTTGCCCCAGGTCAGGGTGGCGAGACCGGAGTCTCGGATGAGCAGGTTCGCGGCCAGCACCTCGCGGCGCAGGGCGGCCGGCGCGGGATCAGAACCGGCGGGCGTACGGATGGTCATGAGGGCTTCCCTCCTGGTGCTGGTGTGCGGACCGGCGGGGCGGCCGGGGGGGCCGGGGTCGGTGCCTCCGGCTCCTGCCAAAGACCCCCGGTCGCGGATCACAGGCCCTGGGCGAGCCGGTGGTACGCCTGGTTCCAGCGCAGTTCCCGCCGGAGGGCGCGCGGGGTGGTGTCCGCGTCGACGACGACCAGTTCGGTGCGCAGGATCTCGGCGAGGTCGTCGAGTTCCTCGATGCCGAGGGCGCTGGTGAGCACCGTGTGGTGCGGGCCTCCCGCCATGAGCCAGGACTCGGTGGAGGTGCGCAGGTCGGGCCGGGGCCGCCACACCGCGCGGGCCACCGGCAGGGCGGGCAGGGGCTCGCTCGGGGGCACCACGTCGATCTCGTTGGCGACGAGCCGGAAGCGGTCCCCGAGGTCGTTCATGCCGATCACGACGGCGGGCCCGGCCGCCGCGTCGAACACGAGCCGCACCGGGTCCTCCCGGCCGCCGATGCCCAGCGGGTGGATCTCGCAGCTGGGGGTGGTGGCGGCGACCGAGGGGCAGACCTCCAGCATGTGGGCGCCGAGGATCAGTTCCTCCCCGGGCACGAGGTGGTAGGTGTAGTCCTCCATGAAGGTGGTGCCGCCGGGCAGGTCCCCGGCCATGGTCTTGAGGGCGCGCAGCAGGACGGAGGTCTTCCAGTCGCCCTCGGCGCCGAAGCCGTAGCCCTCCGCCATGAGGCGCTGCACGGAGATGCCGGGGAGCTGGCGCAGCCCGCCCAGGTCCTCGAAGGTGGTGGTGAAGGCGCCGAAGCCGCCCTCGTCGAGGAAGGCGCGCAGTCCCGCCTCGATACGGGCCGCCTCGCGCAGCGCCTCGTGGCGCGCGCCGTCGGGGGCGAGCGCGGGGGCGAGCCGGTAGGTGTCGCGGTACTCCTCGACGAGTGCCCCGACCGCCTCCTCGGGTACGGCGCGGACGGCGGCCACGAGATCGTTGACGCCGTAGGTGTTGACGGAGACCCCGAAGCGGCGTTCGGCCTCGACCTTGTCCCCCTCGGTGACCGCGACGTCGCGCATGGTGTCGCCGAAGCGGGCCAGGCGCAGTCCGTCGAGGTCGGCGCGGCCGGCGGCGGCGCGGGTCCAGGCGGCGATCCGGCGCACCACGGCGGGGTCGCTCACGTGACCGGCCACCGTCTTGCGGGCGACGCCGAGCCTGGTCTGCGCGTACCCGAACTCGCGGTCGCCGTGGGCGGCCTGGTTGAGGTTCATGAAGTCCATGTCGAGCGTGGACCAGGGCAGTTCGCGGTGGGCCTGGGTGTGCAGGTGGAGCAGTGGTTTGCGCAGGGCGTCGAGTCCGGTGACCCACATTTTGGCCGGGGAGAAGGTGTGCATCCAGGCGATGAGCCCGGCGCAGGTGTCGTCGGCGTTGGCGTCCAGGCACAGGCGGCGGATCGCGGTGGCGTCGCTGAGGACGGGTTTCCAGACCACGCGCAGCGGTATCTGCGCCTCGGCGGAGAGCTGTCCGGCGATCCGCCGCGACTGGCCGGCCACCTGGCGCAGGGTCTCCTCGCCGTACAGGTGCTGGCTTCCGGTGAGGAACCAGACCTCGCGTACCGGCTGGGAGGGGGGCATGGGCGGACTCCTTGTGTGGCGGGGTGCGTGCGGGTGGCGGGAGGGCGGTCCGGTCGCCGCTGTCGTCAGTGGCCGGTGCCTGTCGCGAGCGCCGCGTCGCGCAGGGCTCGCAGGCGGTGCAGCTGGTGGTCGTCCCCGGCGCCGAAGCGGTCGTGCAGGAGGCGGTACTCGGCGTACAGGGCCTCGTAGGCGTCGGCGCGGGCCGGGTCGGGGAGGTGGGCGGCGTGCTCGGCGCGGCCCATCGCGCGGGCGGCGGCGCGGACGTCTGGGTGGGCGCCGGCGGCGACGGCCGCGTGGAGCGCGGAACCGAGGGCGGGGCCCTGGTCGGAGACGGCGACCGAGACGGGGCGGCGCAGGACGTCGGCGTAGATCTGCAGGAGCAGGGCGTTCTTCTTGAGCCCGCCGGCCACGACGAACTCGGTGACCGGCACCCCGCCCGCCTCCAGGGCCTCGACGATGACGCGGGTGCCGAAGGCCGTGGCCTCCAGGAGCGCCAGGTAGACGTCCTCGGGCCGGGTGCTGAGGGTGAGGCCGATCAGGACGCCGGAGAGGCGGTGGTCCACCAGGACGGAGCGGTTGCCGCCGAGCCAGTCGAGGGCGATCAGCCCGTGCGCGCCGACCGGGCGCCCGGCGGCCTTGCGGCTGAGCAGGGTGTGCGGGTCCTCTCCGGTGCGGGCGGCCTCTTCGGCGTACTCGGGGGGCAGTGCGGTGCGCGTCCACCACGCGAAGACGTCGCCGACCGCGCTCTGCCCGGCCTCGTAGCCGTAGGCGCCGGTGACGATGCCGTCGCGGACCACTCCGCATACGCCGGGCACCTCGGCGAGTTCGGGTCCGTTGACGACGTGGCAGGTGGAGGTGCCCATGATGGCGAGCAGCCGGCCGTTCTCGACGGCCTGCGCGGCGGGCGCGGTGACGTGGGCGTCGACGTTCCCGGCGGCGACCGCGATGCCCTCGGGCAGTCCGGTCCAGGCGGCGGCCCGCGCGCTCAGGCCGCCGACGCGGGTGCCCGGCGGGGAGAGCGGGTGGTCGAGCCGGGTCCGCGCGAAGTCCGCGAACTCCGGGTGCAGGGCGGCGAGATACTCCGGGTCGGGATAGGCGCCGTCCTGGTGGATGCCCTTGTAGCCCGCGGTGCAGGTGTTGCGGGACTCGGTGCCGGTGAGCTGCCACACGATCCAGTCGGCGGCCTCGATCCACCGCTCGGTGCGCGCGTAGACCTCGGGGTCCTCCTCCAGGAGCTGGAGGGCCTTCGCGAACTGCCATTCGGCGGAGATCCTGCCTCCGTAGCGTCCGATCCAGGGCTCCGCCCGTTCGTGGGCGAGGGCGTTGATGCGGTCGGCCTGGCCCTGAGCGGCGTGGTGCTTCCACAGTTTGGGCCAGGCGTGCGGCCGGTGGCCGAGTGCGGTCTCGCTCAGCGGGGTGCCGTCGGCCAGGGCCGGGAGCACGGTGCAGGCGGTGAAGTCGGTGGCGATCCCGATGACCTGGGAGGGGTCGACTCCGGAGGCGGCGAGCGCCTCGGGGACGGCCGTGCGCAGGACGTCCCGCCAGTCCTCGGGGTGCTGGAGCGCCCAGTCGGGCGGCAGGAGGGCACCGTCGTCGGGCAGCCGGGTGTCGATGACGCCGTGGGTGTACGGGTGCACGGCGAAGCCCAGTTCCTCGCCGTCGCGGACCCTGACCACCACGGCCCGTCCGGACAGGGTCCCGAAGTCGACTCCCACGGTGCAGGGTCCGGTTCCGTCGACGGGGCGGTGCGAAGGGCGGGGCGCTGCTGCGTCGGTCACGTGGGTGGCTCCGTTCTGCGGTTCGCGGCCGCCGGGGGCGGTGTGCGCCCCCGGCTGCTCGTGGTGCGCGGGTGGTCTCGGGGCTGGTGCGGCCGGCGCCGGTAGGGCGGTTTCGGTGTCAGGACACCCCGCACCGGGTGTCAGGACACCCCGCGCCGCTTGTTCCAGACGTCGAAGCCGACGGCGGCGAGCAGGACGAGGCCCTTGATGACCTGCTGCCAGTCGGTGCCGATACCGACGAGGTTCATGCCGTTGTTGAGGACTCCGAGGACGAGACCACCGATGATCGCGCCCAGTACCGTGCCGACCCCGCCGCTCATGGAGGCGCCGCCGATGAACGAGGCCGCGATGGCCTCCAGTTCGAAGTTGATCCCGGCCTTCGGGGAGGCCGCGTTGAAGCGCGCGGCGAACACCAGTCCGGCGAGTGCCGCGAGGACCCCCATGTTGAGGAAGACCGCGAACGTGATCCGTTTGTCCTTGACGCCGGAGAGCTTGGCGGCCGGGAGGTTGCCGCCGAGGGCGTAGACGTGGCGGCCGATGACGACGTTGCGCATGACGTAGCCGAAGCCGACCACGAGAACCGCGAGGATCAGCAGCACCACGGGGGCGCCCTTGTAGCTCGCGAGCAGCATCGTGACGACGAGGACGGCGGCGACCAGCGCGGTCAGCTTGAGCGCGAACAGCCCGGCGGGCAGCGGCGCCAGCTCGAACTCCCGTTGCCTGCGCCGCTCGCGCAGTTCCTGGAGGACGACGAAACCGACCAGGAGCAGGCCGAGGAGCAGGGTGAGGTTGTGGTAGTTGGTGTCCGGGCCGACCGCCGGCAAGAAGCCGTTGGAGACCTTCTGCAGGCCGTCGGGGAACGGGCCGAGGGTCTGCCCCTTGAGGAAGATCTCGGTGAAGCCGCGGAAGAGCAGCATTCCGGCGAGCGTCACGATGAAGGAGGGGATGCCCAGGTAGGCGATGAAGAAGCCCTGCATGGCTCCGGCCGCCGCGCCCAGCAGCAGGCACAGGACGACCGCGAGGGGCCAGGCCATGTCGTGGTCGACCATGAGGACCGCGCCGACCGCGCCGACCAGCGCGGTGAGTGAGCCGACGGACAGGTCGATGTGCCCGGCGATGATCACCACCATCATGCCGATGGCGAGGATCAGGATGTAGCTGTTCTGGAGGACCAGATTGGAGACGTTGCGGGGCAGCAGCAGGTCGCCGCCGGTCCACACCTCGAACAGCACGACGATCAGCCCCAGCGCGATCAGCATGCCGTACTGGCGCATGTTGCGGCGCATCGCGTCGGCGAGCAGCCCGAGCAGTCCCGGGCCGCCGGGACCGGGCTTCCGCGCTCCGGTGGGCGGGGTACCGGCCGGTTTGCCCTCGGTGAGGTTGGCGCTCATGAGTCCTGTCCCTCGCTGTGTGCCCCGGCGCGGCTCTCGGCGGCCCGGGTGTCCTTGGTCATGAGCCGCATCAGCGTCTCCTGGTCGGCCTGCTCGCGCGGCACCTCGCCGGTGAGCCGGCCGGCCGCCATCGTGTAGATGCGGTCGCACATTCCGAGCAGTTCGGGAAGCTCGGAGGAGATGAAGACGACGGCCTTGCCCTCGGCGGCGAGCCGGTCGATCACCGTGTAGATCTCGTACTTGGCGCCCACGTCGATCCCGCGCGTGGGTTCGTCGAGGATGAGCACCTCGGGCCCCGCGAAGATCCATTTGCTGAGGACGACCTTCTGCTGGTTGCCACCGGAGAGCCGGCCGACCGGCTCCATGATGTGCGGGGCCCGGATGTTCATCGAGGTGCGGAAGGACTCGGCGACGCGGCGTTCCTCGTGCGCGTCCACGACCGAGTGCCTGGCCACCTTGCGCAGCGCGCCGAGGGTGATGTTGCTCTTGACGGTGTCGATGAGGTTGAGCCCGTAGTGCTTGCGGTCCTCGGTGACGTAGGCGATGCCGTGCCCGATGGCCTCGGGCACGGTGCGGGTGCGCACCGGGGCGCCGTCGCGCAGGACGGTGCCCCCCGCGTGCCGGCCGTAGGAGCGCCCGAAGACGCTCATGGCGAGTTCGGTGCGGCCCGCTCCCATGAGTCCCGCGATACCGACGATCTCGCCGCGGCGCACGTTCACCGAGACGGAGTCCACGACCTTGCGCTGCTGGTCGACGGGGTGGAAGACGGTCCAGTCCCGGATCTCCAGCGCGGGCCGCTCCCCGGAGTCCGCGGTGTAGGGGCTGCGTTCGGGGAAGCGGTGGTCGAGGTCGCGGCCGACCATCCCCCGGATGATGCGTTCCTCGGTGGTCTCGGGGGCCTTGACGTCGAGCGTCTCGACGGTGCGCCCGTCGCGCAGGATGGTCACCGAGTCGGCGACGGCGGCGACCTCGCCGAGTTTGTGCGAGATGATGATCGAGGTGATGCCCTGTTCCTTGAGTTCCAGGATCAGGCGCAGCAGGGCGGCGCTGTCCTCGTCGTTGAGCGCGGCGGTCGGCTCGTCGAGGATCAGCAGCTTCACCTCCTTCGCCAAAGCCTTGGCGATCTCCACGAGTTGCTGCTTGCCGACGCCGATGTCACAGACCCGGGTCTGCGGGTTGTCCACCAGGCCGACGCGGCGCAGCAGCCGGGACGCCTCGCCGAGGGTGCGGTGCCAGCTGATGACCCCGCGGCTGGCGCGTTCGTTGCCGAGGAAGATGTTCTCGGCCAGGGACAGGTACGGGACGAGCGCCAGCTCCTGGTGGATGATGACGATTCCGCGCTTCTCGCTGGCCCGGATGTCGCGGAACCGGCAGGGCTCGGACTCGAACAGCACCTCGCCCTCGTAACTGCCGTGCGGGTGCACCCCGCTGAGGATCTTCATCAGCGTCGACTTGCCGGCGCCGTTCTCCCCGCAGATGGCGTGCACCTCTCCGGCGCGCACCGAGAGGGAGACGTCGGAGAGGGCCTTGACGCCGGTGAAGGACTTGACGATCGAGCGCATCTCCAGGACGGGTGCCGGCATGGCTGCGCCTTTCTTGGTGGTCAGCACTACTCCTGTGTGATCGGCTGCTCCGGTGCGGCCGGGGTGAGCGGCGACCGGTACGGGGCCCGGCCGGCGGGTGACCGGCCGGGAGGGGCCGTCAGTCGAGCTGGCTCTGCTTGTAGTAGCCGGAGTCGACCAGTTCCTTGGTGTAGTTGGTCTTGTCGACGCCCACCGGCTTGAGCAGGAAGGCGGGCACGACCTTCTTGCCGTTGTCGTAGGTCTTCGTGTCGTTGACCTCCGGCTTCTTGCCGTTGAGTACGGCGTCGGCCATGTCGGCGGCGACCTTGGCGAGCGCGCGGGTGTCCTTGTAGACGGTCATCGTCTGCTGGCCCGCGATGATCGACTTGACCGAGGCGAGTTCGGCGTCCTGCCCGGTGACCACGGGCAGCGGCTTGCTCTTGCTGCCGTAGTCGTCGGACTTGAGGGCGGAGAGGATGCCGATGGAGATGCCGTCGTACGGCGAGAGCACCGCGTCGACCTTGCTGTGCGCGTAGCTGGAGGTGAGCAGGTCGTCCATGCGCTTCTGGGCGGTGCCGCCGTCCCAGCGCAGGGTGGTGATCTGGTTGAGCCTGGTCTGCTTCGAGCGCACCACGAGCTGCTTCTTGTCGATGTACGGCTGGAGGACCTCCATCGCGCCGTCGAAGAAGTAGCGGGTGTTGTTGTCGTCGTTGGAGCCGGCGAACAGCTCGATGGAGAAGGGGCCCTTCTTCGAGCCGTCGGCCAGGCCCAGCTTGTCCAGGATGTAGTCGCCCTGGAGCCGGCCGACCTTCTCGTTGTCGAAGGAGGCGTAGTAGTCGACGTTGGGGCTGCCGAGGATGAGCCGGTCGTAGGAGATCACCGGGATGTCGGCGTCGGCGGCCTGCTGGAGCACGTTGCCCAGGGCCCGTCCGTCGATGGCGGCGATCACGAGCGCGTCCACACCCTGCGTGATCATGTTCTCGATCTGCGAGACCTGCTGGTCCGGATCGTCCTCGCCGTACTGGAGGGTCGTCTTGTAGCCGGCCTTCTTGAGCGAGGAGACCATGTTCCTGCCGTCGGCTATCCAGCGTTCCGACGACTTCGTCGGCATCGCGATCCCGACGGTCGCGTCGTTCGCCTTCTTGTCCTCCTTGCTGCCGCCCTCACTGTCCTGACCGCAGGCGGCCAGGCTCAGGCTCAGGGCGGCGGCACAGAGCAGCGCGGGCAGGGTGTGGCGTTGACGCATCGTCATCAGTCCTTGTCGTTCTCGTCGTCGAGAGGTCGGGGAGGTGCATGCGAAGGGGGCGCCGCCCCTGCGGCGACTGGGTGCGCAGACGCATGTTTGCGCTAACAATCGGCTGGGGCAAGGGTCTGCGCGAGCTTTCTCCTCCACCGGGCCGGAATGTTTCCGGACCGTGTCCTTCGGGGCGCCGATTCGGGTGAGGAAGCGTGGATTTCTGTCACTCCGCGAGCGAACGCGCTTGCCTGTGAGCGACTTTGATGGAAGTCATGCGGCAACTTACCGCCGATTGAGGGTTTTTGGGTCCAGCCGTGATGGAAATTGAGGTGCCCGCACGAGCGCGGAGGCAGGTGACGCCCGCCCGGCGGGACCGGTGTCCGTAATGCCGGGGTACGGTGGCCGCCCGCCGCACCGGCGGCCGGGGCGGCGCGTACGTGCCCGGAAGGGCCCGCCGCGCGGGGGCGCCCGGGTGGTGAACCCCCGGGTAACGTGCTGAAGGCCGATCGGGAGGAGGGGCTGTGTCACGCTCCGCGGAGTCTTCGCGACCGCCGACGATGGCGGACGTGGCCCGGGTGGCCGGGGTGTCCCACCAGACCGTCTCGCGGGTCCTGAGCGGCCATCCCCATGTGCGCGAGGCGACCCGGGAGCAGGTGCACGCGGCCGTCGCGCGGCTCGGCTACCGCCGCAACCCGGCGGCCCGCGCGCTGGTGACCCGGCGCACCAGGACCATCGGGGTGATCGCCGTCAACACCACCCTGCACGGACCCGCCTCGACGCTCGCCGGGGTGCAGGAGGCGGCCCGCGACCAGGGCTATCTCGTGGCGGTGGTGACCCTGCGCACCACCGACGGCGCCGCACTCGCCGAGGCCGTCGAGCACCTCGCCGCCTGGGGGGTGGACGGGGCCGTGGCCATCACCCCGCAGCGCGAGACCGTACGGGCGCTGGCCGGTCTGCGCACCCCCTTCCCCGTGGTGACCGTGGAGGGCGGGCACCGGCTGCCGCTACCGGGCGTGTCCGTGGACCAGGCGGGCGGGGCCCGGCTGGTGACCGCTCACCTGCTGGGCTGCGGCCATCCCACGGTCTGGCACGTCGCGGGCCCGCGGGACTGGCTGGAGAGCGAGGCGAGGACCGCGGGCTGGCGCGCGGCCCTCCAGGAGGCGGGCGCCCCGGTGATGGACCCCTTGTACGGCGACTGGAGTCCGCAGTCCGGCTACCGCGCCGGCCAGGCACTCGCCCGGCTGGTGGAACGGCCCGGGGGGACACCTCGCGGCGGTGGCCCCGCGCCCCGGGGCGGGCCCGCCGCCGTGCCCGTGCGGGCGGTGTTCGTCGCGAACGACCAGATGGCGCTCGGGGTGTTGCGGGCCTTCCGCGAGGCGGGGGTGCGCACCCCGGAGGACGTCGCGGTCGCCGGTTTCGACGACATCCCGGAGGCCGGGTTCTTCCCGCCGCCGCTCACCACGGTGCGCCAGGACTTCACCGCGATCGGGCGCAGGAGCATCGCCCTGCTCGTCGAGCACATCGAGGGGCGGGCGAAGGAGGTGGCACATCTGACGGTCGCCCCACGACTGATCGTCAGGGCCAGCACCCGCCCGGCCGGGGGCTGATCCCGGCGGCTGCGCGGCTGCCGCCGGTCCGCACCTGCCGCGGGCGTCCCGCGCTGCCGGCCCCGGACCCGACGTGCCCGACGGTGGCCGCGCTGACCAGCGTAATCTCCTGCCATGCCGACCAAGCCCCACACAGAGGCCGTCCTCGCCGACGGCATCCGGATACGTCCGCTCGCCCCCGGTGACACGAGCGCCCTTCTGGACGCGTACGTACGCAACCGCGCCTATCTGCGCCCCTTCGAGCCCCACCGGGACGAGGAGTTCTACACCCTCGACGGCCAGGCCCGGCGGCTGAGCGACCAGCTCTCCGCGCAGCGGGCGGGCGCGCTGTTCGGCTGGGTGCTCGTGGACGGGGAACGGGTCGTCGGGACGGTGACGCTGTCGCACATCGTGCGCGGCCCGCTCTGTAGTGCGAACCTCGGCTACTGGATCGACCAGGGGTACGGGGGCCGGGGGCTGGCCTCGGCCGCGGCACGGTTCGCGTGCGCGTACGCGAAGGAGGGGCTCGGTCTGCACCGGGTGGAGGCCGGGACGCTGCTCGACAACCTCGGATCGCAGCGCGTCCTCGCCAAGTGCGGGTTCTCCGTCATCGGCGACGCCCCGCGGTTCCTGCACATCGACGGGGCCTGGCGCGACCACCGGCTCTTCCAGCGCGTCCTGCACGAGGGTCCGCCGCGCTGACCCGCCCGGGGGTGCGGGCGGGGCCCGGCAGCGCGGGGTCTGAAGGAAAGCTGCGCGGGCGGTTAAGAAAACCTCGATGGACCCGGCGCCCGTGGGTGGGCAGGATGCCCGCAGAGGCGGTGCGTGCCCGGCCGGGCGCGGGGTCCCGCCGCACCCCCACCCCTGCCGGGGTACGACGGCCCCGTCGCACCCGGCGCACAGAACAGGAGCCGCCCCGTGAAGGCGCTGGTCAAGGAGAAGGCGGAGCCGGGTCTCTCGCTCGTGGAGGTGCCCCGGCCGCAGGCCGGCCCCGACGACGTGCTGATCAAGGTGTCCAGGACCGGGATCTGCGGCACCGACCTGCACATCCGCAACTGGGACGGCTGGGCCCAGCAGGCCGTCCGCGCCCCGCTCGTGGTGGGCCACGAGTTCGCCGGGGAGGTGGTCTCGACGGGCCGGAACGTCTCCGGGGTCTCCGTCGGCGATCTGGTGAGCGGCGAGGGGCACCTCGTGTGCGGCACCTGCCGCAACTGTCTGGCCGGCCGCCGCCACCTGTGCCGGGCGACCGTGGGCCTGGGCGTCGGCCGGGACGGCTGCTTCGCCGAGTACGTCGTGCTGCCCGCCTCGAACGTGTGGGTGCACCGCTCCCCCGTCGACCTGGACGTGGCCGCGATCTTCGACCCCTTCGGCAACGCCGTGCACACCGCGCTGTCCTTCCCGCTGGTCGGCGAGGACGTCCTGATCACGGGCGCGGGACCGATCGGCCTCATGGCGGCGGCCGTCGCCAAGCACGCCGGGGCCCGCAACGTCGTGGTCACCGACGTGAGCGAGGAGCGGCTCGCGCTGGCCCGCAAGGTCGGCGTGGACCTCGCGCTCGATGTGTCGCGGTCCTCGATCGCCGAGGGCCAGCGCGAGCTGGGCCTGCGCGAGGGCTTCGACGTGGGCCTGGAGATGTCCGGGAACCCGGCCGCCACCCGCGACATGATCGCCAACATGACGCACGGCGGGAAGATCGCCATGCTCGGTCTGCCGTCCGGGGATTTCGCCGTCGACTGGGCGCGGATCGTCACCTCGATGATCACGATCAAGGGCATCTACGGCCGCGAGATGTTCGAGACTTGGTACGCGATGTCGGTGCTGCTGGAGGGTGGGCTCGACCTGTCCCCCGTGATCACCGGCCGCTACCCGGCCGCCGACTTCGAGGCCGCCTTCGCGGACGCGGCGAGCGGCCGGGGCGGCAAGGTCATCCTCGACTGGACCGTCTGAGCCGTCCCGCTTCCCGCCCCCTCCTTCCACCTCTTCACCCCGGGAGACACCTCCATGTTCGACTCCGTGCGCGACAGCCTGCGGGCCACGCTCGACGAGATCACCGCGGCCGGTCTGCACAAGCCCGAGCGGGTCATCGGCACCCCGCAGTCGGCGACCGTCGACGTCACCGGCGGCGGCCGCCCCGGTGAGGTGCTCAACTTCTGCGCCAACAACTACCTGGGCCTCGCCGACCACCCCGAGGTGATCGCCGCCGGGCACGAGGCCCTGGACCGCTGGGGTTACGGCATGGCCTCGGTGCGGTTCATCTGCGGGACCCAGGAGGTGCACAAGGAACTGGAGGCGCGGCTGTCGGCCTTCCTCGGGCAGGAGGACACGATCCTCTACTCCTCGTGCTTCGACGCGAACGGCGGGGTCTTCGAGACGCTGCTGGGCGCCGAGGACGCGGTCATCTCCGACGCGCTCAACCACGCCTCGATCATCGACGGCATCCGCCTGTCGAAGGCCCGGCGCCTGCGGTACGCCAACCGCGACATGGCCGACCTGGAGAAGCAGCTCCAGGACGCCTCCGGCGCGCGCCGGAAGCTGATCGTGACCGACGGCGTGTTCTCGATGGACGGCTACCTCGCCCCGCTGCCGGAGATCTGCGACCTCGCCGAGCGCTACGACGCGATGGTCATGGTCGACGACTCGCACGCGGTCGGCTTCGTCGGCGCCGGCGGGCGCGGCACCCCGGAACTGCACGGCGTGACGGACCGCGTCGACATCCTCACCGGGACCCTCGGCAAGGCGCTCGGCGGGGCCTCGGGCGGCTACGTCGCGGCCCGCGCGGAGATCGTCGCGCTGCTGCGTCAGCGCTCGCGCCCGTACCTGTTCTCCAACAGCCTCGCGCCGGTCATCGCGGGCGCCTCCCTGAAGGTGCTCGACCTCCTGGAGTCGGCCTCCGGCCAGCGCGAGGCGCTCATCGCGAACACGGAGCGCTTCCGTTCGCGGATGACCGCGGCGGGCTTCGACCTGCTGCCCGGGGAGCACGCGATCGTGCCCGTCATGTTCGGTGACGCGAGCGTCGCGGGGCGGGTGGCGGAGCTGCTGCTGGAGCGCGGCGTCTACGTCACGGCGTTCTCGTACCCGGTGGTTCCGCAGGGCCAGGCCCGCATCCGGGTCCAGCTGTCCGCCGCGCACACGACGAAGGACGTGGACCGGGCCGTGGACGCCTTCGTCTCGGCCCGCGAGGCGCTGGGCGCCGAGGGCTGAGCCCGAGGCACCCGCACGGACCGGCCGGGGCCGCCCCGCAGCTGTCACGGCTCCCGCGGGCGGCCTCCGGCCGGGACCACCGACCGGTTTGGGACAATCGGTCCATGATTGAAGCGCGTCGGCTGCACATCCTGCGTGCGGTCGCGGACCACGGCACGGTGACGTCGGCCGCCGCCGCCCTCTACCTGACCCCCTCGGCCGTCTCCCAGCAGCTCAGCGCCCTGGAGCAGGAGACCGGCCACCGGCTCGTGGAACGCTCGGCGCGCGGGGTGCGGCTCACCCCCGCCGGGGAGATCCTGCTCTCCCACACGCACGTGGTGCTGGCCCAGCTGGAGCGGGCGGAGGCGGAGCTGGCGGCGTACAGCTCGGGGGCCTCGGGCACGGTGACCGTCACCTCGTTCGCGACCGGTATCGGCCTCGTCGTCGCCCCCGCCCTCGCCGTCCTCGCCGACACCGCCGCGGGCATACGGGTACGGGTGCGGGACGCGGAGGGGGACGCGAGCCTGCCGATGGTCCTGGACCGGCAGACGGACATCGCGGTGGCCGTGGAGTACCGGGGCGCGCCCGGAGCGGACGATCCCCGGCTGACCCGGGTCCCGCTGTACGCCGAGCCCTTCGACGCGGTGCTGCCGCTCGCCCATCCGCTGGCCGCCGCGCCCCGCGTCCCGCTGTCCGACCTCTCGGGGGACACCTGGATCGGGCCCTTCCCGGGCAACCCCTGCCACGACGTGGTGGTGCTGGCCTGCGAGCACGCCGGCTTCCAGCCGACGCTGGAGCACCTGTCGGACGACTTCCGGGCCGTGGTCGCGCTGGCCTCGGCGGGGGTGGGCGTGGCGCTCGTACCGCGTTCCGCGCTGCGCGGCATGGACCTCACGGACGTCGTGGTCCGCCCGGTGGACGGCATCGCCCCGACCCGCCGCGTGTTCGCCGCCGTACGGTGCGGGGCGGAGGAACACCCGTTGATCCGCCCGGTGCTGGACGCGCTGGGGAAGGTGGCGGGGTAGGCGGGCGCGCCCGGGAGCGGCACTTCCTCAACGGCCGCTCCCCTCAGCGGGCCTCGGAAGCGCGCAGGGCCTTCCACACCGCGCGTGCCGCGTTGTGGCCCGACATGCCGTGCACCCCGGGGCCCGGCGGGGTCGCCGAGGAGCACAGGAACACGGCCGGGTGGGCGGTCGCGTACGGGCGGGCGGAGACGCGGGGCCGCAGCAGGAGCTGGAGCCCGCTCGCCGCTCCGCACGCGATGTCGCCGCCGACGTAGTTCGCGTTGCGCTGGGCCAGCAGGGCCGGGCCCGCCGTGGCGCGCGCCAGCACACGGTCCCTGAACCCGGGTGCGAACCGCTCCAGTTGGCGTTCGATCGCGTCCGTGAGATCCCCGTCCCAGCCGTTCGGGACGTGGCCGTACGCCCAGAACACGTGCTTGCCCTCGGGCGCCCGCGAGGGGTCGGCGAGGCTGGGCTGGACGGTGATGAGGAAGGGCGGCGAGGGGGCGCGGCGCTCGCGGGACACCGCCTTCAGGGCCCGGGAGATCTCCGCGCTGTCCGCGCCGATCTGCACGGTGCCCGCGCGGCGGGCCTCCTCCGCCGTCCACGGCACCGGCCCGTCGAGCGCGTAGTCGACCTTGAAGACGCCCGCCCCGTACCGGTACCCGTCGAAGGCCCGGCCGAGACCGGCGATGCGGGCGGCGGCGTGCGGGGAGGTGTCGAAGAGGTAGGCGCGGGCCGGCGGCAGGTCGTCGAGGCGCTTGACCTCGTAGTCGGTGTGCACCGAGCCGCCGAGGTCCTCAAGGTACGCGGTGAGGGCGTCGGGCACGGCCTGGGAACCGCCCTGGGCGACCGGCCAGCCGTAGGTGTGCGCGGCGAGCGCGAAGACGAGCCCGACCGCGCCGGTGGCGATCCCGCCGAGCGGGGCGATGACATGGGCGACGAGTCCGGCGAACAGGGCGCGGGCCCGCTCGTCCCGGAAGCGGCGCAGCAGCACGGTGGAGGGCGGCAGCCCGGCGAGACCGAAGCGCGCGAGCGTCAGCGGGTCCCGGGGCAGCGCGGTGCCGGGCAGCGCCGTGAAGTCGCGCAGGAGGCTGTCCCAGCGACCGAGGAACGGGGCCACCAGACGTCGGTAGGCGCCGGCGTCGCGCGCGCCGAAGGAGGCGGCCGTCTCCCCCACCGAGCGGGCCAGCACGGCCGCGCTGCCGTCCAGGAAGGGGTGGGCCATGGGCAGTTCGTGGTGCAGCCAGCGCAGGCCGTAGCGCTCCAGGGGCAGGGCCCGGAAGGCCGGGGAGCTGATGCCGAGCGGGTGGGCGGCGGAACACGGGTCGTGGCGGAAGCCGGGGAGGGTCAGTTCCTCGGTGCGGGCGCCGCCGCCGACCGTACTTTTGGCCTCGAAGACAGCCACCGACCGTCCGCGCCGGGCCAGTTCGACCGCGGCGGTCAGCCCGTTGGGTCCGGCTCCGACGACGACCACGTCCAGCAACGACGGCACCTCGGGTCTCCTTCGTCAGCCGACGGCTCCGACCGCCAGGATATGCCCGGCCGCGGGCCGCCCTGCCGGGGGACGCGGCAGGGCGGGGGGCACCCCCGGGTGGCTCAGAGCGTGTCCAGCCGCAGGCACCAGTCCTCGGCATCCTCCCAGTGGCCCTTGGGGTACTCCGTGGACACGGTGCCCAGGAGGGTGAACCCGGCTTTGCGGCACACCGCGTTGGAGGCGGGGTGATCGCTGCGGGGGTAGGCGTGCAGTTCGCTGTGGCGGCCGTCCTCGGCGGCGTGGCGGGCCACCGCACGGGCGGCCTCGGAAGCGAGGCCCCTGCCCTGGTGGCCGGGCAGGATCGCCCAGCCGGTCTCCCACACGACGTGCCCCGCCGCCCCGTCGGCGGCGGGCCCGGGGAGGGGGTCCACGGAGTCGGTGCCCCCGGGCCCGGTGGTGTGCTCCCAGAAGGCGATGGAGCCCGCGGTCTCCCCTGTGTCGGCGCGGACCACGCGGAAGACCCCGCCGGGCTGTGAGCGGTCGAGGTAGCGCGCGTGCCGGCTGAGGAGCTTCTCCTCGCTCTCGGGCCCGCCCAGGTGCGCGGTCATGGCAGGGGTGTTGGCCGCTCGCAGCAGCCAGAAGTCGTCCTCCGTCCAGGGTTCGAGACGGACCCGGGACGCGTCTGCTTCAGTCATGGGCGGCACTCTAGGTGTTCGAGGCCGGGACGGAGCGCGCGGCGTCCGGATTTCCCTTCCCCACGGCGTCCGCGCTCGCCGTGGCCGGCCGGCGGAACGGCGTCGGCGGCCGGTCGGGGAAAGGGGAACTCTCCGCGCCGGCACGGTGGTTGCCGCCCTTCGAGGCGCCCGCGCGAGACCCGCCCGTCTCCGCGACGACCGGCGCGTGCGGCCGGACGCGGCAGCGCTCGGCCAGGCGTCGGCCCCCTCGACGGACAGGGGCGCGTCGCGCGCCGCGTCTTCCGCGTCAGCGCCCACCCGGACGCGTCGCGGCAGCGGCGTCCGCGGCGACGGTGAGCGGATCGGTGAGCGGCCGGCCGAGCAGCCGCGCGAGGTCGGGGCCGGTGTCGCCGAGGAGCCCGTGGCGCACGCTCGTGGCGATCGAGGCGAGCATCGGCGGCTGGAACGGCAGCAGGGTGTCGTCGGCGAGCAGCCGGGCGCGGTACGCCCCGAGCCCGATCGTCCGGTGCGTGACGGTGAGACGCTCGGCGATGTCCGAGGCGGTGACCGGTTCGCCGACCAGCTCGTAGGTCCGGCCGGCGTGCGAAGCCGGGTCGCCGGCGACGACGGCCGCGGCAGCGGCCAGGTCCGCCCGCGCCACCGCCGAGAGGGCGCCCTGGCCGAACGCCGACTCCAGGCCGTCCGGCGTCCAGGCCAGCAGGGCGCCGAACAGCTCGGCGTACAGCCCGTTACGCAGAATCGTCCACCCGAGACCGCTCGCCCGGATCATCCGCTCGGTACCCCTGTGCGCGAGCGCGAACCCGAGGTGGTCCCCGGAGGCGGTCAGGCTGGTGTACACCACGTGAGCGACACCGTCGCGGAGCGCGGCGTCGACAACCGCCCGGTGACGAGCGAGCACCCGATCGTCCTCGGCGTACCCCGCCGAGACGAGGACCAAGGTCGAGACGCCGGTGAGGTCCAGGCTCGCGGGGTGGTCGAAGTCGAGGGGGCGCTGCCCGTCGGCAGGCGTTCGGCTGCCACCGACGGCGGGTGTCTCGCGCTCGGCCAACGCCTGAAGCGTGAGGGAGGCCAGCTGTCCGTTGGCGCCGGTAACCATGATCATCGCGGTTCTGTCTCCTGTCGTGGTTCTCTTCCGTAACTACGGTGAGATCCTGAACCGGCCACGACCGGGCCACAAGGAGGCAGTTTCGTGTCAGTGACGCACACCGAGGTAACCGCCGGGACCGCCGAGCTGGAGCCGTGCGGGCAGCCGGAGCACCCGGACTGCGGTATCCGTGATGTTCTCGACCGGGTGGGGGACAAATGGTCCGTCCTCGTCATCGTCGAGCTGGCCAACGGGCCGCGGCGCTTCCGGCAGCTCCAGCGCGCCATCGACGGGATCTCACAGCGGATGCTGACTCTCACGGTGCGCCGGCTGGAGCGGGACGGCCTGGTGCTGCGGACCGTCTATCCGACGGTGCCCGCTCAGGTCGACTACCGGCTCACCGATACGGGCGCGAGCCTCACCCATCTCGTCAGGGCGCTCGCCGACTGGTCACTGGAGCACCGGGACGCCATCGCTCACGCCCGCCGGAGCTACGACGTCGACCACCCCGACCACGAGATCCGGTGAGCCGGTGAGCCGGTAACGCCTACCGGACCGCCACATCCGCACAAGCGAGTTTGGAGTTCCGTGAGTTGTGTTCGTCCTGAGCGTATGGGGAGCGCCCCGCTCGCCGGGCTCCGCGCGAACTGAACGGCCCGGTCGAGGCCGCGCCTCACCCTTCCGGGTGCGCTCCTCGGGGCGTCGACGCCCGTCGCCGCCGGGACGCGGCCCATCTCCGCCCCTGGCGACGCGTCGCCGGACAGCGGCGGTCCCGAACTCCCCGCGCGACGCTCCGTGAGCCCGGCCCGCAGGCCGGTCATCCGGCGAGCAGGGTCCGTATCCGCTCGGCGGTCGCCGCGTCGCGGGCGGCGGTGAAGGGCAGCGCGTTGCCGCCGGTGACGCGGAAGGGCTCCCCGTCGCGGGTGCGGTGCTCGCCGCCGGTCTCGGTGACCAGGAGCAGGCCCGCCGCGTGGTCCCAGGCCAGCTCCCAGCTGAAGGCGACGGCGGCGAGTTCCCCGCGCGCCACGGCCAGGTACTCCAGTCCGGCCGCACCGCAGGGGCGGGGCCTGACGCCTTCGGTGCGCAGCCCGGCCAGGGCGTGCTTCTGGTCGTCGGTCGTGTAGTCCGGGTGGGAGGTGGCCACGTCGAGTGGGGCGAGCGGGTCCGGGGCGGGCGCGGTCAGCGGCTGCCCGTTGAGCGTCGCTCCGCCGCCCCGCACGGCGATCGCCATCTCCTCGCGGACCGGGGCGTACGTCCAGGAGGCCAGGACCTCCCCGTGCACCGCGAGCGCGACCAGGGTGCAGAAGCCGGTGTCGCCCCGCACGAACTGCCGGGTGCCGTCGACCGGGTCCACGATCCACACCGGGTCGGGGCCGCGCAGCGCCTCGTAGCGCGCGGGGTCCGCGGCCACGGCCTCCTCGCCGACGACGCGCGAGCCGGGCAGCAGGGCGGGCAGGGCCTCGGTGAGCAGTTGTTCGGCCTCGCGGTCGGCGACGGTCACGAGGTCGTGCGGCGCGGACTTCTCGCTGATCTCCTCGGCCGCGAGCCGCCGGAACCGCGGCAGGACGGCCGAGGCCACCGCCTCCCGGACGGCCGCCTCCACCGCCGCCACGCCGCCGTCCTTGAGGAACGCCGCCACGCGGTCCGCGGCGCTCCGCGCGCTCGCTCCGTTCGCGGCGCTCGCGGGGTTCCCAGCGGTCACGGCGCTCTCGTTCATG
Source organism: Streptomyces sp. NPDC007088 (assembly GCF_042869355.1). Lineage (NCBI taxonomy): Bacteria > Bacillati > Actinomycetota > Actinomycetes > Kitasatosporales > Streptomycetaceae > Streptomyces > Streptomyces sp. NPDC007088. Next base: position 38,044 of record NZ_JBIAFO010000014.1, read on the forward strand.
TCGTCGATCATGCCCTCCATGAGAGCACGCGCCACTGACAGCCCCCCGCTCCCCGGTGAAGGGCGGGTGGCGGGTGGCCGAACTCCTGGTTCCGTCTCCCGCGCGCTCGCCCCTCTCAAAGCAGAGGCGGATCAGCGCAGCGCAGAGGCGGATCAGCCCGTGACGGCCGGCTTGAGCACCGTCTCGCACCACTCGCGAAAGCCCGTGGGCGCGGGGGTGTACGGGGCGTTCAGCTCGGCGTCGTAGGCCCCGTCGTTCTGCGCCTCGCCCATGGCGACCATGCCCTGCGCCCAGGCGGGCGTGCCGAACCGCTCCATCGCGGACCGGTACGTCCCGGCATCGGCCTGCCGGTAGCGCACCGGGCGCTCCAGGACCTCCGACATGACCTCGGCCAGGTCGTCGGGGGTGAGTTCGTCGGCGCTGGAGACGACGACGCTCTCCTGGCCGCCCCAGGAGTCGTCACGCAGCAGGCCCGCGGCGCGGTCGGCGATGTCGCGAGTGGCGACGACCGGCAGGACGCGGTCGGCCCGGCTCGGCAGGGAGAAGACGCCCTGCTCGCGGATCGCCCCGGCCATACCGAGCAGGTTCTCCATGTAGAAGGGCATCGCGAGGCTCCGGTAGGCCACCTCGGTGCTCTCGATCAGCTCGTCCATCCGGAAGGCCGGGGTGAGCTGCCCGGCGTCCTTGCCGTAGCCCCGGCCGAGGCTGGAGACGGCCACGACGCGGCGCACGCCCTGCCCGGTGATCGCCGCGCAGGCCGGACGGGTGAAGGACAGGTAGTGCTCCAGGATGTCGTCCGCGCGCGGGTTCGGCGGCACGAGCCAGAACAGGCTCTCAGCCCCCGCGAGGGCGCGCTTCAGGACGTCCGGGTCGTCGTGCGAGCCCTCGACGACGTCGGCGTGTGCGCGCAGGGCGGGATCGAGGCGGGCGGGGTCGCGGACGACGACCCGGACGTCCTCCCCGGCACCGACGAGCGAGGCGAGCACCTGATGGCCGACCTGGCCGGTGGGGGTGGTGACGACGATCATGAGGGCCTCCCGGCCTTGGTCCGGCTGATTCCGCGGCGCCGCTTTCGCACGCCGTTTCCATCGCTAACACTTCCACGTTAACGGACGATCCGGAGAATCGGTAACAGTATCTTGTTACCATCGGAACCATGGAGTCTCGTGCCACGACCGTCGCGGACGGCAACCGCGCCCGTATCGTCGAAGCCGCGGTCCGGCTGCTGAGCGAGGGAGGCCGGGAGGCCGTGTCGACCCGCGCGGTGAGCAGCGCCGCGGGCGTGCAGGCCCCCACCCTCTACCGGCTGTTCGGGGACAAGCGGGGACTGCTCGACGCGGTCGTCGCGCACGGTTTCCAGGCCCATCTCGACAGCAAGGCGGACATCGCGCCGAGCGGCGACCCGGTCGAGGACCTGCGCGACGGCTGGGACCTGAACGTCGCCTTCGGGCTCGCCAACCCGACGCTGTACTCACTCATGTACGGCGAGCCGCACCCCGGGGAGCGGCCGGCCGCGGCGGTCGCCGCCGCCGCACACCTCGCGGGGCACATCCGTCGCGTGGCCGAGGCGGGCCGGCTGCGGGTCCCCGAGGAGCGGGCGGCGCGACTCGTCCACGCGGCGGGCTGCGGTACGACGCTCTCGCTCATCTCGATGCCGCAGGACCAGCGGGACACGGAGCTGTCCGTCATGGCGCGCGAGGCGGTCATCGCGGCGATCACGACCGACGCCCCGGCCGCTGCCGCCCCCGGCCCCGCGGGCGCGGCGATCGCCCTGCGCGCCGCCCTGCCGGAGGTCTCCTCGCTCAGCGCTCCGGAACGCGGACTGCTGGCGGAGTGGCTCGACCGTGTCGCCCGGGAACGGGAGCGGGGCGCGAGCCCGGTCCTGCCGTAGCCCGCGCCCCGCCGTTCCGCGGGTCCTTTGCCGGGTCAGCGCCCCACGGCGTACCCCTGCATGCCGCGCGGGTTGGCGGCGGCCGAGAGCACTCCGGTGCGCGGATCGCGGGCCACCGCGCACAGCCGGCCCTCCGACCACGGTTCGCCGACGGTCACCTCGTGGCCCAGGCGGCGCAGTTCGGCGACGGTCTCCTCGTCCATGCGCTCCTCGACGGTGAGGCTGCCGGGCGTCATGGCGCGCGGGTAGAAGGAGCCGGGGAAGGCGTCGGTGTGCCAGTTGGGCGCGTCGATCGCGCCCTGGAGGTCGAGCCCGCCGCGCACCTGTTCGCGCAGGGCGACGGCGAGGAAGAAGTGGAGCTGCCACTGGTCCTGCTGGTCGCCGCCCGGGGTGCCGAAGGCGAGTACCGGCACGCCCTCGCGCAGCGCGAGCGAGGGGCTGAGGGTGGTGCGCGGGCGGCGGCCGGGCGTGAGGGTGTTGGGCAGCCCCTCTTCGAGCCAGGCCATCTGGAGCCGGGTGCCGAGCGGGAAGCCGAGCTCGGGCACGACCGGGTTGGACTGGAGCCAGCCGCCGCTCGGAGTGGCGGCGATCATGTTGCCCCAGCGGTCGACGATGTCGAGGTGGCAGGTGTCGCCGCGCGTCGTGCCGTCCTTCGCGACGGTCGGCTCACCGGCCCCGGCGACCGGCCCGTCCTGGCCGGGGAGCCCCCGCTCCCCCGCCGCGACGGCGCGGGCGTGCGCGGACAGCTTCGGCTCACGCCCCCCGGGACGGCCCGGCCTCAGTTCACGCGAGGCGCTCTCCCCGATGAGGGACCGCCGCTCGCTGTTGTACTCCTCGGACAGCAGCGCGTCCAGCGGCACCTCCCGCGCGTCCCCGTACCACGCCTCGCGGTCGGCCATGGCGAGTTTGCAGCCCTCGACGAGCCGGTGGACGTAGCGGGCCGAGCCGTACGCGGGGAGCTGGGGCGGCAGCAGGGCGAGTTGCTGGAGGAAGGCGGGGCCCTGGCTCCAGCCACCCGCCTTGCACACCGTCCACCCGTTCCACTCGTGGCGCGCGGGTTCCTCGTACGAGGCGCGGTGGGCGGCGAGGTCGTCGGCGGTGAGGGTCCCCGTGTGGTGCTCTCCGCTCGTGTCGAGGGTGGGCCGGGCGGACTGGCGGACCAGCGCCTCGGCTATGAAGCCCTCGCGCCAGACGGTGCGGGCCGCCTCGATCTGCGCGATGCGGTCGGTGCCGCCGGCCTGCTCGGCCTCGGCGATCAGGCGGCGCCAGGTCGCGGCGAGCGCGGGGTTGCGGAAGAGTTCGCCGGGCCGCGGGGAGCGCCCGTCCTTGAGGTAGACCTCGGCGGAGGAGGTCCACTCCTTTTCGAAGAGGGCACGCACCGTCTCGACGGTCTTTCCTACGCGTTCGACGGGGGCGTGGCCGTCCTCGGCGTACCCGACGGCGTATCTCAGCACCTCGGCGAGGGTCTTGGTGCCGTGGTCGCGCAGCAGGGTCATCCAGGCGTCGAAGGCACCGGGTACGGCGGCGGCCAGCGGGCCGGTGCCGGGCACGAGCGTGAGGCCGAGGGAGCGGTAGTGGGCGACGCTCGCCCCGGCGGGCGCCGGCCCCTGGCCGCTGAGGACACGCACCTCGCCGCCGGCCGGGGCGAGGATGATCGGCACCTCCCCGCCGGGCCCGTTGAGGTGCGGCTCCACGACGTGCAGCACAAAGCCGGCGGCGACGGCGGCGTCGAAGGCGTTCCCGCCGTCCTCCAGCACCGCCATGGCCGACTGGGAGGCGAGCCAGTGGGTCGAGGAGACCATCCCGAAGGTGCCCTGAAGGGTGGGGCGGGTGGTGAACATACCTGCTGAGCCTATCTGTTGACGGTTGGGAAAGGTGCGAAGGGGCCGGGCCGCGCGGCCGGCGGGGTTCTGGTTCTCCCCGCCGGCCTGCCGGTCACCCTGGAGGCTGTCAACCGTGTCCTGGACGAGAGGTCGGTTCCGGAGGTGGCGCGGGGCCCGCCCGCGCTCACCGGGCGGCTCCCGCCACCACCACGGGGGCCGTGCCCTCCTCGGACACGAGGTGGCAGGAGACGCGGCGTATGCCGTCCGGCAGCGTGCGCGCCTCCGGGATCTCCGTACGGCAGCGGTCCACGGCCACGGGGCAGCGGGTGTGGAAGCGGCAGCCGGGCGGGGGCGCGAGCGGGCTGGGCAGGTCGCCGCTGAGCACGATGCGCTCGCGGCTGCGCTGGTCGACCGGGTCGGGGACCGGGGCGGCGGACAACAGGGCCTGCGTGTAGGGGTGTTTGGGATCGGCGAAGAGTTCCGCGGTGGGCGCCTCCTCCACGATCTGTCCCAGGTACATGACGGCGACGCGGTCCGCGAGGAACTCGACGGCGGCCAGGTCGTGGGTGATGAACAGGCAGCCGAAGCCGCGTTCGCGCTGGAGGTCGGCGAGCAGGTTCAGCACGGAGGCCTGCACGGACACGTCGAGCGCCGAGGTCGGTTCGTCCGCCACGAGCAGTTCGGGGTCGACGGACAGCGCGCGGGCGATGGAGACGCGCTGGCGCTGCCCGCCGGAGAGTTCGTGCGGGTGGCGGTCGGCGTGTTCGGGGCGCAGTCCGACCTGGGCGAGGAGCGCGGCGACCCGTTCGCGGGCCGCGTCTTTCCTGGCGATCCCGTGCAGCCGCAGGGGTTCGGCGATGATCTGCCCGACGGTCATCCGGGGGTCGAGCGAGGAGGAGGGGTCCTGGAAGACGAGGTGGAACTTCTCGCGCAGGGGCCGCAGCGCCCGCCGCGACATGCGGGTGACGTCCGTCCCGCCGATGCGCACGGTGCCCTCGGTGGGCTCGTCGAGACGGACGACGCAGCGGCCCACGGTGGACTTTCCGCTGCCCGACTCACCGACCAGGCCGAGGACCTCGCCGCGGCCGATGGCCAGGCTCACCCCGTCGACGGCGCGTACGACCCCCTTGTCGGCGGCGAAGTGCCGCTTGAGTCCGTCCACTTCGAGTACGGCTCCGGTGGCGGCCGGGGCCGGCCCCTTGGCTGCGGTGCTGGACGAGGTGGTGCTCACGGCCGGGCCTCCTGGGTCGGGACGGTGGGGCGGGTGCGGTCGCTCGTCATGCGTCCGCCCCCGCGTGCGGGTGCCAGCAGGCGGCGAGGTGTCCGGCGCCCGCGGTACGCAGCTGCTCGAAGCGGGGGCGGCCGGAGGCGCAGGTGTCGGTGGCGCGGGCGCAGCGCGGAGCGAAGGTGCAGGCGTCGGGCTGGCTCTCCAGGCTCGGCACGAGGCCGGGGATCTCGGGGAGGCGGCGTTTGCCCTCGCCGCCGGGGCGCAGGACGGCACCGAGCAGGCCGTGGGTGTAGGGGTGGCCCGGCCGCTCGTACAGCTCGTGGACGGGTGCTTCCTCGACACCCCGGCCCGCGTACATCACGAGGACGCGGTCGGCGGCGTCGGCGACGACACCGAGGTCGTGGGTGATCAGCACGACGGCGGTGCCCAGGCGTTCGCGCAGGGAGCGCAGGACCTCGAGGATGCCGGCCTGCACGGTGACGTCGAGGGCGGTGGTGGGTTCGTCGGCGATCAGGACGGCCGGGTCGCAGGCGACGGCGATGGCGATCATGACGCGCTGGCGCATACCGCCCGACAGCTGGTGCGGGTACTCGTCGACGCGGCGGCGCGGCGCGGGGATGCCGACGAGGTCGAGGAGTTCGACGGTCCGCTCGCGGGCCTCCTTCTTCGACAGGCCCTGGTGGCGGCGGAGCACCTCGCCGATCTGCCGGCCGACGGTGAGGACCGGATTGAGGGAGGTCATGGGCTCCTGGAAGATCATCGCCATGTCCTTGCCGCGCAGCCGGGTCAGCTCCTTCTCCGGGGCGCCGACGAGTTCCCGCCCGGCCAGCCGGATGGACCCGGTGACGGTCGCGGTGGGCGGCAGCAGCCCCATCACGGCCATGGAGGTGACGGACTTCCCGCAGCCCGACTCCCCGACGATCGCGAGGACTTCGCCGGGTGCGACTTCGTAGGAGACCTGATCGACGGCGTGCACGGTGCGGGTGTCGGAGCGAAAGGACACGGACAGGTCGCGCACGCTGAGGGCGGGGGCCGGGGCCCCCGCGCGGTCCGGGCCGCTCGTCGGGGCGCCGGGGGCGCTGTGCTCGCTCATCGGGTCGCTCCACGGGGGTCGAGGATGTCGCGCAGCCCGTCGCCGAGCAGGTTGAACGCGAGGGTGGCGGCCACGATGGCGAGGCCGGGGAAGACCGCCATCCAGGGCGCGGGCGCGAGGAAGGACTGGGCGCCGGAGAGCATCACGCCGAGCGAGGGGTCGGGCGGCTGGACACCGAGGCCGAGGAAGCTGAGCAGCGCCTCGCCGATGATGGCGGTCGGGATGCCCACGGTGGCCTGGACGATGAGCGCCGAGGTCGCGTTGGGCAGGACGTGCCGGCCCAGGACGGTGGCGTCGCCGCCGCCGTTGGCGATCGCGGCGTGCACGTAGTCGGCGCTCTTGAGGCGCAGCGTCTCGGCGCGGGTGATGCGGATGACCGCGGGGATCTGCGAAATGCCCACGGCGATGGTCGCGTTGGTCAGCGAGGGGCCGAGCACGGCGGCCAGGCCCACGGCCAGCACGAGGAAGGGGAAGGCCAGCAGGGTGTCGGTGACGCGGGACACCACGCTGTCGGTGAGCTTCCCGTAGTAGCCGGAGAGCAGTCCGAGCGGGACCCCGACGACGAAGGCGAGGACGACGGCGAGGACCCCGACCTGCATCGAGGCGCGGGCCCCGTAGAAGACCCGGGAGAGCTGGTCGCGCCCGAGGTCGTCGGTGCCCAGCCAGTGCGCCCAGGAGGGCGCGGACAGCGCGTTGCCGAAGTCGGGCCGCGCCGGGTCGTAGGGTGCCAGGAGCGGGGCGAACAGGGCGACGAGGACGAAGACGAGCGCGATGACGCCGCCGGTCAGGGCGAGCCGGTTGCGGCGCAGGGCGCGCAGCCGTCCGGAGCCGGTGCGCGGGCGCCTGGCGGGGGCCGCCGCGCTCGCGGTGGGCACTGCTGCGGTCACCGGGCACCTCCGAGCCGGATACGCGGGTCGATGACCGAGTACACGAGGTCGACCAGCAGGTTGATGAGGATGTAGGCGGCGGAGGTGCACAGCACCACGCCTTGCAGGACCGCGTAGTCCCGCGTGAAGACGGAGTCGATGGTGAGTTTCCCGAAGCCGGGCAGGACGAAGATCTGCTCGGTGACGACGGCGCCCGAGATGAGGTGGCCGAGCTGGAGACCGAGCACGGTGACGACGGTGACCAGGGAGTTGCGCAGCGCGTGGCCGCCGATGATCTGGCGCCTGGCCAGTCCCTTGGCACGGGCGGTGCGGACGTAGTCGGCGGACAGCGAGTCGAGCATCGCCGCCCGGGTCTGCCGCATGACGACGGCGGCCAGTCCCGAGCCGAGCACGATCGCGGGCAGCACCATGCGGCGCAGGTTGTCGAGCGGATCGCTGGCGAAGGGCACGAACCCGGAGGCGGCGAAGACGGGCAGGGCGATCGCGAAGGCCAGGACGAGGACGATGCCGAGCCAGAAGGTGGGGATCGACAGGCCGAGCAGCGCGATGCCGTTGGCGAGCCACTCCTCGACGCGGCCGCGCCGTACGGCGGCCACGACCCCGGCGCCGATGCCGACGACGACCGCGAACAGCAGGGACAGCGCGGCGAGTTCGAGGGTCACCGGGAGGGCCTCGCCGATCGCGGAGGACACCGGGAGCCCGGTGCGCGCCGAGGTGCCGAGGTCTCCGGTGAGCGCGTGCCCGAGGAAACGCCCGTACTGGACCACGAGGTTGTCGTCGAGTCCGTAGGCCGCGCGGACGGCGGCCAGGGCCTTGGGGCTGCGTTCCTCGCCGGCCAGGGCGATGGCCGGGTCGCCGGGCAGGGCGCGGATTCCGGCGAAGACGACGACGCTGACGAGGAAGAGCGTGATCAGCGACTGGCCCAGGCGCTGGAGCAGGTACTTGGTCATCGGGTGTACCCCGCGTCCTTGACCCGTACGAGCCCGTCGCCGTAGACGTGGACGCCGGAGACGTCCTTGCGGGCGGCCACGTAGTTCTCCTGCCGGTAGAGGTAGACGAGTCCGCGCTGGGCGGTGGCCTCACGCACGATGTCCCGGTAGATCGCGGCCCGCTTCCCCGGGTCGGGCTCGGTGCGCCCGCGGGCGATGAGGCGGTCCATGGACGGGGTGCCGATGCCGTACGCGTTCATGGCGCCGGCCGTCGTGAGGAAGCTGGCGATGTTGCCGTCGGGGTCGAGACGTCCGGACCAGCCGGTCAGGAACGCCTGGTAGTCGCCCTCGTCGCCCTGCTCGATGAGGGTCGCGTACTCGGTGGGGCGCAGGGTGACCCTGAACCCGGCCTCCTTGGCCATGGCCTGGACGACCTGGCCGACACGGCTGGACTCCGGGGTGGTGGAGACCTTGAGTTCGAGAGGGACGGGGGTCTTGACGCCGGCCTCCTTGAGCAGTCGTTTCGCCTTCGCGACGTCGCGCTTGGGGCACTGGCCGGGGTCGACGCCGGGGGCGGTCGCGGACTGCGGGGATATCGGTCCGCACGCGGGCTGGTACATGCCCTGGAAGACGACCTTGTTGAGGAGGTCCCGGTCCAGGGAGAGGTCGAGCGCCTCGCGGACCCTCGGGTCGCTGCCCAGCGGGGTGTGCACGCGTCCCGGCTTCTCGCCGACGCCCTGGGTGTTGCCGATGTTGACCGCCATCGCCTGGTAGCCGAGGGAGGGCGAGTTGAAGAGCTGGAGTTCGGGTTCGGTGAGCACGCTCTGCACGTCGACGGGGGTCATCTGGTCGCCGACCTGGATGTCCCCGGAGCGCAGGTTGGCCAGCCGGACGCTGCCGTCGGGTATGGGCTTGTAGATCACCTTGCCGAGGTGCACGCGGTCGGCGTCGTAGTACCGGGGGTCCTTGGCGAGGACGATGCGGTCGCCGCCGACGCGTTCGACGTAGCGGAAGGGGCCCACGCAGGAGGGGTGGTTGGTGAAGTTCTTCCCGTACTTCTTGATCGCGGCGGGCGACAGGACCATCCCGGCGCGGTCGGCGAGCACGGAGGCGAGCGGGGTGTACGCCTGGCGCAGGCGCAGCCGTACGGTCCAGCGTCCGGTCGCGGTGACCTCGCGCACGGGGCCGAGTTCGGTGGCGCGCGCGGAGCCCGCCAGGTCGCGGTGGCGCAGCAGGGAGGTGACGACGGCGCGCGCGTCGAGCCGGGTGCCGTCGCTGAAGCGGGCGTCCTTGCGTACGGGGACGGTCACGACCTTGCCGTCCGCCGAGATCCTCGGCGGCGCGGACGCGAGCTGCGGGACGATCCTGCCCTTCGCGTCGGTGTCGTAGAGCTTCTCGCACATGCCGGCGAAGACGGTGCGGCCCACGAGGGTCTGGGACAGGGTGGGGTCGAGCTTGTCCGGGTCGGAGGCGAGCGCCACGGTGAGCGTGCCGCCGTCCCGTACCGGCCGGTCGTCCGTCATCCGGACGCCCCCGACCTCGGTGGCCGAGGACCGGAGCGAGCCGCAGCCGGCCAATGTGGAGCACACCAGGGCAACTGCCGTGCAGGCAACCGCTGTTCGGCGCACGAGGAAGTACCTCCCGCCAGGGGGTTGATCAGGGATACCGCAGAACGTATTTCGCATACAGTCCGCACCGCAAGGGGGTTGTCCGTATACCGGACGAGCCGTTCGGTGAACTGCGCGTAACCGGCTCGGGCATTGAGGTGTATACGGCACATAAAATTCGCGCATAACGCCCTTACACCCCGGCCGGCCCGCCGGAAACGGCACCTCGGCCCGGATAACGGCTCGGCCACGGTCCGGGCACGAGGAATCACGGCGCGAGCGATAGCGTTGACCTTGTCCGGAATGACCGAAGCGCCCGTCCCCGGGCGCGCAGCGATGGAGGCGACGGCCGTGCACGGTGAGTACAAGGTCCCCGGCGGCAAACTCGTGGTGGTGGACCTCGGCACGGAGGCCGGGCGGCTGCGCGACGTCCGGGTGGCGGGCGACTTCTTCCTCGAACCCGACGACGCCATCGAGGTGATCAACGCCGCCCTGGAGGGGGCGCCCGCCTCGACCGACGGGGCCGGTCTCGCGGCGCTGGTCGACGCGGCGCTGCCCGAGGACACCGTGATGTACGGGCTCACCTCGGAGGGCATCGGGATCGCCGTGCGCCGCGCCCTCGCGCGAGCGACCGACTGGACCGACTACGACTGGCAGCTCATCCACGAAGGTCCGCAGCCGGTCGGCCTGCACCTGGCGCTGGACGAGGTCATCACGCAGGAGGTGGCCGCCGGGCACCGGCCGCCCACGCTGCGCGTGTGGGAGTGGTCCGACCCGGCCGTCGTCATCGGCAGCTTCCAGTCCCTGCGCAACGAGGTGGACCCCGAGGGGGCCGCGAAGCACGGAGTGACCGTGGTGCGCCGGGTGACCGGGGGCGGCGCGATGTTCATGGAGGCGGGCAACAGCATCACGTACTCGCTGGCGGTGCCCAGCGCCCTCGTCGAGGGCCTGTCCTTCGCCGACAGCTACGCCTATCTCGACGACTGGGTGCTCTCCGCGCTCGGCGACATGGGCATCAGGGCGTGGTACCAGCCGCTCAACGACATCGCGACCGAGGCCGGGAAGATCGCCGGCGCCGCCCAGCGCCGGGTCGCCGCGCCCCAGGGCGGCAGCCCTGCCGTACTGCACCACGTGACGATGGCGTACGACATGGACGCCGACAAGATGACCGAGGTGCTGCGCATCGGCAGGGAGAAACTGTCCGACAAGGGCACCACGAGCGCCAAGAAGCGCGTCGACCCGCTGCGCCGGCAGACGGGGCTGCCGCGCGCGCAGGTCATCGAGAACATGATCGCCTCCTTCAGCAGCCGCTACGGGCTGACGAAGGGCGAGGTCACCGAGGAGGAGATGGCCAGGGCCCGGGAACTCGCCCGCACCAAGTTCGACTCGCAGGAGTGGACGGCCCGGGTGCCGTAACCGGCGTCGGGCCCCCGGGGGCCCCGGGGCCCCCCCCCCCCCCAACCCCCCCCCGGGGCCCCCCGGCCCCCCCGGGCCGGGGGGGGCCGCGGCCCCCCGCCCGGCGGGGAGGTGGGGAGGAA
>NZ_JBIAFO010000014.1:49049-96836 GCF_042869355.1 Streptomyces sp. NPDC007088
CCCGGGGCGGGGGGGGGGCGGCGGCGCCCCCCCGCCCCCCCCCGGCCGCCCCCGGCCCGCCGCCCCCCCCGCGCGCCCCCCCCCGCGGGGGCCCCCCCCCCCCCCCCCCCGGGGCCGGTGGGGGTCCGGGTCAGTCCGGCAGGGTCAGGTGGAAGGAGTCACCGGGGCGCAGGGTCACCGAACGGTCGACCAGGCGGATGTCCACGGGGCCACGGTCGGATTCCGGCACCGAGATGTCGAGCCCGCCCGCGCGCATCCGGAAACGGATACCCCAGTGCTGAAGGTAGTGGATGGCGAACTCGTAGCCGGACAACTCGGGTTGCGGCACCGGATCGAGGCTGAGCGCGGCGTCGGCGCCCACCCGCAGACCCGTCAGGCAGCGCTGTACGAGGTCGAGGGTCCCGGCCATCGCGCCGAGGTGGATGCCCTCCCCCGTGGTGCCGCCCTGGAGGTCGGCTACGTCCCCGCGCAGCGCCTCCTGGAAGAAACTCCACGCCTGGGTGGGACGCACCCGGGCCAGCACCCAGGCGTGCACGAGTCCGCTGAGGGTGGAGCCGTGACTCGTGCGGGCCACGTAGTAGTCGACGGTGCGTCTCCACGTGTCCTCGTCGAGCGTGTGCCCCAACCGCGCGAAGAGGGAGCGCAGTTCGCGTGGCGGGAAGAGGTAGCCGAGCATCAGCACATCGGCCTGTTTGGAAGCCTGGTAGCGGTTGACGCTGTCGCCCTCGGCCTCCAGTACGCGGTCGAGCCGGCGGATGTCCCCGTACCGGGCGCGGTAGCCGACCCAGTCGAGTTCGCTCAGCTCCCCGTACCCGGCGAACTGGCTGATGACGCCCTGGTGGAAGGGGATGTGCAGCCGGCGCGAGACGTCGTCCCAGTGCGCGAGTTCCGAGGCGTCGAGGCCGGTGTGCTCGGCCAGTTCCCGCCTGCGCGGAAGCGGCAGGTCCTCCAGCACCTCCAGGGTGCGCTGAAGGACCCAGGCGGCGGTCACATTGGTGTAGGCGTTGTCGTCGAGCCCCGGTCGTGGGGCGTCCGGGTACGCGTCGTGGTACTCGTCGGGACCGACCACTCCTTTGATCCGGTAGCGGCCGAGGCCCTGGTCCCACTGCGCGCGGCCGGCCCAGAAACGGGAGATCTGGAGCAGCGTCTCCGCACCCTCGTTCTCCATGAAGCGGGCGTCCCCGGTGGCGCGGGCGTAGCTCCACACGTTGTACGCGACGGCCGAGCCGATGTGCTGCTGGAGCCGGGAGTGGTCCGGCAGCCATCGACCGGAGCTGGGGTTGAGGTGGAGCTCCTGGGTCTCCTCGCGGCCGTCGCTGCCGCTCTGCCACGGGTACATCGCGCCCTCGTACCCCGCCTCGCGCGCCAGGCGGCAGGCCCGGTCGAGCCGGCGGTGACGGTAGCGCAGCAGCCCTTTGGACACCTCGGGCAGGTGCAGGTTGAGGTAGGGCAGGACGAACAGCTCGTCCCAGAACACGTGCCCCCGGTACGCCTCCCCGTTGAGGCCGCGCGCGGGTACCCCGGCGTCGAGGTCGGCGGTGTGCGGGGAGAGGGTCTGGAGCAGATGGAACTGGTGGAAGCGCAGGATGTGCCCGGCTTCCCCCGGCACCTCCAGACAGGCCCGGTGCCACAGCCGCTGCCAGGCCAGCCGGTGGGTGATGAGCAACTCCTCGAAACCGGGCGCGTTCGCCGCCCGGTCGAGGACCGCGTCGAGCGGTTCGCTGATCGCGGCGTCGCGCGAGGTGTGCAGCGCGACCACCTTGTCGACGGTGACGGGGGTGTCGCGCCCCAGCCGCACGGTGAGCCGGGTCGCGGGGCGCGAGGTGTCCTCGGTGACCGCCTCGGCGCGGGCCTCGCCCGCGCAGGTGGTGCGGGCGGCGAGGGCGATTCCGACCGCAGAGGTGGTGGTGCGCGCGCTGACCCACACGGTGCCCGCCTCGGGGCTGCCGCTGCGGACCGCGGTGAGGTGCTGTCCGTTGAGCTGCCGGTAGCGGGCCACCCCGTTGTTGGTGACCCCGGCGTCCAGGGCGGACTCCACGTCGAGGTCCCCCTCGAAGTCCTCCGCCGTGAACTCGGTGCGCAGGGCTGCGAGATGCGGGTCGTCCATGTGCACGAGCCGGGACTGGCGCACGCGCAGCCGACGGCCCTCCGCGTCCTGGTAGCACAGGGCGCGCTCGAAGACGCCGGCCCGCAGGTCCAGTTGCTGCCGGTAGGAGACGAGCGAGGGACCGTCCGGGGTGAACCAGTCGCCGGGCCCGAGTCCTTCGGAGTGGTGCAGCCGGAAGCGCAGCGGCAGCCAGTTGGGCAGGTTGACCATGTCCTCGTTGCGCACGGTCTGCCCGGCGATGTCGGAGGAGAGCCGGTTGTAGAGGCCGGCCACGTAGGTGCCCGGGTAGTGCACCGTGTCGTCGGCGCACTCGGGGGCGGCGCCGCGGGTGGCGAAGTACCCGTTGCCGAGGCTGCACAGGGACTCGCGCAGCGTCTCGTCGGCGGGGTCGTAGCCCTCGTACGCCCAGGTCCAGTCAGCCATGTCCGTCCCCTGTCTCCGGGCTCTGCCGCGCCTTCGGCTCTCCGGGTTCGGTGACGACCGCTTCGGTGGCGACGGCCTCGGCCGGGCCCGGTGCGGCCGGAGGGCCGGGCGCGCGCAGGAGGTCCGCGAGATCGGCGACGACCACGTCGGCCCCGTGCCGGCGCAGCGCCCGCGCGCTGCCGGGTCCCGCGATCCGGTCCACGCCGACGACCAGCCCGAAGCCCCCGCGCCGGCCTGCCTCGACCCCGGCCTGCGCGTCCTCGACGACGGCCGCGTTCGCCGGCTCTGCGCCGAGCCGGCGGGCGGCCTCCAGGAACAGCGCGGGGTCCGGCTTCCCCGGCAGCCCGAGCCGCGCGCTCTCGCCCCCGTCGACCAGGGTCGTGAAGTACGGGAGCAGCCCGGCGCGGTCCAGGATGTCGTGCGCGTGGTGCGAGGCGGAGGCCGCGGCCATCGGCACCCCCGCCTCTTTCAGCGCTTCGAGGAGCCGTACGGAACCGGGGAAGGGCTGGATGCCGCCCTCCCGCAGCCGGCGCGTGAACAGGCCGTCCTTGAGCGTGGCGACGGCGGCCACCGAGTCCGTTCCCGCGGGCTCGCCCGCCCGCCCCTCGGGGATCGGCACCTCGCGCGAGCGCAGGAACGCGGCGGCGCCGTCGAGGCGGGACTTGCCGTCGACGTGCGCGGGATAGTCGGTGGAGACGTCGAAAGGGCGGGCGAGGGCGGGATCGGCGGGCGGGTGCTCGCGCAGCGTGACGTCGAACGCCTCCTTCCACGCCTCGGCGTGGACCCGGGCGGAGTCGGTGAGGACCCCGTCCGTGTCGAAGACCACGGCCTCGATGTCCTGGAGCAGCGCGGCCGGCACCTCCCGGGCGGTCACCGCTCGCGCCTCGGGGGACGGCTCCGCCGCCCGGGGACGGCGGAGCGGGAGCCGGGGGTGGGGGCCGTGGTCATCGAAGCGTCCTTCCGGCTCGGAGCTGGGCTTTCGTCGCGCGTCGCACTGCTCGTCACGCTAACGGCAGGCGCGGGGGGGCGCAGCGCGAGCGGCCCCGGGCGGGGTACGGGGCGGCGTCCGCGGGGGGCCGGTTCGCGGTGGCGGGGTGAGCGGGACGCATCACCTCCCGCCCCGGTGAGGCTTCCCCGCGCCGGGCGCCAGCGGACACGCCAGCGCGGGTTGAGGGTCACCCGAAAGGGGGACTCGACGGATGCTCTGTGTAGTCGGTTAACTACACAGAGGAGTCACCGAGGGATCTTCCCTGGTTCAGACTCCCTGCCGTCTGCGCGTCCGCGCGTCCACAGGTCCACGTGTCCGCCAGGTGATCACGTGTCCGAACAGGGGGAGTGTCATGGCCGTGTTGTGCGAACCGGTGACCGAGGTGCCCGAGTACGTCGTCACCATGGAGGAGACCCTGGCGCTCGCCGCCGACCTATACCGAGACCATGCCGAACTCCGCCTCGTGCAGCGCCTGATCACCAATACCGGAGTCCGCAAGCGTCATCTCATCCAGCCCTTGCGCCAGGTGCTGCGACATCCGGGCTTCGAGGAGCGCAACGCCCTGTTCGTCCGTGAGGCCCAGTCCCGGCTGCCCGGTGTGGTGCGCCGGGCCCTGGCCCACGCGGAGCTGGACCCGGATCAGGTGGACCTGCTGATCTTCGTCTCCTGCACCGGCTTCGGGATGCCCTCGCTCACGGCGTGGATGATCAACGCCCTGAGGATGAGGCCGGACACCCGCCAGTTACCCATCGCCCAGCTGGGGTGCGCGGGCGGGGGTGCGGCCGTCAACCGCGCGCACGACTTCTGCACGGCCTATCCGCAGGCCAACGCGCTGGTGGTCTCCTGCGAGTTCTGCTCGCTGTGCTACCAGCCCACGGACGTCGGAGTCGGCTCCCTGCTGTCCAACGGCCTGTTCGGGGACGCCCTCGCGGCGGTCGTGGTCCGGGGTGAGGGCGGCCGGGGTATGCGCCTGGAACGCAACGGCTCCTACGTCATCCCGCACACCGAGGACTGGATCTCCTACGCGGTGCGCTCGACCGGGTTCCACTTCCAGCTGGACCGCCGGGTCCCCGGCACGATGGAACCGCTCGCCCCGGTGCTCCGCGCGCTCACCGACCGGCACGGCTGGACCGCGTCCGA
This sequence comes from Streptomyces sp. NPDC007088, assembly GCF_042869355.1. NCBI lineage: Bacteria > Bacillati > Actinomycetota > Actinomycetes > Kitasatosporales > Streptomycetaceae > Streptomyces > Streptomyces sp. NPDC007088. Next base: position 53,708 of record NZ_JBIAFO010000014.1, read on the forward strand.
CCTGGACTTCTACATCGTCCACGCGGGTGGCCCCCGCATCCTCGACGATCTGAGCCGTTTCCTCGGCGTGCCCTCGGAGGCGTTCCGGCACAGCAGGGCGACGCTCACGGAGTACGGGAACATCGCCAGCGCCGTCGTCCTGGACGCCCTGGGCCGGCTCTTCGAGGAAGGGTCGGCGGCCCACACCGACAAAGGACTGCTCGCGGGCTTCGGCCCCGGAATCACCGCCGAGATGTCACTCGGCACCTGGACGGAGGCGGCATGAACAGGCATGAGAACACCGGAGGGGACGCGAACCGCGAGTACGGCGCGGCCTCGGGGCGGGAGGTACCGCCCCGAGGGGTGCCCGCCCCCGGGCTGCCGGAGACCCCGCGTACGCCGCCCTCCGCGGACGCCCCGCCCTCCTGCCCCTTCTCCGGCCTCTCCGGCGCGGACGCCTCGGCCGGGGCGCGCCCCGGGGCCGGCTCCGCGCCGGAGACGGTCACCGAGACGCGGACCGTGTCCGGGGCCCGGACGTCCGGTTCGCGGACCGTGTCCGAGGAGGAGGTGGTGGACTGGAGGGTGGAACACCTGGACGGACTGGAGACCGACCCGGTGATCGCGGCCTCTCTCACCTGTCCGGGGATGCAGAAGGTGAGGCTGCCGTACGGAGAGGAACCGGCGTGGCTCGCGGGGCGCTACGCGGACGTGACCCGCGTGACGAGCGATCCGCGCTTCAGCCGGACCGCGCTGCTCGGCCGTTCGGTCACGCGGCTGGCCCCGCACGCCATTCCCCTGCGGGACGCCGTGGGCTTCGCCGATCCCCCCGAGCACTCGCGGCTGCGCCGCTCGGCCGCCGCCGCGTTCACCGCGCGCCGCGTCGACCGGCTGGAGCCGCGCGCTCAGGAGCTGATCGACTCCATGCTCGACGCGCTGGCCTGCGCGGGGCCGCCCGCGGACCTCATGGAGCACGTCACGACCCCCTTCGCGCTCGCCGGTATCAGTGAGCTGATGGGCATCCCGGAGGAGGACTGGCCCCGGATGGCCCGGTGGACGGGCCTGATCATCTCCTCCCGGCAGGGAAGGGAGACCAGCGAACGCGCCAAGACGGAGATCGAGGAGTACTTCGCGCGGCTGGCGGCCCGGCGCGAGCGCGCACCCGGGGAGGACCTGCTGAGCCAGCTGCTCGGCGCCGAGGAGGCGGGCGGCATCAGCCGGGAGGAGGCGATCGCCTTCGCGGTGCTCATGCAGATCAGCGGGATGAACGCGGTGAGGCTGAACTCCTCGACGCTGATGTACGTCCTGCTGACCCGGCCCGAGCTGGCCGGGCGGCTGCGCGAGGACCCCGGACTCGTCCCCAGGGCGGTCGAGGAGCTGCTGCGGTGGATGCCGCACCGCAACGCGGTGGGGATGGCGCGTATCGCCGTCGAGGACGTGAACGTCGGCGGGGTCAGGGTCCGGGCCGGCGAACCGGTGCACTCCTCGTACCTCGCGGCCAACCGGGATCCCGAGGTCTTCGCACGGCCGGACGAGATCGATCTCGACCGCGCCCCGAACCCGCACCTCGCCTTCGGTCACGGCCCGCACTACTGCGTGGGGGCGGCGCTCGCCCGGCTGGAGCTGAGGGTGCTGGTGCGGGCGGTGCTGGAACGCTTCCCCCGGTTGCGTCTGGCGGTGGAGCCGTCAAAGGTGCGGTGGCGCCGGGGCGAGCTGATCCGGGGCCCGGTGGCCCTGCCGGTGGCCTGGTGACGGGGCACGGGCTTGCGCTGCCACCGGGGGGCGGACGGCGGCTGGAGGGGCCGGCTCAGCACATGACGTTCAAGGTCACCGGTGAGCGCAGCGCGGTGGGGTCGCTGTTCGAGGTCGTGGTCCCGGTGGGCTTCGACGTGGGCGCCCATGTGCACCGGCGGAGCGAGGAGTTCTTCTACGTCCTGGAGGGCGAGGTCGACCTGTTCGCCTTCGAGCCCGAGGCGCGCACCTCCGGGGACTGGCGCCACTGGCGTTCGGCGTCCGGCGACCGGGTGCTGCGCGGCGGGCCCGGCGCCCTGCTGCACGTCCCGCCCGGCTGCCCGCACGGGTTCGCCAACGCGGGGCGGGCTCCGGCCCGGATGCTGTTCCAGGCCGCTCCCCCACCCGCACACGAGCGCTACTTCGAGGAGCTGACGGAGCTGCTCACCGGGACGGGCCCGCCTCGCCCCCAAGACGTGGAGGAACTGCGCGAGCGGTACGGCATCGAGCAGTTGACGCCGCTGAGACCGGGAGTTGCCCTGCCGCCGACGCCGGGCGGCGGGAAGGCCACGCCTCCGTGAGGCACGATCGCGGCCGGGCGGCGACGGCGGCGGACCGGGTCGCCCCGGCACGGTCCGCCGCGCCGCCCCGCAGCCGGCGTCAGCGAGGTGGAACAGGCGGGGCCGATCAGGGGCCGGACCGGGCACGGGCGCATCAGGTGGTGAGCGGACCGGGCACGGGCGGATCAGGTGGCGGGCGGCGCGCTCCGCAGGTCGTCCTCCGGCACGCTCGTGCCGGCCCCCGGCGCGGTGCCCTTGGTCCAGCGGCTGGTGCCGACCACGGCGGCGGTGCCGACGTCCAACGGGACCTCGGCCCGCACCCGTTGGGCGGGCAGTCCCGCGCCCGGCTCCACCTCCAGGAACACCCCGGGGGCCGGGTGCCCGGTGGTGACGGTGTTGCGCCAGGCCAGGATGGTTCTGGCCCGCTCGCCGCGGCGCAGGGTGACCTCACCGCGCGGCTCGTCGGGGGACAGCCCGGAGCTGATCGTGTCGGTGCCGTGCAGGACGCCCACGCCCGTGTCCGCGCCGTCCTCACCGAGCAGCCGCAGCTCGGGGTATCCGCCGACCCGGAACCGTTCGAGACCGCAGTTGGTGATCCACACCGACATGACCCGCAGCCCCATCGCGGCATCGCCCCGGTCCGCCGTGATCCGCACCCCGGAGGACGGACAGGCCGGGGCCGAGGGGCTCGTCCCGGACCCGCCGCCGGGGCCGGGCCGGAGGCCGTGGGGCGAGGAGGTGGGTACGGGCGTCGCCGGCGCCGCCGCGTCGTCCAGGTTCTTCCAGGTGGTGCACCCGCTCAGGCACAGCGCGGCTGCCGCGAGGGCGGCGATCGGCGTCAGGGGCCGGCGGCGCGGCGCGGGGGACATGGCCGTGATCATGCCACACCGCGCCCCCGGGCCCGCCCAGTGCCCCTACAGCACGCGGGACTTGCCCACGCCGGCGCGAGTGAGCAGGACGTAGAGGAGCAGGGAGGTGGCGAAGCCGACCGCCCAGCCGTAGTCGGCGAGGGGCTGGAGGAAGGGGATCAGCCCGTCCCGGGGGAACGGCCCCTTGCCGGGCGCGGAGTGGGAGCCGCCGACCGCGAGCAGTCCGCCCAGTACGAAGGCCGCGACCGCCGCCGGGTTCCAGCCGCCGCGGTACCAGTAGCGGCCCTCCTTGCGGTACAGCTCGACCAGATGCAGGGAGGTGCGGCGCATGATCCAGTAGTCGGCGATGAGGATGCCCGCGACGGTGCCGAGCAGGCCGCCCACCACTCCGAGCCAGGTGAAGATGTACAGCTCCGGGGTGGCGATGAGCTTCCACGGGAAGATCAGCACGCCCACCACTCCGGTGATGAGCGCTCCGGTACGGAAGGTGATGAGGCGCGGCAGGAGGTTGGAGAGGTCGTAGGCCGGAGAGACGACGTTGGCGGCGAGGTTGGCGGAGACCGTGGCGACGAGCACGGTGACGAGGGCGAAGAGCAGCCCCACGGCGTTGTCGGCCTTGGCGGCGAGTTCGACGGGTTCCCAGACGGGCTCCCCGTAGACCGCCTGGGAGCCGGAGGTGACGAGCACCGAGAGCAGCGCGAAGGCCGTCATGGTGGTGGGCAGGCCCAGCGACTGGCCCCAGACCTGGGCGCGCTGTCCCTTCCCGAATCGGGTGAAGTCGGGGATGTTCAGGGACAGGGTGGACCAGAAGCCGATCATGCCCATGAGAGCGGGGAAGAACACGGGCCAGAAGTCGCCACCCCAGCCCAGCTGTGAGGGCTGGTCGAGCAGCGGGCCGAAGCCGCCGGCCTCGTTGGCCATCCAGCCGAGCAGCGCGAGGGCACCGATGAAGACGAAGGGGCCGGCCCAGTTCTCGAAGCGTCTGAGGGTTTCCATTCCCCGGTGGATGATGAGGAGTTGGAGTACCCAGAACAACCCGAAGCACAGCCACAGCGGCCACGGGTAGCCGCCGACCTGTCCGGCGCCGGTCCAGGAGCCGCCGGACAGCTTGTTCAGCAGGACGAAGACTCCCTGCCCGCCGATCCAGGTCTGGATGCCGAACCAGCCGCAGGCCACGGCGGCCCGGACGAGCGCCGGCAGGTTGGCCCCGCGCAGACCGAAGGAGGCGCGGGCCAGCACCGGGAAGGGAATGCCGTACTTGGGCCCGGCGTGACCGGTCAGCAGCATCGGCAGCAGGACGACGACGTTGGCCAGGGCGATCGTGAGGACCGCCTGGAGCCAGTCCATGCCGAGCGCGACGAGCCCCGAGGCGAGCGTCCAGGACGGGATGTTGTGCGCCATCCCGATCCACAGCGCGGTGAAGTTGTAGGTGCCCCAGTGCCGGTCGGCCACCGGTATGGGGCGCAGGTCCTCGTTGGCGTAGGGGGAGTCGGCGGGGAAGGCACCGGGCAGCAGCTCGACGCGGCCGTCGGCGGCGACGGACTGGGTCCGGTCCGGCGGCACGCTCTTCGCCGGCGACCCGGCGGTGTCGGTGAGTTCGCTCATGGCAGGCCCTTCGGGGAGCGGCGGGCGGGGACAGACGCGGGTGCCGTGCTCATGTGCCATGCGGGTGCGGGGACGTGGGGCCGCGCCGCGGTGGGAGCGGCGGGGGCCCCGGGGAGGGGCTCAGCCGTTCAGGACGGGGATGATCTCCTTCCCGTAGGTGTCGATGACCGCCTCGCGGGCGTCGTGCATCGCGTACAGGGCGAACTGGTCGACGCCGAGGGCACGCAGTTCCCGCAGTTTCTCGATGTGCGCCTCGACGGGGCCCAGGACGCAGAAGCGGTCGACGATGTCGTCCGGCACGAAGTCGGCCGAGGCGTTGCCGGCGCGGCCGTGGTGGCTGTAGTCGTAGCCCTCGCGAGCGGCGATGTACGCGGTCAGCTCGGCCGGCACCTGTGAGGTGTCGCTGCCGTAGCGGGCGACGAGGTCGGCGACGTGGTTGCCGACCATCCCCCCGAACCAGCGGCACTGCGCGCGGGCGTGCGCGAGGTCCGCGCCGACGTAGGCGGGGGCGGCCACGCAGATGGTGACGGACGCGGGGTCACGGCCCGCGTCGGAGGCGGCGGTGCGCACCGCCTCGACCATGGTCGCCGTGAGGTAGGGGTCGGCGAGCTGGAGGATGAACCCGTCGGCGCGCTGCCCTGTGAGGGCGAGGGCCTTGGGCCCGTAGGCGGCCGTCCAGACGGGCAGCTTCCCGTTCTTGACCCAGGGCAGCCGCAGGTCGGTGTCCCCGACACGGGCCTGCCGGCCCTCGGCGAGATCGCGGATGACCTCGACGGCCTCGCCGAGCCGGGCGAGGGTGTTCGGCGCGCGGCCGGCGACCCGCATCGCCGAGTCGCCGCGGCCGATTCCGCAGACGGTGCGGTTGCCGAACATGTCGTTGAGGGTGGCGAAGGTCGAGGCGGTCACCTCCCAGGTACGGGTGGAGGGGTTGGTGACCATCGTGCCGACGACGAGCCGTTCGGTGTGTTCGAGGATCTGGCTGTGGACGACGAAGGGTTCCTGCCACAAAACCGCCGAGTCGAAGGTCCAGCCGTGGGTGAAGCCCTGCTGCTCCGCGCGCCGCATGAGGGAGACGACGGTGGAGGCGGGCGGGTCGGTCTGGAGGACGAGTCCGAAGTCCATGCGGCTTCACTCCTTGCACTGCGTCTGGCCGGGTACGGGAGGTGACCCGGGACCTGCCGAGAACCTGACCGGCGCGGCGTGCCGCACGTGCCTTCGTACGGAGTGCGCGCGCGTCCCCTGCGGGCCGCGCGGGCACCTCCTCCTCCGGTACGCAAGCACTTCCGCTCGCCGGGCACCGTGCGCCCGGGGGGCGGACGGTCCCGACGCGGCCGGGGCCCGTGCGTCCGTACACTCCAAAAGCACCGCCCTGGGCGACGTCGCTCCCGGAGATCCTTCCACACGGGGCCGTGCCGAACCTCGAACGACGACGCCCGGAGGCGAGTCGCGAAGGGTCAATCGTGGACCGGTTTCCGCGCCTTGGGAAGAGGACGGCCGCAACCCGGCGCCCGGGGCCGGCGAACGTCCGTGAAGCCGCCTCCGCACGCCGATCCGGCGCCCGGGAAGGAGTCGTCCGCGCACCCGTTACCGCGCCCCGCCCGGCCGGTCCCGGCCTCCCCGCCGCGCCCGCTGACCGGCGGGTGGGCCGCCGGTCAGCCGCGGGTGACGCTCACGCCGGTGACCCCCAGGAGCCCGGCGAGCGGGACCTTCGCGGTGAGCTGGCCGGGGTGGACCCGCAGCCGGTCGCGGCGCAGGAGACCGAGCAGCCGTTCGGCGAGGGGCATGACCATGTGCCGGCCCCAGCAGCGCTCCCCGGCGTGGCCGAACGGGAGGTAGCCGGGGTGGTCGTCCGGGTCGGCGCTCTCCCATCGCTCGGGGCGGAACGCCTCCGGATCGTCCCAGTGGGCCGGGGAGCGGTGGCTGAGCAGCGGCAGCATGAGCACGTCGTCCGAGGTCCGGATGCGGCCGTCCAGGGCGGTGAACTCCGGGCTCGCGACCCGCAGCAGGTTCCAGGAGGGCGGCAGCAGCCGCAGGCTCTCCAGCAGGATGTGCGTGTCCGGTGTCCCTTCGTCGAACGGGGCACCGAGCCACAGCGCGTTCGTGACGAGCGCGGAGACGGTGAAGCACACGGGGGCGGCGGCCCGCCGGTAGAGGCCCATGGCGTGCCGTCGCGCCGCGTAGCCCTCGGCCGAGGTGACGAGACCCGCGAGTCCGGACAGGGGAAGGTGCCCCGCGGCGGGCGCCACCGGCCGGGCGGCCCCGGCGGCGATGACCGCCCAGGTCAGTTTGGGGGTGAGTTCCAGCCTGCGGTCCACGAGGACGCGGAGCCGGTGGGGATCGGGGCCGAAGACGAGGTCACGCAGGTAGCGGTGGCCCACCTGGGGCCACTCCCCGGTGAGGCGCACGGGGGTGTCCAGGGAGGTGGCGAGTGCCGCTCGCACGTCCTGTCCGACCGCCCGCATCACGGCGGACGCCTCGGGCCGGCCGATACTTCTGCCCCGCAGAGGTTTGAAGGTCGGCCGTTCGAATTGGTTGGCGGGCCGGGCGGAGAGAATCGCGTCCATGAGCGACGCGTCGGCGACCCCCACCGTCGACTCGTCCAGCCGGAATACCCCGGCTCCTCGGTAATTCCGGAGCAAATCCTCAATGCGCGGGGCGAACACGGTTTCCCGGGTCGGCCGCTCCGTACCGGTCGTGCTCATCAGCGCCTCCCAGGGCCCGAAGAATGCGGTAGCGGTACGGCGGGCCGGCGCCGTGGGGCGCCGGCCCGCCGCTCAGTTCACCGGCTGGTGTCGCCGACGGCCCGGTCAGTACCAGATGTACCAGGCGTACGACTTGAGGCTCTTTTCGGGGACGATCTTCTTCTTGAGGGAGTTGAGGAGCTTCATGGCCGTACCTCCGATGCGAGAGACAGACAGGACGACATACCTCTGGAAGCCGGATAACAGCATTTCCCTCCGGCGCCGCCGAAAGTGAATCCGCACCGGCCGAGGCGTGTCAACATGGCGCAGATCACCGGCCTTTCGGGGTTGAGGCACGGCCGGTCGGCCAACCGCCGCCAAACCGCCCAAATTCTCCGACGGACGCGCAGTTGCTGCCCAATACCGGGGTACGCCATTCCCTCGCCCGGGAAATGCTCGGCAAAGAATTCGGGCGTTCAGCGGCGCAGAGGGGGCGTACGGCGACCGCCACTCCGGAACCGGTCCGCTACCGGACGTGACGGCGCACCGGTGTCCGCGCCCGCGCGTGGGCCGTGTGCGGCGTCCGTCGCCGCAACCTGGCCCGTCCCCGTGACCGGCGGGGCACGGATCGCGACCGGCGGAGTGCTGTGAGGAATGCCACCGGGCGATGCGTACCCCCGCTCACCAGGGGATTCGTTCCTCCTGGCCACCACGCGCCGGGTCACTCGCTTCCGGGCTCGGGCCGCCCTTTGTGAAGATGAGGTGATGCCGACGGCCACCCCGCGGGTTTCCAGAACCGTGACGGGGCCTCGTGCCCGAGAAGCCCCCCTCGCGGACGTCCCGCGGAGACCGGTCCTTCTCCCCGCTTCCCACGGAAAAGTTCCGTCTCCCTACGGAAAGTGCTTCCCCTTGTCCGGCCCCTCCTCCCCCACGGCTCCGTCCGAGGCCACGCCTCCGGCCCGCCCCGGAAGACTCAGCGCCTCCCGCCTCCCGCGTCCGGGCCGCCGCCCGGCGAAGGACCGCGGAGCCGACCGAAGCCCGTGGCGCTGCCTGCGGACGCCCAGCATGCGCTGGTGGTCCCTCGCCAACCTCGTCTCCAACGCCGGTACCTGGATGCAGCTCACGGTGCAGAATCTGCTGGTGCTCCAGATCACCGGTTCCGCCGCGGCGACGGGCCTGTCGCTGGCCGTGCAGGCCGGTCCCGGTCTGTTGCTCGGCCTCGTGGGTGGCGCGGTCGTCGACCGGTGGCCCCGCAAGCTCACCGCCGCGGTGAGCCAGGCCGTGCTGGGCCTCGTCGCCTTCTCCACCGCCGTACTGCTGGGCCTGGGCCTGCTCGACTTCCCGGCCCTCATGGTGCTCGCGGCGGTGACCGGCACGGTCAACACCATCGACGGACCGGCCACCTCGCTGCTGGGCAACGATCTGGTACCGCGGAAGGACGTGCCCTCGGCCATCGCCCTGGGCTCGGTCGTGCACAGCACGGGCCGTCTCGCCGGCACCGCGCTGGCCGCCGTCGCGCTGGGGTCCGTCGGCACCTCCGCCGCCTATGTGGCCAACGGGGTCTCCTTTCTCTTCGTGGCGGCCGTCATCCCCTTCCTGAAGCCGGTGGCGCAGACCACGCGGCAGGTGACCACCCGGGCCGCCGGGTCCGGGTACCCCGGCGGCGGGAGGCGGCGGCGCAGGACGCGTTCCACCGGCACGTGGGAGGGGCTCGTCTACTTCATGCGCCGCCCCCGGCTGGTGGCCCTCGCCGGCATCACCGGGCTCAGCGCGATGTTCGGGCGCAACTACCAGTTGACGCTCGCCGTGCTCGTCACCGGGCCGCTCCACGCCGGACGGGCCGAGTTCGGCACCGTCTCCACGACCCTCGCCGTCGGCGGCATCGTCGGCGCGGTGCTCGCGGGCCGGCTCCAGAACCCCTCGGTCCGGCTCGTGGGCACCCTGGCCTCGGTCGGCGCGCTGCTCCAGGTCGCGGCCGGTCTCTCGCCCGGTCTGGTGGTCCTCCTGCTGCTCGTGGTGCCGATGGCCGTCGTGGAGTCCGTGTCCGACACCGCCGGGACGACGGTGCTCCAGACCGACCCGCCACCCGAGATGCGCGGACGGGTGCTCGGCGTGTGGCGCAGCGCGAGCACCGGCTGGGGGCTGGCCGGACCGCCCCTGCTGGGGCTGCTGCTGGAGTACGCCGGGGCGCGCGGCGCCCTCGTCTCGGGCGGCCTGCTCGTCGCCGGGGCGATCGCCTCGGGCGCGCTGCTCCACGGCCGCCGCGCGGGGCGCCCGCGGCAGGTGGCCCTCCCCGCCGTCAGCCCTTCCGTGGCGCACCGCGACCCGGAACCGGCGCCGGGCCTCACCGCGGTCGGCTGACCGGCCCGGGAACGGCCCCGTTACCTGATCGTATTGTTCCGGTCGGCCGGGTACTTCCCCCGCCACCAGCGGGAACACCGGCACGGCGACAGGCCGCGAGAGCGGGCCGCCCGGATTAAATCGGCGGGTGTTGACGGCGATCGACCAGCCTTCGCATGCTGATCGGCAGGGCGCCCCAGGGCGGCTCCCCGGCACGGCCGGTGCGGCGCCCGGACTCTCCACGGGCGTCCTGAACTGGTCGAACGAAGGAGAACGTGACTGATGAACGGCAGCGAGTACGGCTCATCCGTCGGCCGGCGGTCCCTGCTGGCCGGTGCCGCGGGCGTCGGGATGGGGGTGGGCGTGGGCATGGCGACGGCTCTGCCCGCGTCCGCGGCCCAGGCCGCCCCCGCGCAGGCACAGGCACAGACCCCGGCACCGGCGGCCGGGCGGCACCCCTCGAACTGGCCCGAACCCGAGCCGTACGGTCTCGCGGACACCCGCCCCGACCTGTGGCCGCGCGAGGACAACTCCTTCGTCCTCCCGCTGGAACTGCGCCCCCGTGACAAGGAGCGCGGGGTGGTGTGGATGCGGGACACCTACGTCAACTGCTTCGTCGTGGACGGCCGTCCGCTCTACGTCGCCACCGGCACCACCCGGGTCCCCGGTCTGGAGGTCGCCGCTCCGTGGAACGACGGCCTCTTCGTCTGGACCTCGCGTTCCCTGCGCGGGCCGTGGAAACTGGCCGACACGACCCGTATACGGCCCGGAGCGGAGAAGGGCAAGGTGTGGTCGCCCGAGTTCGTCGGCGAGAACCGGCCCGGCCGCACGGTCGTCGCTCCCTGGCAGGAGTACTGGTACGACGAGCAGTTCGGCAAGCGCGGTCAGGCGTGGGCGCCCGAGCTGCACTACTTCCGGGACAAGTGGTACCTCGTCGCGTGCATGGGCGACCACTCGAAGAAGGTCGGCTCGTTCATGCTGGTGAGCGAGGGCGGGGTGGAGGGGCCGTACCGGCTCGTGAGAGGCAACGAGGAGAAGCCCTTCGGTGACTCGTTCATCGGGGGGCCGGCCTTCATCGAGCCCGGCGCCTACCACCACATCGACGGCAGCCTGTACTCCGAGGACGACCGGGCCTGGCTGGTGCTGCACAACAACCTGTACGCCAGGTTCAGCGACGACATGGAGGACATCGTCCCCCGGACCGGCCTCCCCGCGTTCCGGCAGCAGCCCTACACACCCGAGCCGTACCTCGAAGGCGCGTACGTGTTCCAGCACGGCGGCAAGTACTACCTGCTGCAAGCCGCCTGGGACCGCACCTCGGTCAACGCCGACGGCAGCACGCGGCAGGGCTACGACACCCCCGGCGCCGGTCGCGTGCAGTACCAGTACGACGCGGTGGTCGCCGTCGCGGACCGTTTCGAGGGCCCGTACTCGCGGCGCTGGACCGCCGGGGTGGGCGCGGGCCACAACAACTTCTTCCGGGACGCCGACGGCCAGGTGTGGGCGACGTTTTTCCGCAACCCGGCGTTCGGCCACTGGTCCAGCCCGTCGCGCGTGGCCGACGCGGCCGTGCCCGGCGTGGTGCGGGTGGAGTGGACGGGTCCGCACGGCGACCGCCTGTACGTCGAGCGCCGCGACCGCGGCCGCCCGTCCCGCCACTGACCACTGCCGTCACGGGGTGGCCGGACCTCCCTTCGGGGCCCGGCCGCCCTCGTGCGGGACCCTCTCCGTCAGTTCAGGTACTGGCTCACCCCGCGCGGCAGATACACCCCGTGCCCGGCCTGTCCGACGTAGGCGCGGTCCTCGATCACCGGGACGCCCCGGGAGAGCACGGTCTCCACGCGGCCCGTGACGCGCCTGCCCTCGTACGCGGAGTAGTCGACGTTCATGTGGTGCGTCCGGGCGGACAGGACCTGTTCGGCCCGCGGGTCGTAGACGACGAGGTCGGCGTCGGCCCCCGGGGCGATCGTGCCCTTGCCCGGGTAGAGGCCGAACATCCGGGCCGGGGTGGCGCAGGCGATCTCGATCCACCGGCGGCGGCTGATGTGCCCGTCCACGACGGCCTGGTGCAGGAGGTCCATGCGGTTCTCGACGCCCGGCATACCGTTGGGGATCTTGGAGAAGTCGCCGCGCCCCAGTTCCTTCTGCCCGCTGAAGCAGAACGGGCAGTGGTCCGTCGACACCACCTGGAGGTCGTTGGTGCGCAGCCCACGCCAGAGCGCGGCCTGGTGCTCCCGGGGGCGCAGCGGTGTCGAGCACACGTACTTGGCGCCCTCGAAGTCCGGTTCCGCGAGGTTGTCGGTGGACAGGAACAGGTACTGCGGGCAGGTCTCGCCGAAGACGTTCAGGCCCCGGTCGCGCGCCCCGGCGATCTCCGCGAGCGCTTCCTCGGCGGAGACGTGCACGATGTAGAGCGGGACCTCGCCCGCGACCCGGGCGAGCTGGATCGCGCGGTGGGTCGCCTCGGCCTCCAGCAGCGCCTTGCGCACCTCCCCGTGGTACCGGGGGTCGCTGCGGCCGGCGGCGAGAGCCTGTTCGACCAGGACGTCGATCGCGATGCCGTTCTCGGCGTGCATCATCGTCAGGCCGCCGTTCCGGCCGGCCCGCTGCATGGCGCGCAGGATGCGCCCGTCGTCGGAGTAGAAGACCCCCGGGTAGGCCATGAAGAGCTTGAAGCTCGTGATGCCCTCGGCGACCAGCAGGTCCATCTCCTTGAGCGTCGAGTCGTTGACGTCGGAGAGGATCATGTGGAAGCCGTAGTCGATCGCGCAGTTGCCCTCGGCCTTCGCGTGCCAGGTGTCGAGCCCTTCGCGCAGCGGGCGGCCGACGCTCTGCACGACGAAGTCGACCACGGTCGTGGTGCCGCCCCAGGCTGCGGCGCGGGTCCCGGTCTCGAAGGTGTCGGAGGCGAAGGTGCCGCCGAAGGGCATCTCCATGTGGGTGTGGCCGTCGACCCCGCCGGGGATCACGTACTTCCCGGTGGCGTCGATGGTGCGCCCGGCGCTCCAGCCCTCGGCGGCGGAGGATCCGTGCGCGGCGAGCGCGGCGACGCGCCCGTCCTCGACGAGTACGTCGGCGTGGGTCTCCTCGGCGGCGGTGATGACGAGTCCGCCGCGGATCAGGGTGCGTTCGCTCATGGCTTCGGGTGCGTTCCCTCGGTTGCGGGCGTGCGCGGACGCACGCGGATTCGGTCGACGGGACGGCCCAGGCGTACGGCCCCTGCGGGAGGCCGGGGCCGTCCCGGCGCGGCGCGCGGGACGCGGGGAGACGCGGTACGGCCGGGGCGGCTCCCCCGCGCGGGTGCGGGCGAGGCTCAGACCGCGCGCAGGGCCCGGCCGAGCAGGGCGGCCCCCTCCTCGGCCTCGGCGACCGTGAGGCTCAGGGGCGGGGCCAGGCGCAGCACGCTGGTGTCGTGTCCGCCGCCCTTGCCGATGAGGAGGCCGGCCGCGCGGGCCGCCTCCAGTACGGCGTTCGCGGCGTCCGGGTCGGCCTCCTCGCTGCCGGGACGGACGAGTTCGACGCCGATCATCAGCCCCCGGCCGCGTACCTCGCGTACGTGCGGGAGCCCGGCGGCCTCGGCACGCAGCAGTTCGAGCAGCAGTCCGCCCACCCGGCGGGCGTTGCCCTGGAGGTCGTGCTCCAGCAGGTGGGAGAGGTTCGCGAGGCCGGCCGCCATGGTGACCGGGGAGCCGCCGAAGGTCGAGATGGAGTTGGCGTCCAGGCAGTTCATGACCTCGGCGCGGGCCACCACTCCGCCGACAGACATGCCGTTGCCGATGCCCTTGGCGAAGGTCATGAGGTCGGGGGGTCCTGCCGCGGCGTGGGCCTGCCAGCCCCAGAAGTGGTCGCCGGTACGGCCCCAGCCGGTCTGCACCTCGTCCGAGATCCACAGGATGCCGTGTGCGGCGAGGACTTCGCGGAAGGCGGCGTACAGCCCGTCCGGCGGCATCGTGAACCCGCCGACGCCCTGCACCGGTTCGGCGATCAGCGCGGCGACCCCGCCCCGTGTCTGGCCGAGCAGGTCCTTGAGGTCGGCGACGCAGGCGGCGATGAACTCCCCGTCGCCCAGGTGCGCGTAGGGCCCGCGGGTACGGACGCCGCCGTGCACGTACAGGGTCTGGAGCGGGGAGAGGCTGGTCGGGGACCAGCCGCCGTTGCCGGTGATCCCCACAGCCGAGAAGGAGCGGCCGTGGTAGCTGTTGCGCATCGCCAGGATCTGGTTGGAGCGGCGGTAGGCGGTGGCCAGCAGCAGAGCGGTGTCGTTGGCCTCGGTGCCCGAGGTGGTGAAGAAGACGCGGGCGTCGGGGATGCCGGAGAGGCGCGCGATCCGCTCGGCCAGCTCGACCATCGGCCGGTTGAGGTAGAGCGTCGAGGAGTGGATGACACGGCCGGCCTGCTCGGAGACGGCTTTGGTGACCTCGGGCAGCGCGTGGGCGGTCATCGTGGTGAGGATGCCGCCGAAGAAGTCGAGGTAGCGCCGCCCTTCCGCGTCCCACACGTGGCGGCCCTCGCCGTGCGTGATCTCGACGGGTCGCTCGTAGTAGAGGGCGAGCCAGTCCGGCAGGACCGCGCGGTGCCGGCTGTGCAGCGCGCTCACGGCTGCACCAGGCCCTCGTAGGCGTCGGGCCTGCGGTCGCGGTAGAAGGCCCACTGGTGGCGCACCTCGTCGATGAGGGACAGGTCGAGGTCGCGGACGAGGAGTTCCTCCTGCTTGTCGCTCGCGACCTCGCCGACGAACTGGCCGCGCGGGTCGACGAAGTAGCTGGTGCCGTAGAAGTCGTTGTCCCCGTACTCCTCCTGGCCGACGCGGTTGATCGCGGCGATGAAGTACTCGTTGGCGACGGCGGCGGCGGGCTGTTCCAGCTGCCACAGGTAGGCCGAGAGCCCGCGCGAGGTGGCCGAGGGGTTGTAGACGATCTGCGCCCCGTTCAGGCCGAGTTGGCGCCAGCCCTCGGGGAAGTGCCGGTCGTAGCAGATGTAGACGCCGACGCGGCCGACGGCGGTGTCGAAGACCGGCCAGCCGGCGTTTCCCGGGCGGAAGTAGAACTTCTCCCAGAACCCCTTGACCTGCGGCAGGTGGTGCTTGCGGTACTTGCCGAGGTAGGTACCGTCGGCGTCGATGACGGCGGCGGTGTTGTAGTAGAAGCCCTCGCGCTCGACCTCGAACACCGGGACCACGACGACCATGCCGGTCTCGCGGGCGAGTTCCCTCATGCGGGTCACCGTCGGCCCGTCGGGCACCGGTTCGGCCCAGCGGTAGTGCTCCTCCTCCTGCACCTGGCAGAAGTACGGGGCGTTGAAGACCTCCTGGAACCCGATGATTGCCGCGCCCTGCCGGGCGGCCTCGCGGGCGTGTTCCTCATGCTTGGCGATCATGGACTCGGTGTCGCCGGTCCAGCTTGCCTGGACCAGTGCGGCGCGTACGACGGAAGCCATGCCCTGCTCCTTCGACGGGACGTCAGAGAGCTTCTACGCCCGTAGAGGCGGGCCGTAGAGCCACGAACGTAAGCCTCGCCCCGGCACGGGGCAAGACCGCCGCCGTCAACCGACGCAGTCGATCCCGTTTCGCACCCCAACGGGTGAGCGGCCCCCGCCCCGGGTGTCAGGCGGTTCACGCGGTGCTCAGTCCGGCCACCCGCAGGGCGTGGACGAGGTCGTCGTGACGGCCCGGGGAGACCGAGCGGGCGGCTTCGAGCAGGAGCGGGACGAGCCGTCCGGGCGCGGCCCCGGCGAGCCGCGCGCTGTCCTCCGGGGTCCTGGAGCGGACGAAGGCGCTCGCGAGCCCGCGGGCCTCGGCCCGCCGCCCGTCGGCGTCGAGTGCGAGCAGGGCCTCGGTCGTCTCGCGGGCGGGGCGTACGACGCCCTGGCGCAGGAGCTGGCCCGCGTCCCCGGCACGGCCCGCCGCGTCCAGGGCGCCCGCGAGTTCCACGAGCTGCCGTACCGGCAGGGCGGCGGCCTCCCACAGCACCGTCCCCCAGTCCGCGCCGAGCCCTGAACCCGTCAAGCACTGTGCCAGATAGGGGAGTTGTTGCGGCTTCCAGTGGGCCGCCGCCACGAGCAGGGCGTGCGCCTCGCCGCCCCGGTCGCTCGTCCGCAGGGCGGAGAGCCGGGCGATCAGGTCGTGGGCGGCCCGGGTGGTCGCCGGGTCCTCGGCCGGGGTGGCGGGGCGCCCGGTGGACCGGGGCTCGTCGGGGGCGCCGTTGGCGAAGCGCGCGCCGCGCGGCGCGCGCGTACCCGCCGCCGCGGGGGCGGGAGCGGCTGCCGGAGGGACGGGGGCCGCCGGTTCGAGCAGGGCGTCGTCGATCCCGGCGAAGCGGGCGCCCCGCGGACGCTTCTTGTGCGCCTGCGGGGCGGTGGCGGCCTGCCCGTCGGCGGGTGCCCGTCGCGTACCCGCCGCTGGGGGCACGGGGTGCCGGGACTCCTCCTCGGCGCCGGCCGGAGCGGCGGCCGGCAGCCGCTCCAGCCGGGCGCGCAGTTCGGCGCAGCGGGCCGCGGCCCGCGCCAGATCGTCGCGGGCCCAGGCCAGTTCGCGGCGCAGGGGCTCGGCCCGCTCCTGTGCGGGCGCGGCGTCCAGGGTCCGTTCGAGTTCCCGGGCACGGCGCGCCGCGTAGCGGTGCTCCTCCTCCATCACCGGGAGCCGCTGCGCCAGTTGGGCGGCGGCCCCGGGCAGCGCGTCGCGGGCGGCGAGGGCGGCCGCGTAGCCGGCGCGCAAGCGGGGGGCGTAGAGGCGCGCCGCGCCGGGGGCCTCCTGCGCGGCGAGGTCGAGCAGGACGGCGTCCACCACGTCCCAGGGCGGGGTCTCCGCGCCCTCCAGACAGGCCCGCATACCGTCGGGGTCCCGCTCCCAGAAGACCCCGCACCAGCCGGAGCCCTGGTCGACCCGGGCCAGCAAGGCGCGCCAGTCCCGGGTGAAGTCCTCGATGGCCGTACCGACCAAGGTGTGTACGGATTCCCATGCGGATACCGGGAGTTGTTCCGCAGCCATTACCGCCCCCACAGACCGTCGCCGTTCAGGGGGGAAGGAAACACCCACCGTGTTACGTCCGGGCTACGGCCCGTTTTCCGGCGGGTTCGACGCGGTCGGCGCGCGCTCAGCCGGCCGTCGTGGTGCCCTCGCCGAAGGTGACGGCGATGCCCACATGGGGCCGCTTCCCGCGCCGCACGAGGGCGGCGGGCTTGTCGGTGAGCCAGAACTGCCAGGTGTACTTGCGGGCGAGCGTCCTACGCACCCGCGTCAGGCCGTCCCCGGTCAGCAGTCGCGCGGTGCCGGTGGCTCGCGGCGCGTCCTCGGCCACCTGACCGCGCACATCGCACGGCGCGACCAGGACACGGGGGTCGCGGCGCAGCCGCCTGACCTTCCACGAGTCCTCCCGGGTCCACACGAGCAGCTCCCCGCCCTCCACGGCGGCCCACACGGGGGTCGCCACCCCGGTGCCGTCCTTGCGGTAGGTCGTGAGGCTCACATAGCGGGCGCGGCCCAGTGCGTCGAGGTCCATGGGGAAAGAGTAGGCCGCACCGGGAACGTCGGCACGGCCCCGCGGAGCGCGGCAGCCGCGAGTACGTGACTTGATCCCCGTGTTCCCCGCGCTGTGGCCGCCTCTTGGGGACGACGTTGGCGACAGCCGCACTCTGAGCGCTCCGCTCCGCGCACGCCTGCCGCGTCCCAGACGGCCCCCGACTCCCCCGCCGGCGGTTCGCGGACGACGGCGCCCTGGCCGCTCGCCCGCTCCGACACCGCCACCTCGACGGAGGGCGCGCCCCCGCGCTCCGGCGTCGAGCGTGTCCTGCCCCTTCCCAGCGGTCGCCGGGACGGACCCGCGCGGGTATCCGCGCTTCCCGGGCCCGCCCCGGTCGTGACCTGAAGGTGATCTTCGGGTCGTTTCCCGACAAGATTCCTCTCCGGCTTTCCGTTACCGGCAGGTCACGGCCATTCTGTATGCGGGCGCGCGCGCATGACGGCCCGTCCCGGCGGGCATCCGCCCGAAGGAGGGCTGCGCGCCGGTCGTCCGCGAAGCCGATGAAGGGAAGAGCCACCCATGATCCACTCAGCGCTGGCGGCGACGGTGCCGTGCCCGGACTGGGTGTTCCTGTTCGTGGCGCTGCTGGCCACCGCCGTGGCCTGTGTGGTGGTGCCGCTGCGCATCGAGATGAGCAGGACGCACGCCGCCCCGGCCGACACCGCCGCGCGCCCCGGGGCCCCGGAGGCGTGAGCACGCGTCGGGGCGCGGCGTCACGGACCGGGCCGGCGGACGCCCGGCCGCACCTGCTGTACGTCACCGACCTCGCCTACCGGGCCGCCGGACGCCGCTACGCCGACGAGGACCTCGGCCTGTCCGCGCGGCTGCGACAGCTCTTCCGCGTCGCCCTGTGCGACCCGAGGGACGCGGTGGCGCTCATGGACGGCTTCGACGGCGTCCTGGTGCGCAACAGCGGCCCGGTCCTGTACTACCGCGAGGAGTACGCGCAATTCCGGGCCGAGGCGCTGCGGCGCGGCACCCGGGTGTACAACCCGCTCACCGGGCGGGGCGACATGGCGGGCAAGAACTACCTCGTGGAGATGGCGTCGGCCGGGCTGCCGGTGATCCCGACGGTGCGCGGCGGCGGGGACCTGGACGCCCTGCCCGCGGCCCGGGAGTACGTCGTGAAGCCGGTCGACGGGGCGGACTCGGTGGGGCTGCGCCGGCTGCCCCGCTCCGCCCTCGCGACCGAGGCCGGGCCGGGGACGCTGGTCCAGCCGTACGTCCCGTTCCGTTACGAGGTGTCCTTCTGCTTCGTGGACGACGCCTTCCAGTACGCCCTGTACGCGCCGGACCCGCTGCGGCGCTGGGAACTCGCCCCCTACGAACCCAGCGCGGCCGACCTGGAGTTCGCCCACCGCTTCATCCGCTGGAACACGCTGGAGCACGGCGTCCAGCGGGTCGACGCCTGCCGTACGGCGGCCGGGGAACTGCTGCTCGTGGAGCTTGAGGACCTCAACCCGTATCTGTCGCTGCACTTGCTTGAGGAGCCCGCGCGGGAGGCGTTCACCGAGGCGCTGGGCGCATCCCTGACCGCCTTCCTGGGCTGAGCGGCAGGCACCGCGAAAACCACCACTTAACCCTCCGGGCGCGCGAGGCGTCAGGGCATCAGTGACGGCACGGCCGCGCGCGAACCCGTCAGGATCTTCGCCCTCAGGCCGTCGCGCCCAAGGGCAAGGGCGCGCACGCCTCGTTGACGGCGTCGAGCGAGAGGCCCAGGGCGGCGGCGAGGGCGGCGACGGTGAAGAAGGCGGGTGCGGGGGCGCGGCCGGTCTCGATCTTGCGCAGCGTCTCGGCCGAGACACCGGCCTCGGCGGCGACCGCCGTCATGCTGCGCGCACCGCGCGCCTCCCGCAGCAACCGGCCCAGTCGCTCGCCACGGGCCCGTTCGGCGGGGGTGAGGGGAGTACGGACCATGCGGCCATCTTAAGCCGGGGAGGCGCGCTTGTGTCCCGGGCGTGAGCACCCATTCAAGGCCGGTATATTAATTGGCATGATCGAACTCAAGACGAATGCCTCCCTGGACGCGATGCGGGAGGCGGGGCGGGTCGTGGCACGCGCCCTCGCGGCGGTACGGAAGTCGGCGGCGGTCGGGATCAGCCTGCGGGAACTGGACGAGGTGGCGCACGAGGTGCTGCGCGAGGCGGGCGCAGGTTCGCCCTTCCTCGGCTACCGGCCGCACTTCGCCGCGACCGCGTACCCGGCGACGCTGTGCGTCTCGGTGAACGACGCGATCGTGCACGGCATCCCGACGGACTACCGGCTGCGGGACGGGGATCTGGTCAGCGCGGACTTCGGCGCCACGCTGAAGGGCTGGGCCGGGGACGCGGCCGTCAGTTTCACCGTGGGCACCGCGCGCCCGGAGGACCTCCGGCTGATCGAGACGGCCGAGCGGGCGCTCGCGGCGGGGATCGCGGCCGCGACCGTGGGCAACCGCATCGGGGACATCGCCCACGCGGTGGGCACGGTGTGCCGGGGGGCCGGCTACGGCATCATGGACGGTTTCGGGGGCCACGGCGTGGGCCGCCAGATGCACGAGGACCCCTCGGTGCCCAACGAGGGGCCGGCCGGGCGCGGACTGCCCCTGCGGCACGGTCTGGTGCTCGCCATCGAGCCCATGCTCATCGCCGGCGGCGGGGACGGGTTCCGCACCGACCCGGACGGATGGACGCTGCGCACCGAGGACGGTTCGCGTGCCGCCCACGTCGAGCACACCGTGGCGATCACGGACGCGGGGCCGAGGATTCTCACGGCGCCCTGAGCCCCGCGCTCCGGTCCCCCGGCCCCGGTCCGGTGTCCGGGGACGCTTCCCGCCGAGAGGCCGGTGTGACACGCCCGGCCCCTCAGCGGGAGGGGCTCAGCCGGCGGGGCGCACGACCATCGCCGAGCCGCCGCCCCGGCGTACCGGTTCGGCCGCGGCGAGCCAGCGGCCGTCCTTCAGGCGCTGGACACCGGTGGCGGCGCCGATCTCCGGGTTCTGTGTGAAGGAGTGCCCGATCGCCTCCAGCTTGCCCCTCAACGGGCTGTTGTAGAGGCCCGGTTCGAGTTCGGTGGTGGCGGCGTTGCGCTGACTGGCGCGGGGGGCGGCGATCGCGTCGACCAGGGGCAGTCCCCGGTCCACGAAACCGGTGAGCGTCTGGAGCACCGTCGTGATGATGGTGGCCCCGCCCGGTGAACCGAGCGCGACCACGGGCTTCCCGTGCTTCAGGACGATGGTGGGCGCGATCGAGGAGCGCGGACGCTTCCCCGGTCCCGGCAGGTTCGGGTCGGGCACCTCCGCACTGGCCGGGGCGAAGGAGAAGTCGGTCAGCTCGTTGTTGAGCAGGAAGCCGCGTCCGGGCACGGTGATGCCGCTGCCGCCGGTCTGCTCGATGGTGAGGGTGTAGGCGACGACGTTGCCCCACTTGTCGGCGGTGGTGAGGTGGGTGGTGTTCTCCCCCTCGTACGTGGTCGGCGCCGCCTTGCCCGCCGTGGCGCAGGACTGCGGCCGGCGCGGGTCGCCCGGGGCCAGCGGGCTCTTGAGGACGGAGTCCTCGCGCACGAGGCAGGCCCGCGAGTCGGCGAAGCCCTGGGACAGCAGTTCCTTGGCCGGGACCTTCTCGAAGGCGGGGTCGCCGACCCACCGCCCCCGGTCCGCGAAGGCGATGCGGCTCGCCTCGATGTAGTGGTGCAGGTACTGCTCCTGGGACAGCTTCGAGAGGTTCTCGTTCTCCAGGATGTTGAGGGCCTCACCGACCGTGGTGCCGCCGGAGGAGGAGGGGGCGATGGAGTAGACGTCCAGTCCCCGGTAGTCGGTGTGGCTGGGCTCCTGGTACTTGGCGCGGTAGGCCCGCAGGTCCTTGAGGGACAGCTTCCCCGGGCGCGCTGTACGGGACGAACCCGGCGCCACAGGAGGCTTGTTGACGGTGCGCACGATGTCCTGGGCGAGCTTCCCGCCGTAGAGGCTGCCCAGCCCCTTGCGGGACAGCTCCTCGTAGGTGCGCGCGAGATCGGGGTTCTTGAGGGTGCTGCCGACCCGCGGCGGGGCGCCGCCCGGCAGGAACAGGTCGGCGGTGGCCGGGAAGTCCTTGAAGCGGGCCTCGTTGTCGGCGGTCTGCTGACGGAAGGTCGCGTCGACCGTGAACCCCTCGCGGGCGAGACGCGTGGCGGGGGCCAGGACCGTTCGCAGCGGCTTCGAGCCCCAGTTGCGCAGCGCGCCCTCCCAGGTGGCTGGGGTGCCCGGCGTGCCCACGCTCAGACCGCTGGTGACCGCGTCGGCGAACGGCAGCGGTTTCCCGTCCTCCAGGAAGAGGTCCTTGCCGGCGCTCAGCGGGGCCGTCTCACGTCCGTCCAGAGTGCGGACCCGGTGGCTGCGGGCGTCGTAGTACACGAAGTACCCGCCGCCCCCGAGCCCCGAGGAGTACGGCTCGGTGACCCCGAGCGCGGCGGCGGTCGCGACGGCGGCGTCGACGGCGTTGCCGCCCTTGCGCAGGACCTCGATACCGGCGGCGGAGGCGTCCGCGTCGACGCTGGAGACGGCGCCGCCGTACCCGGCCGCGACGGGCTCCTTCGCCGGGGCGGGGCCGGGGTGGCCCTGCGGCGGGGGGGGGGGGGGGGGGGCCGCCCCCCCCCCCCCCCCCCCCCCCCCCCCCCCCCGGGGGCGCCCCCCCGGGGGCGCCCGGGGGCCGGGGGGGGGGGCGGCCCCGCCGGCCCCGGGCCCCGGGGGGGGGGGGGGGGGGGGGGGGGGGGGGGGGGCCGGGGGGGGGGGGGCGGGGGGGCCCCGCCCCGACCGAGAGCAGCCCCGCGACCACCGCGGTCAGGGAGAGCAACGTGCGGGAACGCGGGCGCCGGGTGCGCCGCGCGGCGGGGTGGGACATCCGTACCTCCAGTCAACAGCCGTCCGCGCAGCGTAACTTGAGTGCACCTACGCGGCCAGGACACCCTCGGACACCAGCGCGTCGTAGCGCTACCATGCGCGGCCATGAACGACGACGTGCGCAATATCGCCCTCGGGCTGATCGCCTCGGCCCTCAGCGCCGCCCTCGGCTGGCTCGCCCGTACGGCGGTGTGGCGCCGGAGGCTGCGGCGCAAGCGGAACTTCTTCGGGCTGCCGCCGAACGCGGAGTGCGTGCTCGTGGTCAACCGGAAGGTCGCGGGCCCGGAGTCCTCGGTGTCCCGCGAGGACGTGTTCGCCCTGCTGGAACTGTCGGCGCTGATCCAGGAGTGCGGGGCGCACGCGGAGGTACTCACGCACGACGGGGCGCGACAGGGTTTCGGGGAGCGCGCCGAGTTCTGCCTGGGCGGACCCGTCTCGAATCGCAGGACGGCCGCCCACATAGCGGCCATGCTGCCCGGGATAAGCGTCTCCGCCGAGGCCGGACCCGGTCCCGGGCAGGCCGCGTTCCGGATCGGCGGGGAGCACTACCCGATGGTGCGCGGGCAGAGCGAGCACGTGCTCCTGGCGCGTCTGGCGGGCTCGGGCGGACAACGGCCGGTGTTCCTGATCTGCGGTCAGCGCTCGGTGGCCAACCAGGCGGGCACCCGCTACCTCGCCCGCCACCACGACCGGCTGCACCGGCGCTACGGCGGCGACTCCTTCGTGCTGCTGCTCAGGGTGGTGAACTCGGCGGCCTACGGCCCGGACGTCGTGGAGCCGATCGCCGACGTGACGGCCCTCGCGACCACCGCGCCCGCCCCGGTGGTGAGCGGCGAGGGCGAGCGAGAGGGGCGCGGGTGACACGGTCGCCGTGGACCGTGACGGGGCGGGCACGGGTGAGGCAGTCGCCGTGGACCGTGACGGGGCGGGCGCGGGCCGCTCGCGGCAGGCGCGAGCCGCCGGGAGGCGGTCGTGGACACACCAAATCGTTACCCGCGCGTAACCTACCGACCGGTTACCTGCGGTAAGCCCACAAAGTTACCGTCGCGTAAGGCTGCGCTCACCTCAGTGGAGGAGTGATCCATGCGACAGAACGCACGGCTGCGCACGGCGGCGATCGGCACGTTCTCGGCGGCTCTCCTGGCCTCGGGGGCGCTCGCCGCTCCCCCCGCCTCCGCCGCCCCCACGACCATCCGTTTCGTGGACATCGCCGGGGAGGGCGGGACCGTCCTGAAGGCCAACGTGGTCAGCCCGGCCGACTCCGGGACGGGCGCCGCACACCCCGTCGTCGTCCTGCCGACAAGCTGGGCGATCCCGCAGGTCGAGTACCTCGCCCAGGCCCAGAAACTCGCCGACACCGGCTACATCGTGGTGAGTTACAACTCGCGGGGCTTCTGGCAGTCCGGCGGCGAGATCGAGGTGGGCGGCCCCGAGGACGTCGCGGACGCCTCCGCCGTCATCGACTGGGCCCTCGCCAACACCGCCGCCGACCCGGAGCACGTCGGGATGGCCGGGGTCTCCTACGGCGCCGGGATCAGCCTGCTGGCCGCCGCGCACGACCCGCGGATCAAGGCGGTCGCGGCGCTGAGTGGCTGGGGCGACCTCATCGACTCCATCTACAGCGGGCGCACCCAGCACGCGATGGCCACCACGCTGCTCGGGGGCTCCGGCTACCTGACCGGCCGGCCGAGCGCCGAACTCCAGCAGGTTCTCGCGGACTTCCTCGGCTCGAACCTCGGCAAGGAGGACGAGATGATCGCGTGGGGCAAGCTGCGCTCCCCCGCGACCTACCTCGACGGGCTGCGGCGCAACAAGCCGGCCGTGTTCCTGGGCAACGCGTGGGGGGACACCATCTTCCCGCCCAACCAGTACGCCGACTTCTTCGAGAAGCTGAGCGGCCCCAAGCGACTGGAGCTGCGTCCGGGCGACCACGCGACCGCCGAGGCGACCGGGCTGCTCGGCCTGCCCAACGACACCTGGACCGACACCCGTCGCTGGTTCGACCACTACCTCAAGGGCGAGGACAACGGCGTCGCCGGGGAGGCGCCGGTGCGCCTGTCCTCGCGCTCGGGCGGGGGCTACGAGAACTACCCGGACTGGAAGTCGGTCGGCGCCGACCGCCGCAAGCTGGACCTGGCGGGCAGCCAGACCGTGCGGGCCAACGTCGACTCGGGGGCGAACGGCGGGATCACCCTGCTGTCGAACGCCCTGGACCAGTTGATCAAGCTTCCGCCCACGGTCTCGGTCCCACTGCTGCCGCGCCTGTGGGCCGCCGTGTGGCAGTCGGAGAAGTACGACAGCGAGCAGCGGGTGCGCGGGACCGTGAAGCTGCACACGACGCTCACCCCGACCAAGGAGAGCGGCACCCTCGTCGCGTACCTCTACGACGTGGGGCCGCTCGGCCTCGGCAAGCTGGTCAGCAACGCGCCGTACACCTTCCACGGGCGGACGCCCGGACAGCCCTTCGGCGTGGACCTCGAGTTGTTCTCCACGGCCTACGACGTGCCGTCCGGACACCGCCTCGCCCTGGTCGTCGACACGGTGGACCCGCTCTACATCGAGCACAACCCGACCGGCGCGCAGCTGACCTTCTCCTCGCCCGCGGCCGACCCTTCCTACCTGTCGGTACCGCTGCGCGAACAGTGATCACCGGCTGCTGCCGGGCGGGCCACTGCCCCAGACTGCTGTCCCGTCCCCCTCAGCGGGCCCGGGGGGAGCCCGGGGGGCCTCCCGGCAGCAGCGTCCCTGGAGCGGCCGGTGGCACGGCCGCGGCCTCCGTCCTGGGGTTGTGCCGCTCCCTTCGGGCCACCCAGTGGGCGAACCAGGAGAGCAGCATGCACATCCCGATGTAGACGGGCGAAATGACCATCACCACGGGGATGAAGGGCAAATCGTAGTCGAGGTTCGAGGCGATCAGTTTCCCGGCATGGAGGAACTCCTCATAGGTGATCAAAAACCCCAGCGAGGTGTCCTTGAGGGCCACCACCAGCTGACTGATGATCGAGGGCAGCATCGCGCGGACCGCCTGCGGGATCAGGACGTGCGTCATGACCTGGGTCTTGCGCATCCCCAGGGCGTAGGCGGCCTCGCGCTGTCCGCGCTCGACCGAGTTGATCCCGGCCCGGAACACCTCCGCGAGGACCGAGCCGTTGTAGAGGGTCAGCCCGGTCACCAGGGCGGGCAGCGGCTGCACCTTCAGCGCCACGAAGACGAAGAAGATCATCACCAGCACCGGCATCGCCCGGAAGAACTCGACCAGTACGGTCGCCACCCAGCGCACCGGGCGGTGCTCGGACAGCCGGCCGACGGCCAGCACGGTGCCGAGGGCGAGGGCCAGCACGGCCGAGAGGGCGAACGCCTTGAGCGTGTTGCCGAGGCCGCGCAGGAGCAGTTCCTGGATGCCGACGTACTCGAAGGGGGTCCATTTGGTGGCGGTGAACTGGTCGGTGTCGAAGAGCAGGTAGAGGACCCAGCCGATGACCGCGAGGATCACGGCGGTCGAGAGCACCGCGTACAGCGCGTGCCTGCGCCGGGTACGCGGCCCGGGGACGTCGTAGAGCGCGCCGGGACCTCCCGTGCCGCGCCGGGCGGTGGTGCCCCTCACCGGGCCACCCCCCAGCGCTTCTCCATGAGGGCGAACAGGGCGCTGATGGCCAGCGTGACGAGGAGATAGCCCACCGCGATCCAGACGAAGGTCCAGATGATGTTGAAGCCGAGTTCGTTGAGCGTTTTGTAGGTACCGAGCAGTTCGGTGACGCTGAAGGCCCCGGCGATGGCGGAGTTCTTGGCGAGCGCGATCAGATTGGACCCCACGGGTGAGATGACCGAACGGAATGCCTGCGGCAGGACGACGGTGGTGAGCGTCTGGCCGAAGGTCATGCCCAGGGAGCGGGCCGCCTCGCCCTGCCCCCTGGGCACGGTGTTGATGCCCGAACGCAGCGCCTCGCAGATGAACGCCGAGGTGTAACAGCCCAGGGCCAGCACCGCGAACAGCTGGAAGGGCAGGACCAGTCCGAAGCGCGGCAGTCCCAGCACGACCGCGAAGAACAGCAGGGTCAGCGGGGTGTTGCGCAGGATCGTGACCCAGGCCGTGCCGATGGCCCGCAGCGAACCGACCGGGGCGGCCCGGAAGGAGGCCATGAGGAATCCGAGGGCGAGCGCCAGGAGCGAGGCGTAGACGGTGAGTTCGACCGTGCCGAGGAACCCCTTTCCGTAGGTGGAGAAGTTCTCTGTCAGTACGTCCATGGGCTGCGTGGTGCTTTCTGGGCGGGCGATGTGCGCCGGGGCCGGTCGGCGGGGAGCCGGTCAGCCGGCGGGGTAGCGGTCGATGGCGGGCGGTTTCGGCGCGGGCACCCCGGACAGTCCGAGCGTCGCCTCGTACGCCTTCTTCCAGGTGCCGTCCCGCTCCCCGGCGGCGAGGACGTCGTCCACCGCGAAGCGCAGCGCCGTGTCCCCGCGGGGCAGGCCCACGCCGTACGGCTCCTTCGAGAAGGGCCTGCCGACGACCTTGAGCTCGTCGGGCACCTTCGCCGCGTAGCCCAGCAGGATCGAGTCGTCGGTGGTGACCGCGTCCACCTGATACGTCAGCAGGTTGTCCACACAGATCGAGTAGGTGTCGTAGGAGACGAGGTCGGCCTTCGGGTAGTCCGCCTGGATGCGCTGGTAGGGGGTCGAGCCGGCCGCCGAGCACACGCGTTTGCCGTCGAGGTCGGCGGGCCCCTTGATGTCGTGCTCGTCGCTGCGCACCAGCAGCCCCTGGCCGGCCAGGTAGTACGGCCCCGCGAAGCCCACGAGCTTCTTGCGGTTGTCGTTGATGGTGTAGGTGCCGACGTAGTAGTCGATCTGACCGTTCTGCAGGGAGGTCTCGCGGTTGGCGGAGGCGATCGTACGGAAGGAGATCTGGCGCGGCGCGAAGCCGAGACCCGCGGCGATCATCTTGGCGATCTCGATGTCGAAGCCGGAGTAGACCCCGCTGGACGGGTCCTTCTCCCCCAGGTACGGCTGGTCCTCCTTGACGCCCACGAGCAGCCGGCCGCGTGCTTTGGCCTTGCGCCAGGTCGGCGAGCCGGCGAGCCGGAAGCCGGTGGCCACCCGGTAGTCGGGAAGCCGGTCGGCCCTCGGCCCCTTGGCCGGGGGGCTGCCCTCCTTGCCGCAGCCGGCGGCGAGCAGGGCCGTGGCGAGCAGCAGGGCGGCGAGAAGCGGACGGATGCGGTTCATGGTGGCGTCCCCCCTCAGTGCTTGAGGATCTTGGAGAGGAAGTCCTTGGCCCGTTCGCTCTCCGGGCGGTTGAAGAAGTCCTCGGGGGTGCGGTCCTCGACGATCCGGCCGCCGTCCATGAACACGACACGGTTGGCGGCCGAGCGCGCGAAGCCCATCTCGTGGGTCACCACGACCATCGTCATGCCGTCCTCGGCCAGCCGCCTCATCACTTCCAGGACCTCGTTGATCATCTCCGGGTCGAGGGCGGAGGTCGGCTCGTCGAACAGGAGCGCCTTGGGGTCCATGGCGAGGGCGCGGGCGATGGCCACCCGCTGCTGCTGGCCCCCGGAGAGCTGGGCGGGGTACTTGTCGGCCTGGCCGGCGAGGCCGACGCGGTCGAGGAGTTCCCTGGAGCGGCGGTCGGCCTCCTGGACTTTGCGGCGGCGGACCTTGACGGGGGCCAGCGACACGTTCTGGAGGACCGTCTTGTGCGCGAACAGGTTGAAGGACTGGAAGACCATGCCGACCTCGGTCCGCAGCCCGGCGAGTGCCCTGCCCTCCTCGGGCAGCGGCCGGCCGTCCAGGGTGATGGTGCCGGACTCGATGGTCTCCAGCCGGTTGATCGTGCGGCACAGCGTCGACTTGCCCGAACCCGAGGGGCCGATGACCACGACCACCTCCCCGCGGTGCACGGTGAGATCGATGTCCTGAAGTACGTGCAGCTCCCCGTAGTACTTGTTGACGTCGCGCAGCTCGATCAACGGATCGACGGCCATCGGCAAAGACCTGCCCACTCGTAGCTGTGTCGGTCCGCGCAAACTACCCATCCGTCTGCGGGGCTTGGCGGGCGACACGCACAAGGGGGCAATAACCGTATTTCCACCCGTTGGGCCGGGGGCGGGGGGCGGCTCAGGGTTCGGAGACCTCGCCGTAGACCTGGGAGAGTTCGGGAGCGCCGGTCTCGGCCCAGTCGCGCCCGTCCTCGACGACCCGCAACTGCCTCCCGCTGGAGAGCGATACGACCGGGAAGCCGTCCGTACCGATGCGCCAGACCGCCCCGGGCACGGTGCGCACGAGGACGGTCCCGAGGTAGAGCCCCGCGTCGTTGCCGAGCCAGGTGAGCACCTCGGGGTCCGCGCGCCAGCGCGGCAGCAACTGGTCGAGGGCGCTCAACGACTCTGCGGAGTCGTCGAGTTCGACGCCTGCCTCGGCCGCCTCCGAGCGCAACAGCTCGCATTCGCCGAACAGTTCGACCGCGACCTGCGGATCGTCCTCCAGCAGGGCGGCGACCGGGCGGGGCCCGGCGGTGGGGGCCTGCGCCTGGGGGGCCCCGGCCGGACGTCCGGTCGCCGCGCCCTGCCGCTTGTGCCACTTGCCCGGCAACGGAATCCTCATGGGCCCACCCTCGCATCCGGGCCGCGCCCGGCACCACAGGGCGCGCACGGCCGGACACGGAACGCACCGGCGGCGCTACCGGTCAATCTCACACCGGCCAAGACTCTTACGGGTGATTTTCTGGGCAGGAGTCCGACGACACCAGGACTCCGACGACAGGCGGGCGGGCGTCGGCGGGGCCGGCGGCCGCCGGGAACCAGGGAAAACCAGGGAAGGGGACACTCGTGCGCAGACCCGTCCGCAGGGCCGCCTCCGTGTCGGCGCTGCTCGGCTCGGCCCTGCTGCTGACCTCTCCGACGACGGCGGCGCCCCCGCAGGCCCAGACCGCCCAGCCCCTGCACCGGCTGTTCGACAACCGGGCCATCAGCTCGGCACGGCACCCTTCGGCCGCCGACTTCGACGGGTCGGGGCGCTCGCTGTCGGCCGGAGCGCTCGCCAGGGCGGGCTGGCGGCCGGGGCACGAGGTGACCGTCGCGGGGGCCCGGCTGCGGCTGCCCGCGAGGAGCCCCGGACAGCCGGACAACGTGCGTGCGGACGGACAGCGGGTGGCGGTCTCCGGCCGGGGCGCGGCGCTCGCCTTCCTGGTCGCGGCGACCGGCGGCCCGGCCTCGGGGCGGGGCCTCGTGCACTACACGGACGGGTCTCACTCCCGCTACCGGCTCGCGGCCCCGGACTGGCGCTCGGGACCGCTCGCTACCAAGTCGGTGGCTCTGGACTCCCTGCACACGCCGCGGGGCCGTAGCGGGGCGCGCCCGCGTCTGTACACCGTGACCGTGCCGGTGGAGCGCGGCAGGACGGTGCGCGCGGTGACGCTGCCGCGGCCGGCGGCCGGGGGCCCGGTACTGCACGTCTTCGCGCTCTCGGTGACGAAGCCCGCGACGGGCTGGACGGGGAGCTGGTCGGCGGCCACCGCGGCCCGCGTCCGGGTCGGCCCGTGGAAGGACCGCACCCTGCGGCTGGTGGTGCACTCCTCGGCGGGGGGTTCGCGGGTGCGCGTGCGTCTGGACAACACCTTCGCGGACGGCCCGGTGCGGATCTCCGGCGCGTCGATCGCCGTCCGGTCCTCGGGCGCCTCCGCGAAGTCCCGGCCCCGTCCGCTCCGGTTCGGCGGGGAGGCGGGCACCACGCTCGCGGCGGGGACGCAGGTGCGCAGCGATCCGCTCGGCTTCGAGGTTCCGCCGGACAGCGATCTGCTGGTCAGTCTGCGCCTGCCGGGCACCGTGCGCTCGCTGCCGGTGCGCACGGCGGCGGTGCAGACCTCGTACGTCAGCGCCGACGGCGACGAGGACCACACGCGGGACCGGGACGGCACGGCCTTCGAGGGCTCGCTGGACGACTGGCCGCTGCTCACCGGGGTCGACGTCGCGGCCGGGCCCGGTTCGGTCGTGGCGCTGGGCGACTCCACGACGGTCGGCGCGCATACGGACGAGGGCGGGAACCAGCGGTGGACGGACGCCCTGTCGCGGCGTCTGGAGGCGCAGGAGGCGGTGCCGCGCTACGGGGTGCTCAACCAGGGGCTCACCGCCAACCGGCTGCTGGCCGACCGCTACCCGGGCGACGGGCTGAGCCCGGACACGAGCGGGGTGCGCGTGGCCAGCCGGCTCGACCGCGACCTGTTCGCGCAGACCGCGCCGCGCGTCGCCGTGGTGTACCTCGGCCTGAACGACCTGCGCTGGGGCTCGAAGGCGTCCGAGGTGATCGCGGAACTGAAGGAGATCGCGAGGCGCTCCCGGGACCGCGGCCTTCCCGTGCTCGCCGCGACCCTCACTCCGTGCGGGGGCGAGCGGCGGTGCACGCCCGCCGTCGAGGCCGGGCGCCGCGAGGTCAACTCCTGGCTGCGCTCGGGGGGCGGGGACTTCGCCGGGGTCGTGGACTTCGACCGGGCGGTGACCGACCCCGCGCGTCCCGGGCGGCTGCGCCCCGGGTTCGACAGCGGCGACGGGCTGCATCCGAACGCGGCGGGCCTCAGCGCCATGGCCGCCCGCTTCGACCTGGGAGAGCTGCGCCGGCTCGCCGGGAGATGACCGGGACCGGTGGGGCCCCGCGCCTAGACGTCGAGGTCGACGACGACGGGCGCGTGGTCGGAGGCGCCCTTGCCCTTGCGCTCCTCGCGGTCCACGTAGGAGTCGCCGACCGCCTTCTGGAAGGCCGCGTTGCCGTACACGAGGTCGATGCGCATGCCCCGGTTCTTCGGGAAGGCGAGCTGGCGGTAGTCCCAGTACGTATAGGGACGGTCGTACTTCAGGGGGCGCGGCACGACGTCGTGGAGCCCGGCGGCGCGCAGGTCCGCGAGGGCGGCGCGCTCGGGCGGGGTGACGTGGGTGGCCCCCTCGAAGACGGCCGGGTCCCACACGTCCTCGTCGGTGGGCGCGACGTTGTAGTCCCCGAGCACGGCGAAGGGCCGGGAGCCCTGGGCGTCGCCCAGGACGGCGGCCTTGAGCGCCTCGAACCACTGGAGCTTGTACGCGTAGTGCTCGTGGCCGATCTCCCGGCCGTTGGGCACGTACACCGACCACACCCGCACCGGACCGCAGGTCGCGGCGACCGCCCGGGGCTCCTCGACCCCCTCGTACAGAGGGCCGCCGGGCAGCCCGGTGACGACGTCGTCGAGGCCCGCGCGGGAGATCACCGCGACACCGTTCCAGCGGCCCGTGGCGTTGACGGCGGCCTCGTAGCCCAGCTCGCGCAGGGCCTCGGTGGGGAAGCCCTCGGCCGTCGTCTTGGTCTCCTGCACGCACAGCACGTCCGTGCCGCTCGCCTCCAGCCAGGCCAGCAGCCGCGGGAGGCGAGCGGTGATCGAGTTCACGTTCCAGGTGGCGATACGCATGCCGACCAACCTACCGGGCGGCTCGGACAGCCCGGCTCAGACGCGGACGGACGTCCCCGGCCGCAGCCGCTTGTGCTCGGCTCCGCCCAGTGAGCCGATCTGGTTCTCGTAGACCGGGGTGGCGAGGTCGGTGAGGAGGGCGTCGTGCACGTCGTAGGCGCGCCGCGGCTTCACCTCACGGACGTAGTCGATGACCTCGGAGATCTTGCTCCAGGGGGCCATGACGGGCAGCAGCAGCGTCTCGACGGCCCGGTCGGGCACGGTGAGCGCGTCGCCGGGGTGGAAGACGGTGCCGTCCACGAAGAAGCCGATGTTGGTGATGCGCGGGATGTCCGGGTGGATCACGGCGTGCAGTTCTCCGTGCACCTGGACGTCGAAGCCGGCGGCGGTGAAGGCGTCGCCGTGGCCGACGACGTGCACGCGCCCGGGGAAGGCGGCCGACACGCGCTCCGCGACCGAGCGCAGCGTCCAGATCTCGGCCGCCGGGTTGGCCTCCAGTGCGGCGCGCAGCTGCCCCTCGTCGAAGTGGTCGGGGTGTTCGTGGGTGACCAGTACGGCGTCGGCGCCGACGGCGGCGCCGGGCTCGGTGAAAGCGCCCGGGTCGATGACGAGAGAGCGGCCCTCGTGTTCCAGCCGGACACAGGCATGGGTCTTCTTGATCAGCTCCATGGGTCCATGCTCCCGCACGCGCCGCCGGGGCGCCGCCCCGGGAGGGGGCGGTGAGGTGCAGGGCGACTCCCCTGCTGCTGCGCGGCGGCACTCCACGCAGACGATACGGCCGAAGCCGCGCCGGGGTCAGGTGCTCCGCGGACCACCGCGCGAGCGCGCACCCGGGATGGCGCGTGTGGTCCCCGGAGGCGACTCGGTTGTGGTCCTCGCCCGGTACGGCGCCGTCCCCGCCCACCAGGACGGAGCCGAACGGCTCGTCGCCGGCCTTTTGTGCCTGGGCTGTCAGGTCCACGCGACGGCGAAGATGTCGCGAGTCGCGAGTCCACGTCGTTCGTCATGGCTTCGGCCCGGAGACCCCTGCCCCACCGTCAGGCCGTGTACACGACTGGCCCGACGGTGGGGTGACCCGGGATCAGTGCAGGCTGCCGACCAGGCCGACGTGGAAGGCGTTCAGCTCCTCCGTGCGCCCGCTCAGGACCTTCGTCAGCCATTCGGGGTCGCCGAGCAGGGCGCGGCCGACCGCGATGAGGTCGAACTCGTCACGCTCCATGCGGTCGAGCAGGTCCACGATGTCGGTGACGTTCGCCTGCTCGCCCTGGAAGACCTGCAGGAACTCGTTGCTCAGGCCCACCGAGCCCACGCTGATCGCCGGCTTGCCGGTGATCTTCTTGGCCCAGCCGGCGAGGTTGAGGTCCGAGCCCTCGAACTCGGGGAGGTGGAAACGCCGCGTGGAGCAGTGGAAGGCGTCCGCTCCGGCCTCCACCAGCAGCCCGAGGACGGTCTCCAGCTCCTGCGGGGTCTCGGCGATCCGGGCCTGGTAGTGGTTGCCCATCTTCCACTGGGAGAGCCGGAAGGAGATCGGGAAGTCGCCCGAGACGGATTCCCGGCAGGCCGTGACGATCTCGGCGGCGAAACGGGTCCGCCGGGCGACGTCACCGCCGTAGCCGTCACTCCGCCGGTTGGTGTACTCCCAGAGGAACTCGTCGATGAGGTAGCCGTGGCCGCCGTGGATCTCGACGCCGTCGAAGCCCAGCGCCTCGGCCGAGGCCGCGCCCGAGGCGTACGCGGCGACGACGTTGTCGATGTCGGCCTGCGTCATCTCGCGCCCCGAGAGGGTGCCGTCCAGGGCGATGCCGGAGGGGCCGATCCGCGGGGCGTCCGGCACCGGCGGGTTGCCGACGACGCGGTCCATGCCGACGTGCCACAGCTGCGGCATGATCCGGCCGCCCTCCTGGTGGACCGCCTCGGCGACCGCCGCCCAGCCCGCCAGCGCCTCCTCGCCGTAGAAGTGCGGGACTCTCGCACTGCTGCCGGCCGAGTCGTGACCGACGTAGGTGCCCTCGGTGATGATCAGGCCGACGCCACCGGCGGCCCGCCGCGCGTAGTACCGCGCCACGTCCTCGCCCGGTACGCCCCCGGGGGAGAACTCGCGGGTCATCGGCGCCATGACGACGCGGTTGGGCAGGCGGAGGGCGCCCAGGGAGAAGGGACGGGACAGGACGTTCTTGACACGCTCAACAGCATTGACGGACATATGAGTTCACCTTAGTCAGGAAGCCGGCCGCACGGTGCCGGGGGACGGATACCGTGCGGCCGGCGGCTCGGGCGTTACGGAAAGGGCCTGGTGGGGTGCCGGCGGGCCCGCTCAGTCAGCGGGGGGAGCGCCGAGCGGGTCCCGGTCGACGGCCGCCGGGGAGGGCGGGATCGCCGGCGCGGGGCCGGCGGCCGGGGTCGCGCGGATGAACCACGCGGTGCCCAGAGCCGCCATCGCGAGGACGACCGCGCCGACGACGACCCCGTGCAGTCCGCTGCTGACGGCGTCCGCGACGGTGTGCCTGACCTCGGCGGGCAGCCCCTTGAGCAGGCCGGGGGTCAGCTGTCCGCCGGCGGTGAGCCTCTTCTCCGCGGCGGGGCCGAGCCGTTCGGCCAGGACCTCGCCCATCCGGCTGCTGTGCACGGCGCCGAGGACGGCCACCCCCAGGGAGCCGCCGATGGTGCGCACCAGGGTCACGGTGCCGGTGGCGGCGCCCATGTCCCGCGGGGCGGCGTTGTTCATGGTGGTGAGCAGGGTGCTCTGCATCAGGGTGCCGACTCCGAGCCCGACGACGAGGGTCAGTGCCGAGGCCAGGGCGAGCGGCGTGTCCGCGCCCAGCAGGAGCAGCAGCAGCGCGCCCGCGACGGTCGCGGTACCGCCCACCAGCGGGACGACCCGGTCCAGTCCGCCGCGGTCCATGAGCCGGCCGGTGGTGAGCTGGGCCGTGAGCATGCCGAGCATCAGCGGGAGGATCAGCATGCCGCTGACCGTGGGAGAGGACCCCTGCACGAACTGCATGTACTGCGGGAGGTAGTTGACGAGGGAGATGAGGACGGCGCCGACCAGGAAGCTCAGCACCTGGGCGAGGGTGAACTCCCGGCTGGAGAACAGGCGCGGCGGGGTGATCGGTTCGGCGGCGCGCCGCTCCACGCGGACGAACCAGGCCAGGCTCGCGAGGGCGACGACGGCGAGCGCGCCGATCTGCCAGGACACCCACGCGTAGGTGGTGCCGGCCCAGCCGGCGAACAGCGTGAGGGCGAGGATGCCGGTGGTGAGCAGGGCCGCGCCCAGGTAGTCGATGTGCCCGGTGACGCGCTGGACGGGCAGCCGGACGCCCTTGGCGACCGCCACCAGCGCCAGGAGGCCGATGGGCACGTTGATGTAGAAGGCCCAGCGCCAGTCCAGGTAGTCGGTGATGAACCCGCCGAGCAGGGGGCCGCCGACGAACGAGACCGGCAGCATGATCCCCACCATGGACTGGACCCGGCCGCGGTCCTGCGGCGGCACCAGCACGCCGATCACCGAGAGGGCCCCGACCATCAGCCCGCCCGCGCCGAGCCCCTGGACCGCGCGGAAGGCGATGAGCTGGGCCATGTCCTGGGCGAGGCCGCACAGTACCGTTCCGACCAGGAAGAGCAGCACCGAGTAGACGTAGGCGCCCTTGCGGCCGTAGAGGTCTCCGAGCTTTCCCCACAGGGGAGTGGTCGCGGCCATGGTGAGCAGGTAGGCGGTCACCGACCACGAGAAGAGGTCGAGCCCGCCGAGGTCACCGACGATCGTGGGCAGTGCGGTGCTGACGATCTGCCCGTCGAGGGTCGCCAGGAAGATGCCGAGCATCAGTCCGAAGACGCCCAGCCAGGGCAGGCCGGGCCGGTCCTGAGCGGAAGGGGTGTTCCGGCGGTCGTTCATCGCTGCCCCCAGGCACGAGTGGTGGTGCGTCAGACGGCGTACGGACGGGCGTTCCTGGCGTCCCGCAGGGCCTCGGCCCACCAGATGAGCTGATCGAGCATGGCCTTGGCCGCCACCTCGCTGCCGGGGTCGGTGGGCTTGCCGTCGGCGCCGAAGATCTCGCCGTAGTTGTGGAAGCTGACGGTGTTGCGGATGGTCACCGCGTGCAGCTCGGCCAGGACCACCCGGAGCTGTTCGACGGCCCGCAGGCCCCCGGCGAGGCCGCCGTAGGAGACGAACCCGACCGGCTTGGCGTGCCACTGCTCGTTGTGCCAGTCGATGGCGTTCTTGAGCGCCGCGGGGAAGCTGTGGTTGTACTCGGGGGTGACGACGACGAAGGCGTCCGCCTCGGCCAGCCTCGGGGTCACGGCGCCGAGCTGGGCGACGACCTCGTCGGAGGGGGCCTGGCCGAAGGCGGGGAACACGGTCGGCACCGGGGTCTCGACGAGGTCGATCACGTCGGCCGTCATGTCCGCGCGCTGAGAGATGTGTCCGGTGATCCAGTCCGCCACGACCGGGCCGAAACGCCCGTCCCGCGTGCTGCCGATGATCACCGCGGTCCGCACCGGACCGCTGGTCGCGTCAGCCATGGGAACTACCTCCGGATGTGTACGGCGTATCTTACTCGTACAACGTACACATCGATGTGTACGTTGTCCACTGCTGATACGCTGTACACCGCACTGGTCGGCGGAAGGAGCCACGCGATGGCCGCGCGGGAGACACAGGCAGACGCGCAGGAGAGACAGGCGCGGGAGAGCGAGCGCGTCTCCGTCTGGGAGCGCCTCGAACGCCCCGCTCCGGCGCCCCGCACCACCCTTACCCCGCGGAGGATCGCCAGGACCGCGGTGGGCGTCGCGGACGCGGAGGGGCTGGACGCGGTCACCATGCGGCGCCTGGCCACGGAACTGGGCGTCGCCCCGATGGCCGCCTACCGCTACGTCACCGGTAAGGACGAACTGCTGGAGCTGATGGTCGACTTCGTCTACGGCGAACTGGAGCTGCCGGACGGTCGCGACGACTGGCGCACCACCATGCGGAGTCTCGCCGTGCGCACGCGGGACGTACTGCTGCGGCACTCCTGGGTGACCCGGGCGACGTGGTGCGGGCCCACCCCGAACCAGCTGGCCGTACCGGAGGCGGCCCTGACCGCGCTCGACGGCCTCGGACTCGACGTGGACTCCGCGATGGCGGTCTACGGCACCGTCACCGCGTACGTGCACGGGGCGGTCGACGCGGAGGTCGGGCTCACGCAACTGCTGCGCGTGCGCGGCTGGTCCAACCGCGAGGAGGCGAGGAGCGGGCTGTCCTCGCAGATGGCCTGGCTCGTGGGCACCGGCCGCTTCCCGATGTACGCGCGCTACATCGACGAGGCCGACCGCAAGGACGACCCGCTGTGGCAGTTCGAGACCGGACTGGACTGCGTGCTCGACGGCATCGCGGCCCGGCTCGCGGTCTGAGGACATTTCCCGAACAGCTCGCTCAGGAAAACAGAAGGTCCGCTACAGAGGAATTACACGCACCGGGTCTTCGCTTGTCCCGCCGCAATCCCCGAAATAGATTCGCCGCACTCCGAGGCGGTAGGGGATATGGCGGACAGAATCACGAACACCACGAGGCACGCGCGACCCACGACTGTTCCACGAGAGTGCGAGGGCGCCGCCTGTGGCGCCGGCGGCACGGACCGGGCCCGGGATCTCGCGGCGGCCGGCACCCGGCTGTGCCCGACCTGCCGCATGCGGCTCATGAGCGATCTGCGCCGCCTGCCACGGCTGTACGAGGAGTGCGGACACCTGCTCACCGGCGCCGACCGGCCCCGCGACCGCACCTCGGGCGGGCCCCTGCCCGGTATGGCCTTCAACACGGCGGCCGCCGAGGCCCGCTCCCAGCTCCTCGGGACCCTGCGCTCCTGGACCTCCCTGGTGGTGGCCGAACGGGGGGCCGCCACACCGCGCGACACCCCGGCAGCGCTCGTCGCCGTCCTGCTCCAGCACTTCGGCTGGCTCCTCGCCCACCGGGCCGTCGGTGATCTGACCACCGAGGTCCGCGGGTGCGTGCGCCGTGCCGGCCAGGTGATCGACCCCGCCCCGCGCCACCGGCTCCAGGTAGGCGACTGCGTGGAGCCGGGTTGCCACGGCTCACTGGCGGCGGTGGCGCGGACCGGTGGCGCGGGCACCGACGTCGAGATCCACTGCGACGCCGACCCCGCGCACCGGTGGTCCGGCCGACAGTGGCTGCGGCGCGAGGACCGCGCGGCCGGGCGGCCGGAGCACCGGGTGCGCTGGCTGGGCGCCCGGGACATCGCCGCGCTGTGGGGCCTCGCCCCGGGCAGCGTGTACCGACGGGCCGGCGAGGACGGCTGGCGCAGACGCGCCGTGAAGGGGCGCACCTATTACCACCAGCAGGACGTCCAGTCCTCGCTCGGCGCGGGCGCCCCACCGGACTGATACGGGAAACCGGCCGGAAACAAAAAGGAATTGAGCCCTGTCAGGGAAAAATCCTGACAGGGCTTTTCCATGCGCCCGCGAATATCGAGTTGACGTGATTCTGACGCAACCCTGTCATTGTCCCGGAAGACCTGTATTGACTTCTGCGGGGATTCCGAAGAAGCTCTTTATTAGCTTCCGCAGCACTGTGTCGACCGGTCCACCACCGCTGGTTCTCGCGCACATCCGACTGCCGAAGAACACGATCTTCTTCAGGCGGCGCACCGATGTCCTTTCCGGTGCGCCGCCTCGTCGTATCCACCTTTCCGACGCTCCGGAGGACACATCCATGGACGCTTCCGTCATCGTCGTCGGCGCGGGTCCCACCGGGCTCACCCTCGCCGGGGAGCTACGTCTCGCCGGGGTCGACGTCGTCGTGCTGGACCGGCTCGCGGAGCGCACCGGCGAGTCCCGCGGGCTGGGCTTCACGACCCGGACGATGGAGATCTTCGACCAGCGCGGCCTGCTGCACCGCCTCGGCGACATGGGGACCGGCAACGGGGGCCACTTCGGCGGCATCCCCGTCGACTTCGGTGTCCTCGACAGCGTGCACCAGGCGGCCAAGACGGTGCCCCAGTCGGACACCGAGACGATGCTGGAGGGCTGGGCCCGGGAGCTGGGCGCCGATATCCGGCGCGGCCACGAACTGCTCTCCCTGGACGATCTCGGGGACGGCGTCGAGGTCACGGTGCGCGGCCCCGGGGGTGTGGAGAGCCGGCTCGCGGCCTCGTATCTGGTCGGCTGCGACGGGGGCAGGAGCACCGTGCGCAAAGCGGTCGGTTTCGACTTCCCGGGCACCCCCGCGACCCTGGAGATGTACCTCGCGGACATCAAGGGCATCGACCTGAAGCCGCGGCTGATCGGGGAGACCTTCCCGGGCGGCATGGTCATGTCCGGACCGCTGGGCGACCGCGGGGTGACCCGCATCATCGTGTGCGAACGCGGCACCCCGCCCCGCCGGCGTACCGAACCGCCCGCGTTCGCCGAGGTGGCGGCGGCCTGGGAGCGCATCACCGGGATCGACATCTCGCACGCCGAGCACGAGTGGGTCAGCGCGTTCGGCGACGCGACCCGGCTGGTCACCGAGTACCGGCGCGGCCGGGTACTGCTGGCCGGGGACGCCGCGCACATCCACCTGCCGGCCGGTGGCCAGGGCATGAACACCGGTGTCCAGGACGCCGTGAACCTCGGCTGGAAGCTGGCGGCCGTGGTCCGCGGCACCGCGCCCGAGGGGCTGCTCGACACCTACCACGAGGAGCGGCACGCCGTGGGCGAGCGGCTCATGATGAACACCCGGGCCCAGGGCCTGCTGTTCCTCAGCGGGGACGAGGTCCAGCCGCTGCGTGACGTCTTCCGCGAACTCATCCGCTACGAGGAGGTCAGCCGCCATCTCGCCGGGATGGTGAGCGGCCTGGAGATCCGCTACGACGTCGGACCGGGCCGGCATCCCCTGCTGGGGCTGCGGATGCCGCACCTGGAACTGGTGGGCGAGCGGCGCAAGACGAGCAGCACCGCACTGCTGCGGGCCGGTCGGGGCGTCCTGCTCGACCTGGAGGACAACGCCGTCCTCCGCGGCCGTGCGGCCGGGTGGTCGGACCGGGTGGACATCGTCAGCTCGGAGCCCCACGGCGTACCGGCCGGCAGCCCGCTCTCGGGCACGGCGGCCCTGCTGGTGCGGCCCGACGGGCACGTGGCCTGGGCGGCGCCCGGCAGCCACCACGACCTGCCCATGGCACTGGAGCGCTGGTTCGGCCCGTCCCGGATCCAGCAGCCCTGAAAAGGAGTGACTCATGCACAGCACGTTGATCGTGGCCCGGATGGAACCCCGTTCGGCCGACGAGGTGGCCGGTCTCTTCGGCGACTTCGACAAGACGGAGATGCCCCACCTGATGGGCACCCGCCGCAGGCAGCTCTTCTCCTACCGCGGCCTGTACTTCCACCTCCAGGACTTCGACCTCGAGGACGGCGGCGAACGGATCGAGGGCGCGAAGAGCGACCCCCGGTTCATCGGGGTCAGCGAGGACCTCAAGCCGTACATCGCCGCCTACGACCCGGCCACCTGGCGCTCCCCCGCCGACGCCATGGCGCGGCGCTTCTACCACTGGAGCGCGCTGTGAGCGGCCCCGGCGCCCGGCGCGTCGTGATCAC
This sequence comes from Streptomyces sp. NPDC007088, assembly GCF_042869355.1. Lineage (NCBI taxonomy): Bacteria > Bacillati > Actinomycetota > Actinomycetes > Kitasatosporales > Streptomycetaceae > Streptomyces > Streptomyces sp. NPDC007088. Next base: position 93,828 of record NZ_JBIAFO010000014.1, read on the forward strand.
CGGGATCGGGGTCACCGCTCCCGGCGGGGTCGGCGTCAAGAGCTTCTGGGACCTGCTGACCGCCGGGCGCACCGCGACCCGTCGCATCAGCTTCTTCGATCCCGCGCCGTTTCGTTCGCAGGTCGCCGCCGAGGTCGACTTCGACGCCGAGCTCGCGGGCCTGAGCCCCCAGGAGATCCGGCGGATGGACCGCGCGGCGCAGTTCGCGGTGGTCACCGCGCGCGGAGCGGTCGCCGACAGCGGACTGGAGTTCGCCGCCCTCGACCCGCACCGCACCGGGGTGACCATCGGCAGCGCGGTCGGCGCGACCATGGGGCTCGACCAGGAGTACCGCACCGTCAGTGACAGCGGGCGCCTCGACCTCGTCGACCACGAGTACGCCGTACCGCATCTGTACAACTATCTGGTCCCCAGTTCCTTCGCGAGCGAGGTGGCCTGGGCGGTGGGCGCGGAGGGGCCGGCCACCGTGGTCTCCACGGGCTGCACCTCCGGGCTGGACGCGGTGGGGTACGCCGCCGAACTCATCCGGGAGGGCTCGGCCGACGTCATGGTGGCGGGCGCCGCCGACGCGCCGATCTCCCCGATCACCGTGGCCTGCTTCGACGCCATCAAGGCCACCACCTCGCGCAACGACGACCCTGAGCACGCCTCCCGGCCCTTCGACGGGACCCGCAACGGCTTCGTCCTGGGCGAGGGCTCGGCCGTGTTCGTGCTGGAGGAGCTGGCGAGCGCCCGCGGCCGCGGCGCCCACGTGTACGCGGAGATCGCCGGGTACGCCACGCGCAGCAACGCCTTCCACATGACGGGCCTGCGTCCCGACGGCCGGGAGATGGCCGAGGCGATCCGGGTGGCCCTGGACGAGGCCCGGCTCGCTCCCGGGGCCGTCGACTACGTCAACGCGCACGGCTCCGGTACGAAGCAGAACGACCGGCACGAGACCGCCGCGTTCAAGCGCAGCCTCGGCGAGCACGCGTACGCCGTCCCGGTCAGCTCCATCAAGTCGATGGTGGGGCACTCGCTGGGCGCCATCGGCTCGATCGAGATCGCGGCGAGCGCGCTGGCGATGGAGCACGGGGTGGTGCCGCCCACCGCGAACCTGCACACGCCCGATCCCGAGTGCGATCTCGACTACGTGCCGCTCACCGCGCGGGACTGGCGCACCGACACGGTGCTCTCCGTGGGCAGCGGCTTCGGCGGGTTCCAGAGCGCCATGGTGCTGGCCCGTCCGGATCGGGAGGCCGTATGAGCGGGAGCGGGGTGCGGGTGGCCGTCACCGGGCTCGGTGTGGTCTCACCCAACGGCCTGGGCACCGAGACCTTCTGGTCCTCGACGCGCAAGGGGGCCAGCGGCATCGGCCGGATCACGCGTTTCGTGCCCGATCAGTATCCGGCCCAACTCGCGGGTGAGATCGACGGCTTCACTGCGGAGGACCATCTGCCGGGCCGGCTGCTGCCGCAGACGGACCGCATGACGCGACTGGCCCTGGTGGCCGCCGACTGGGCCCTGCAGGACGCCGAGGTGCGGCCCGGGGAGCTGCCCGACTTCGACATGGGGGTGATCACCGCCAGTTCCTCGGGCGGTTTCGAGTTCGGGCAGCGGGAGTTGCAGGCCCTGTGGAGCCGGGGCAGCCGCCACGTCAGCGCCTACCAGTCCTTCGCCTGGTTCTACGCCGTCAACAGCGGCCAGATCTCGATCCGCAACGGCATGCGGGGGCCCAGCGGGGTGGTCGTCAGCGATCAGGCCGGTGGTCTCGACGCCGTCGCCCAGGCCCGTCGGCAGATCCGCAAGGGCACCCGGCTGGTGCTGTCGGGCGCCGTCGACGCCTCGATCTGCCCGTGGGGCTGGGTCGCCCAGATGGCGAGCAACCGGCTGAGTACCGCCCGCGACCCGGAGCGCGCCTACCTGCCCTTCGACGAGGCGGCGAGCGGTCACGTGCCCGGCGAGGGCGGTGCGCTGCTCGTCCTGGAGGAGCTGGAGCAGGCCCGGTCCAGGGGGGCGCGGCAGATCTACGGGGAGTTCGCCGGGTACGGGGCGACTCTCGACCCGCGTCCGGGCAGCGGTCGTCCGCCCGGACTGCGCAAGGCGATCGAGCTGGCGCTCGCCGACGCCGAGGCGGCGCCCGGTGACATCGACGTGGTGTTCGCGGACGCCGCCGCCGTTCCCGAGCTGGACCGGATCGAGGCCGAGGCGATCACCGGGGTGTTCGGGGCCCGGAAGGTACCGGTGACGGCGCCCAAGACGATGACCGGACGGCTCTACTCGGGTGCGGCGCCGCTCGATCTGGCCGCCGCCTTCCTCGCCCTGCGCGACGGGGTGATCCCGCCGACCGTCGGCGTGTCCCCCGCCGCCGGACACGGTCTCGACCTCGTCGTCGGCCAGGAACGGGCCGCCCCGCTGCGCTCGGCCCTGCTGCTGGCGCGGGGCTACGGCGGTTTCAACTCCGCGGCCGTGGTGCGCGCCGTGTGAGCCACGGCGACCGGCCCGGTGACAACGGACAACGGACAGCGACGAAAGGACAGTTCCTCATGCCTGAGCAGCAGTTCACCCTCGACGACCTCAAGCGCATCCTGTACGAGGGGGCCGGCGCCGACGAGGCCGTCGACCTCGACGGGAACATCGTCGACGCCGACTTCGAGTCGCTGGGCTACGAGTCCCTGGCGATGCTGGAGACCGGCAGCCGGATCGAGCGCGAGTTCGGCGTCACCCTGGACGACGACACGTTGACCGAGGCCCGGACGCCGCGTGCGCTGATCGGGATCGTCAACTCCCTGCTGGTGCCGGCCGAGATCAGCTGAGGCCCCGCACCGCCCCAGGACCGCGTCGCCGGCCCCCGCCGGTCACCGTCGATGCCCCGGCGGGGGCCGGCGGCGCGCCCCGACCCCGTACCCCTCCCCCCGGGGGGGGGGGGGCCCCCCCCGGGGGGCCCGGCCCCCCCGCCGGGGCCACACCCCCCCCCCCCCACCACGACCACACACTAAAACACCCCCCGAACCCCCACCTCACCCCCAA
>NZ_JBIAFO010000014.1:96846-176781 GCF_042869355.1 Streptomyces sp. NPDC007088
GGGCGGGGGGGGGGGGCGCGCGCCCCCCCCCCCACACCACCCCCCCCCCGCCCGCGGCGCGGCCCCCCCGCCCCCGGGTCCGGTCAGCAGCCGTTCACCGACGCACCCAGACGCATCCAGGAGACAGACATGACGCGGACAAGTCCCAAGGTCGCCATCGTCACCGGCGGCACCAGTGGCATCGGCCTGGCGGTGACCAGGCTGCTGGCCCGCGCGGGCCATCAGGTGTTCCTCTGCGCCCGCACCGAGTCGGGCGTGACGAGCACGGTGAAGGAGCTCCTCGACGAGGGCCTGGAGGTGGACGGCGCCCCGTGCGACGTGCGCTCCAAGGACGAGGTGACGCGGTTCGTGCGGCGGGCCGTCGACCGCTTCGGCACGATCGACGTCCTGGTCAACAACGCCGGCCGGTCGGGCGGTGGTGTGACGGCCGACATCAGCGACGAGCTCTGGTACGACGTGATCGACACGAACCTCAACAGCGTCTTCTTGATGACCCGCGCCGTGCTCACCACGGGCGGACTGCGCGGCAAGGACCGCGGCCGGATCGTCAACATCGCCTCGACCGCGGGCAAGCAGGGCGTGGTGCTCGGGGCCCCGTACTCCGCCTCCAAACACGCCGTCGTCGGGTTCACCAAGGCGCTCGGCAACGAACTGGCGCCCACCGGCATCACGGTCAACGCGGTCTGCCCCGGTTACGTCGAGACCCCGATGGCGCAGCGCGTCCGCCAGGGATACGCGGCCGCCTACGACACGAGCGAGGAGGCGATCCTGGAGAAGTTCCAGGCGAAGATCCCGCTGGGCCGCTACTCGACCCCCGAGGAGGTCGCCGGCCTGGTCGGCTATCTGGTCTCCGACACGGCCGCCTCCCTCACCTCCCAGGCGCTGAACGTCTGCGGCGGCCTGGGCAACTTCTGAGACCCGAGAGGAGATCGTCATGACGACTCGCCAGGTGGAGCACGAGATCACCGTCGCGGCTCCGGCCGCCGACGTCTACCGGCTGATCGCCGAGGTGGAGAACTGGCCGCGGTTGTTCCCGCCCACCATCTTCGTCGACCACGTCGAGCGCGGCGCCGGCGAGGAACGCATCCGGATCTGGGCGACCGCGGGCGGTGAGGCCAAGAGCTGGACCTCGCGGCGCACCCTGGACCCGGACGGGCTGCGGATCACCTTCCGCCAGGAGGTCTCCACCCCGCCGGTCGCGGCCATGGGCGGCACCTGGATCATCGAGCCGCTGCCCGGCGGGTCGGCCCGCGTCCGGCTGCTGCACGACTACCGGGCCGTCGACGACGACCCGGCCGGCCTGCGGTGGATCGACGAGGCCGTCGACAGCAACTCGCGTTCCGAGCTGGCCGCGTTGAAGACCAATGTGGAGCGGGTGCACGCCGAGGAGGCGCTCACCTTCTCCTTCGAGGACAGTGTGCGGATCGCCGGCCCGGCCAAGGCCGCCTACGACTTCGTCAACGAGGCGGGCCGGTGGGTGGAGCGGCTGCCCCACGTCGCCTCGGTGCGCTTCTCGGAGGACACGCCGGGCCTGCAGACGCTGGAGATGGACACCCGCGCCAAGGACGGGTCGACGCACACCACCAAGTCGTACCGGGTCGCCTTCCCGCACCACCGGATCGCGTACAAGCAGGTCACCCTTCCCGCGCTGATGACCCTGCACACCGGCTGCTGGACGTTCACGGAGGACGAGAGCGGGGCCACCGCCTCCTCGCAGCACACCGTCGTCCTCAACACCGACAACATCGCCCGGATCCTCGGACCGGAGGCGAGCGTCGCGGACGCCCGGGAGTACGTGCGCGGCGCGCTGAGCACCAACAGCCGCGCCACCCTGGGGCACGCCAAGGACCACGCCGAGAACCGGCTCTGATGCCGGCCGGGCCGGAGACCGACGTGATCGTCGTCGGCGCGGGTCCGGTGGGCCTGATGCTCGCCGGTGAGCTGCGCGGCGGCGGGGCGCGGGTGCTCGTCCTGGAGCGGCTGGCCGAGCCCACCACCGAGTCGCGGGCCTCGGTCCTGCACGCCCGCACCGTGGAACTGCTGCACGAGCGCGGCCTGCTGGACCGGTTCGGGCCGCTGCCCGACGCCGGCCCCGGCCATTTCGGCGGGCTGCGCCTGGACCTGGCCGAGGCCGGGGACAGCGCGTACGCGGGGCAGTGGAAGGCGCCGCAGACCTTGGTCGAGGCCGTACTCGCCGACTGGGCGCAGGAGCGCGGCGCCGAGGTGCGGCGCGGGCACACGGTGACCGGTCTGGCCGAGGAGCACGACCGGGTGGAGGTCACCACCACCACGCCGGAGGGGCGGCAGCGGCGGTTCGGCGCCGCCTACGTCGTGGGCTGTGACGGGGGCGGCAGCGTCGTGCGCAGACTGGGGGGCTTCCTCATGCGCGGGGCCGAGGCGACCAAGGAGCTGTTGCGGGCCGACCTGGCCGGCGTCGAGGTGCGCGAGCGCCGTTTCGAGCGGCATCCGAACGGCGTGGCCAACGCCCGTCGCGGTCCCGACGGCGTCACCCGCGTCATGGTGCACGCCTTCGACCGGGTTCCCGGTCCGGCCAGGACGCCCTCCTTCGCCGAGGTCAGGCGGGTGTGGGAGCACGTCACCGGCGAGGACCTCGGCGGGGCCCGCGCGCTGTGGCTCAACGCCTTCGACAACGCCCGGCTCCAGGCGGCCCGTTACCGCAAGGGCCGGCTCCTGCTCGCCGGGGACGCCGCGCACGCCCAGTTGCCGGTGGGCGGCCAGGCGCTCAACCTCGGGCTGCAGGACGCGATGGACCTGGGCGGGAAACTCGCCCGCCATCTCGCGCAGGGGCCGCCGGGGTCCGGTCCCGACCTGCTCGACAGCTACCACTCGGTCCGCCACCCGGTGGGCGCGCGGGTGCTGGCCAACATCGACGCGCAGGCCCAGCTCCTCTTCGGGGGGCCCGAGGTGGACGCCCTGCGCTCCGTCCTCGGGGAGCTGCTGGGGATCGGCGCCGTCCGCCGCCACCTCGGCGCCATGATCAGCGGGCTGGACGGCGGGAGCCCCGAGGGGTCGCGGCCTCCCGCGCCGCTCGGCTCGTCCGTCCCCGGGGACCTCGCCGGCCCCGTCGACCCGGCACCGATTCGTCAGCACATCACGCGAAGGGACATCACCATGGGCAGGCTCAGCGGAAAGACCGCGCTCGTCACCGGCTCCAGCCGGGGCATCGGGCGGGCCACGGCCCTGCGACTGGCCCGCGACGGGGCGCTCGTCGCGGTGCACTGCTCCAGCAGCGGGGAGGCCGCCGAGGAGACGGTCGCCGCGATCGAGAAGGACGGCGGGCGGGCCTTCGCCGTACCGGCGCGGCTGGGGGTGGACGGCGACGTCCACGAACTGTTCCTGACCCTGGAGCGGGAGCTGAAGGAGCGCACCGGCTCCACCACCCTCGACATCCTGGTGAACAACGCCGGGGTGATGGGCGGGGTGAACCCCGAGGACCTCACGCCCGAGCAGTTCGACCGGCTCTTCGCCGTCAACGCCAAGGCGCCGTACTTCCTCGTGCAGCGGGCGCTGACCAACCTGCCCGACGGGGGCCGGATCATCAACATCTCCTCGGGGCTGACCCGGGTCGCCAACCCGCAGGAGGTGGCGTACGCGATGACCAAGGGCGCGATCGACCAGCTCACCCTGCACTTCGCCAAGCACCTGGGCCCGCGCGGCATCACGGTGAACAGTGTCGGCCCGGGGATCACGAACAACGGGGCGCCGGTCTTCGACGACCCCGAGGCGGTCGCCGCCATGGCGGGCTACTCGGTGTTCAACCGGGTCGGGGAGGCGCGGGACGTCGCCGACGTGGTGGCCTTCCTCGCGAGCGACGACTCCCGCTGGATCACGGGCTCCTACCTGGACGCCAGTGGCGGCACCCTGCTGGGCGGCTGAACGGGCGGACGGTCACCATGTCGACTCTCTCCTCACCTCCCGCCCCCCGCACCGGTGCCGGACGGCGGGCGCTGCTGTTCGTCCTGGCGGGCAACATGCTCGTCGACGCGCTGGAGGTCTCCGTCGTCCTGGTCGCGCTGCCCGCCATGGCCGGGGACCTCGGTCTCTCGGACTTCGCGGCGCAGTGGGTCATGAGCGGTTTCGCCGCCGGGTTCGCGGCGCTGCTGCTTCTCGGCCCCCGTCTGGTCGCCCGGTGGGGACGGCGGCGGGTGTATCTCGCGGCTCTGCCGGTGTTCGTCGTCGCCTCGCTGGCCGGCGGCCTCGCCGGCCAGGGCAGCGTGCTGATCGCCACCCGGGTGGTCAAGGGCGCGTGTGCCGCGCTGACCGCCCCGGCCGGACTCGCGATCATCGCCGCCACCTTCCGGCCGGGCCCCGAGCAGCGCCGGGCGGTGTCGGTGTACTCGCTGTTCGGGGCGGCCGGGTTCACCGCCGGCCTGCTGTGCGCCGGGGCGCTCACGGAGCTGAGCTGGCGATGGGTTCCGGTGTTCCCCGCACCGGTCGCCCTGCTCCTGCTGGTGGCGGGTTACCGGCTGATCCCCCGTGACGCCCGGGGGGCGGTGGCGGTGCCGCGGGTGAGGCTGCCACGGCTGCTGCGCGACGGTCCGTTCAGGCGCTCGGCGGTGTGCGCGGCGGTGCTCAACGGCACGTATCTCGGGCTGCTGTTGCTTCTCACCCACCGGCTGCACGACGCGTGGGGCTGGGGCCCGCCGCGGACCGCGCTCGCCCTGCTGCCCGCCTGCGTGCCCCTGGCGGTGTCCCTGCCGTTCGCCGGCCGGACGGTGGCGCGTTTCGGGACGCAGCGGCTGATCGCCGCGGGCGGCTGCGCGGCGGCGCTCGGCTGCGCGACGGCCCTGCTGACGGGGGAGCCCGGCGGGTACCTCACCGGGGTGCTGCCGGCGCTGCTCCTGGTCGAGGCCGGCTTCGTCCTGTCCTTCGCCGCCCTCAACCTCCAGGCCACCTCGGGAGTCGCGGCGGAGCACCGGGGTGCGGCGGTGCCGGTCTACCAGACCGCCGTGCAACTGGGTGCGGTGCTCACGCTGCCCGCCGTCGCGGCACTCTCCTCGGTGGGCTACCGCCCGGCGCTGGCGCTGCTCACCGCTCTGTCCGCGGCCGGGGCCGTGGTCGGCTGCCGGTACCGGGGCGGCGCGGCGAAGCCCGCCGCCTCCTGAGCGCACGACGGAGCATCCTGCGGCCCCCGCGCCTACGCCACCGGACGACGTCCGCCGAGACTCCCGCACACCGACGCCCCCTGTTTCCTCCACGCCACCAACGCGCGCGAACGCGAACGGAGATCAACGATGCGTGTCCTGTTCACCATCTTTCCGGCGACGGCACACCTGTATCCGGTCGTACCGCTGGCCTGGGCGCTGCAGAGCGCCGGGCACGAGGTCGTCGTCGCCAGCCACGCGGGGGTGGTGGACCCCGCGGTGATCGCGAACATCAGCGCGGCGGGCCTCAACGCCGTGGCGCTCGGCACCCCGGAGGAGCTGCCGGCCGCGCTCGGCCCGCACACCGGGGACACCAAGCCGGACCGGCCCTCGCTCGGCTTCGACGCCCACGAGAGCGCGACCGGCGGTTCGTGGAAGACGACCCGCGCGATCCTCACCGGCATGTTCCGGCTGCACTACCCGACGCCCGAGGACCCGGACGCCCGCAGGCCCGTACTGGACAACCTGATCGACTTCGCGCGCGACTGGCGGCCCGACCTCGTCCTGTGGGACCCGTTGATGTTCCCCGCGCCGATCGCCGCCCGGGTCAGCGGCGCCGCCCACGCGCGGCTGCTCTGGGGAATGGACAACATCGGCGTGATCCACGAGCGGACGAAGCAGGAACTCGCTGATCCGGAGTCCGAGTTGACCACGCATCCTTGGCTTGAGTGGTTCGGTCCGGCGCTGGAGCGGTACGGGCTGGAGTTCAGCGACGAGATGGTGCTCGGCCAGTGGAGCCTCGATCTGACCCAGTCCCGGATGCAGGCGCCGCTACAGGTGCCGCGTGTCCCGGTGCGGCGGGTCCCCTACACCGGCGCGTCCACCTTGCCCAACTGGCTCCACACGCGGCCCGGCCGGCCCCGGGTGGTGTTGTCCCTGGGGGTGAGCCGGCGCAAGATCTTCGGCAAGTACAGCGGTTTCCCGATGCGGGACTTCTTCGAATCGGTCTCCGCGCTGGACGTCGAGCTGGTCGCCACCGTCAACAGCCAGCAGCTCGCCGAGGTCGGGACGCTGCCGGACAACGTCCGCGCGGTGGAGTACGTACCGCTCAATCAGGTGCTGCCGACCAGCTCCGCGATCATTCACCACGGCGGTGGCGGCACCTTCGCCTCGGCCGTCGCCTTCCGGGTGCCCCAGCTGGTGATGCCGTTGGTCATGTGGGACGAGATGGTCACGGCCCGCTATGTCGCGGACATGGGCGCGGGGCTGGTGGCCGACCACGAGGCGCCGGACGCCGCCGGCCTGCACAAGCAGCTCGTACGGCTCCTGGAGGAGCCCTCCTTCCAGCTGGGCGCGGACCGCCTCCACCAGGAGATGCTCGCCACGCCCGCGCCCTCGGACATCGTCCCGCTGCTGGAGCGGCTGACCGCCGAACGCCGCTGACCGCACCCCGGAAGGACTGTCCGCCGATGCGCGTACTGGTGATCTCCACCCCCGTACCCACCCATCTCCTGCCCGCCGTACCCCTGTTGTGGGCGCTGCGGGCCGCCGGGCACGAGGTGACCGTCCTCGGCCAGCCCGACGTGCTCGAAGCCGTCCGTACCAGCGGGCTGGTCGGTATCGGGGTCGGCGCGGCCTTCGACGTCGACGCGATGCTACTCAAGGGGCTGCCCGAGGACCGGCGGCCGCTTCGGGCGAGACCCCGGCCCGCACCCGAACACCTGGGCGGCTACGGCCGGTTGTGGTGGGCCCACGCCGATTCCCTGCTCGACCGCTACACCGAGGTGGCGAAGGCCCATCGACCGGACCTGCTGCTGGCCGACCCGCTGGAGTACTGCTCCCTCATCATCGGGGCGCGGCTGGGGGTGCCGGTGGTGCACCACCGGTGGACGGTGGACGCCATCTCGGGACCGGCCCGCGCGTACGCGCGCTCCAGGGCGCGGGAGCGCTGCGAGTCGCTGGGCCTGTCCACGCTGCCGGACCCGGACCTGCTGCTCGACCCGTGCCCGCCCTCGCTGCGGATTCCGCGGGACGGCACGGGGACGCCGATCCGCTACGTGCCCTTCAACGGCGGCGGCGAGGTACCGGCCTGGGTGCGGGCCGACCGGGGACCGGGGGCGGGCCGCAAGCGGGTGGCCGTCTCCCTCGGCAACACCCTGGCGCTGCACGGCGAGCGCTTCACCGGCGGTCTGCTGCGCGCCCTCGCCCGCCGGCCCGCCACCGAGATCGTCGTGACCCTGCCCGCCTCCCGCCGCGGCGCGGTCGGTCCGCTGCCCGGCAACGTGCGCGTGGTGGACCCGCTGCCCCTGCACCTGTTCCTCGGTGGCTGTGACGCGATGGTGCACCACGGCGGCGCGGGCACGGCGATGACCGCGACGGCCTTCGGGCTGCCGCAGCTCGTACTGCCCCAGCTGGCGGACCACTTCCCGCTGGGCGACCGGCTCGCGGCGACCGGCGCCGGGCTGAGCTTCGACACCCCGCGGGAGCAGGAGGACCCGCGAATCCTCGGCGAGGCGCTGGAGGCGCTGCTGACCGACCCCGGTCACACCAGGGCGGCGCGCCGCCTGTCCGCCGAGATGGCCGCGATGCCCACCCCCGCCGCGGTGGCGGCACGACTGGAACAGCTGACCCGCGGGGCGGCGCACCCCAGAAAGGCGAGCGTGTAGTGCACATCGAGGAAATGTCCATTCCCGGAGCCTTCGTGATCACCCCCCGGCACCGGCCCGACGACCGGGGAACCTTCTACGAGGCGATGCGCGGGGACCTGCTGGAGGAGGCCACCGGCCACCCCTTCCTGCCGCGCCAGATCAACTACTCCGTGTCCAGACGCCACACGCTGCGCGGTCTGCACAGCGTGCGCATCCCGCCGGGGCAGGCCAAGTACGTCACGTGTGTGCGCGGGACGCTGCGGGACATCGTCGTGGACCTGCGCGTCGGCTCGCCGGCCTTCGGACAGCACCGGGTCAACGTGCTGGACGCGGAGGCGGGCACCTCGGTCCTGGTACCGGAGGGAGTCGGCCACGGCTTCCTCGCGCTCAGCGACGACGCCTGCATCTGTTATGTCGTGACCTCCACGTACGTGCCCGGAACGCAGATCGACATCAACCCACTGGACCCGGATCTCGCACTGCCCTGGGACTGCGCCGAGACCCCGCTCATCTCGGACAAGGACGCCAAGGCGCCGAACCTGGCCGAGGCCGTGCGGGCAGGGCTGCTGCCCCGATTCCACGAGGCGGGGACGCCGTGAGGATGCTCTTCGTCGCCGCGGGCAGCCCGGCGACCGTGTTCGCCCTGGCCCCGCTGGCCACCGCCGCCCGCAACGCCGGCCATCAGGTCGTGATGGCCGCCAACGACGACATGGTCCCGTACATCACCTCCTCGGGACTGCCGGGCATCGCGACCACCGAACTGCCCATCCGCCACTTCATCACCACGGACCGGTCGGGCCGGCCCGAGACGATCCCGGCGGACCCGGTGGAGCAGGCGCTCTTCACGGGCCGCTGGTTCTCCCGCATGGCCGCCTCCAGCCTGCCGGGCATGCTGGAGTTCTGCCGCGTCTGGCGCCCCGGCCTCATCGTCGGCGGCACGATGAGCTACGTCGCCCCGCTGCTCGCCCTGCATCTGGGCGTACCGCATGTGCGGCAGAGCTGGGACGCCATCGAGGCGGACGGCATCCACCCCGGCGCGGACGCGGAACTCCGCCCGGAGCTGGCCGAGTTCGGGCTGAGCAAGCTGCCCGAACCGGATCTCTTCGTGGACATCTGCCCGCCGAGCCTGCGTCCGGCGGGCGCCGCCGACGCGCAGCCGATGCGCTACGTCCCGGCGAACGCCCAACGGCGGCTGGAGCCCTGGATGCTCGCCAGGGGCGAGCGCCGCCGGGTCCTGGTGACCTCGGGGAGCCGGGTGGCCAAGGAGAGCTACGACAGGAACTTCGACTTCCTGCGGGGACTGGCGAAGGACGTCGCCTCCTGGGGCGTCGAACTGATCGTCGCCGCCCCCGACGAGGTCGCCCCGGGCTTGCGCGAGGAACTTCCGGGCGCCCGGGTCGGCTGGGTGCCCCTGGACCTCGTGGCGCCGACCTGCGACCTGCTCGTGCACCACGCCGGTGGTGTCAGCACGCTGACCGGGCTCGTCGCCGGTGTGCCCCAGCTGCTCGTCCCCAAGGGCGCGGTACTGGAGAAGCCGGCCTCGCGGGTCGCGGACTACGGCGCCGCGATCACCCTGCTCCCCGGAGACGACTCGGCGGGGGCGATCGCCGACGCCTGCCAGGAGCTGCTGTCCAAGGAGGGGTACGGCGAACGGGCCCGGGAGCTCTCCCGTGAGATCGCCGCCATGCCCGCCCCCGCGAGCGTGGTCGCGACGCTCGGACAACTCGCGTGACCATCGGACGGCTCGCGTGACCATACGAACCGAGAGGACCTCTCGATGAAGGCTCTGGTGCTCGCAGGCGGGTCCGGTACCCGGCTGCGGCCTTTCACCTACTCGATGCCCAAACAACTCATCCCCATCGCCAACACCCCGGTGCTGGTGCATGTGCTGGAGTCCGTCCGCGCCCTCGGCGTGACCGAGGTCGGCGTCGTCATCGGCGACCGGGGACCCGAGATCGAGGCGGTCCTCGGCGACGGCCTCCGCTTCGGTGTGCGCATCACCTACATCCCGCAGGACGCGCCGCGCGGGCTGGCCCACACGGTGGCCATCGCCCGGCCCTTCCTGGCCGAGGACGACTTCGTGATGTACCTGGGCGACAACATGCTGCCCGACGGGGTCGTCCCGATCGCCGAGGAGTTCAGCCGGCACCGGCCCGCGGCCCAGGTCGTCGTGCACAAGGTCGCCGATCCCTCCGCCTTCGGCGTCGCCGAACTGGGCACCGAGGGCGAGGTGCTGCGCCTGGTGGAGAAGCCGCTTGAACCACGCAGCGACCTCGCGCTGATCGGCGTGTACTTCTTCACCCCCGCCGTCCACGAGGCGGTGGCGGCCATCACGCCCAGCGCCCGCGGCGAGCTGGAGATCACCGACGCCGTCCAGTGGCTCCTGGACTCCGGGGCCGAGGTCCGGGCCAGCCGGTACGACGGCTACTGGAAGGACACGGGGAGGGTGGAGGACGTACTGGAGTGCAACAGCCACCTCCTGGAGGGCCTGTCCCGGCGCGTCGAGGGCCGGGTCGACGCCGGCAGCGTCCTGGTCGGCCAGGTCGTCGTGGAGCAGGGCGCCCGGATCGTGCGGTCCCGCATCGAGGGACCGGCCGTCATCGGCTCCGGGACGGTGGTGGAGAACAGCCACGTCGGCCCGCACACGTCCATCGGGCGGAACTGCCTGGTGCGGGACAGCAGGCTGGAGCGGTCCATCGCCCTGGACGAGTCGTCCGTGACCGGGGTGCGCGAACTGCGCGACTCGCTGATCGGGCGGGCCGCTTCCGTGGGCACCACCGGCCGGGGCACCGGTCACCACTGCCTGGTCGTCGGAGATCACACCCGAGTGGAGGTCGCGGCATGAGGATTCTGGTCACCGGAGCGGCGGGGTTCATCGGCTCGCACTTCACGCGCGGGCTGCTGGCTGACGAGTACAGCGGCTGGGAAGGCGCACGGGTCACCGCCCTCGACAAGCTGACCTACGCGGGCAACCGGCAGAACCTGCCCGTCTCGCATCCGCGCATGGAGTTCGTCCGGGGCGACGTCTGCGACCGCGAGCTGCTGCGCGAGTTGCTTCCCGGGCACGACGCCGTCGTCCACTTCGCGGCCGAGTCGCACGTGGACCGGTCCCTGGAGGGCGCCGGCGAGTTCTTCCGAACCAACGTCCTGGGCACCCAGACGCTGCTGGACGCCGTGCTGGACACCGGCGTCGAACGGTTCGTGCACGTCTCCACGGACGAGGTGTACGGCTCGATCGAGGAGGGCTCCTGGACGGAGGAGTGGCCGCTGGCCCCGAACTCCCCCTACGCCGCCTCGAAGGCCGGCTCGGACTTGGTCGCGCGGGCCTACTGGCGCACCCACGGCATCGACCTGTCGATCACCCGCTGCTCCAACAACTACGGGCCCTACCAGCACCCCGAGAAGGTCATCCCGCTGTTCGTCACCCATCTCCTGGAGGGCCGCCAGGTCCCGTTGTACGGGGACGGGCGCAATGTCCGCGAGTGGCTGCACGTGGCGGACCACTGCCGCGGCATCCACCTCGTCCTCAACGGCGGGCAGCCCGGCGAGGTCTACAACATCGGCGGCGGCAACGAGTACACCAACCTCGACCTGACCCGGAAGCTGCTCGAACTCACGGGTTCCACCGAGGAGATGATCCGCCGCGTCTCCGACCGCAAGGCGCACGACCTGCGTTACTCGATCGACGAGTCCAAGATCAGCGAGCAGCTCGGCTACGCCCCGCGGATCGGCTTCGAGCAGGGCCTGGCCGACACCGTCGCGTGGTACCGCGACAACCCCGGCTGGTGGAAGGCCGTCAAGGACGGCACCCACCGTGCCGGCTGAGCACCGCCCGGTCGCCGGGCTGTCGGTGGTGGTCCTCGGCGGGACGGGTTTCCTCGGCCGGCGTCTGGGCGCGGAGTTCAGCGGGCGCGGAGCCCGGGTACGGCTGCTGTCGCGCACCGCGTCCCCCGGCGCGGTGCGCGCGGTCGGCCCCGGTGTGACGGCCGCGCGTCTCGACCCGCTCACGGCGACCCACCGGGAGATCGTGGAGGCGCTGGCGGCGAGCGGCCCCGGCCTCGTGGTCAACGCGGCCGGGCGGGCCTGGCGGGCCGACGAGGCGGCGATGGCCGCGGGCAACGCCGAACTGGTCGAGCGGACGGTGGCCGCGCTGGCCGCTCTGCCGGGTCCGCCGGTGCGGCTGATCCAGCTCGGCAGCGTCCACGAGTACGGGGCCGGCGCCCCCGACGGCGCCACCGGCGAGGACCAGCCGCCCCTGCCGGTCACGGCGTACGGCCGCACGAAGCTCCAGGGCACCCAGGCGGTGCTCGACGGGGCGCGACAGGGCGTCGAGGGGGTGGTGCTCCGGCTCGCCAACGTACTGGGCCCCGGGGTCCCGGAGGGCAGTCTGTTCGGGCGTCTCGCGGCGCATCTGCGTGAGGCGGCGCGGTCCCGGGCGCTCGGCTCGGAGGCGGCGGCGCTCCACCTGCCGCCCCTGCGCACCGCCCGCGATCTGGTGGACCTCGACGACGTCGCCGAGGCCGTGGTGGCCGCGGCGACCGCGCCCGCGGCGGCCGTCACCGGCCGGGTGATCAACGTGGGCCGCGGTGAGGCCGTCCCCGTGCGCGGGCTGATCGACCGCATGATCGCGCTCAGCGGCCTGCCGGTGACCGTGACCGAGACGGCCTCGGGCCCGGCCGCGCGCACCGACGTCCCCCGGCAGTGTCTCGACGTCACGCTGGCCCGCGAGCTGCTCGGCTGGCGGCCGCGGCGTGGCGTGGACGACTCCCTGCGGAGCCTTCTGGCCTCCGTACTGCCCCCGGAAGGGCTTCCGCAGGGCACACCTCTCGGTTTCACGGCCGGCACAGCGGCCACGGAAAGGAACTGATCATGAGCGATCGCAAGGACCTCATCCTCGAAGAAGTCCACAAGTACCACCAGGAGACCTCCCCGCAGCGCGAGTTCGTACCGGGCACGACCGAGATCTGGCCGTCCGGCGCGGTGCTGGACGAGGCGGACCGCGCGGCGCTGGTGGAGGCCGCACTGGACATGCGGATCGCCGCCGGGCGCAGCTCCCGCAAGTTCGAGTCCGCCTTCGCCCGGCGCCTGAAGCGTCGCAAGGCGCATCTGACGAACTCCGGTTCCTCGGCCAACCTGCTGGCCGTGTCGGCCCTGACCTCGCATCTGCTGGAGGACCGGCGGCTGCGGCCGGGTGACGAGGTCGTCACCGTCGCCGCGGGCTTCCCGACCACCGTCAACCCGATCCTCCAGAACGGTCTGGTCCCGGTCTTCGTGGACGTGGACCTCCCGACCTACAACGCCACCGCCGACAAGGTGGCCGCCGCGATCGGGCCCAAAACGCGCGCGATCATCCTCGCGCACGCGCTCGGCAACCCCTTCGAGGTCGCCGAGATCGCCCAGCTCGCCGAGGACCACGACCTGTTCCTGATCGAGGACAACTGCGACGCGGTGGGTTCGCTGTACGACGGGAAGCTCACCGGTTCCTTCGGCGACATGACCACGGTGAGCTTCTACCCGGCCCACCATCTCACGATGGGCGAGGGCGGCTGCGTACTGACCTCCAACCTGGCGCTGGCCCGGATCGTGGAGTCACTGCGCGACTGGGGCCGGGACTGCTGGTGCGAGCCGGGCGAGAACGACCGGTGCCTGAAGCGGTTCACGTACCAGATGGGGAATCTGCCGGCCGGCTACGACCACAAGTACATCTTCTCGCACGTGGGGTACAACCTGAAGGCCACCGACATCCAGGCGGCCCTGGGACTGACCCAGTTGAGCAAGCTCGACTCCTTCATCGAGGCGCGCAAGCGCAACTGGCGGCGCCTGCGCGAGGGCCTGGACGGGGTCCCGGGGCTGCTGCTCCCGGAGGCGACCGAGCGCTCCGAGCCCAGCTGGTTCGGGTTCGTACTCACGGTCGATCCCGAAGCTCCCTTCAGCCGGGCCGAGTTGGTGGACTTCCTGGAGGACCGGAAGATCGGCACCCGCCGGCTGTTCGCCGGGAACCTGACCCGGCACCCGGCCTACATCGACCAGCCGCACCGGGTCGTGGGCGAGCTGACCAACAGCGACATCATCACCGAGCACACCTTCTGGATCGGGGTCTATCCGGCGCTCACCGACGAGATGCTGGACTACGTCACCACCTCGATCAAGGAGTTCGTGGCCGCGCGTGGCTGAGCCGGCCTGCCCTCCGCCCCCTGAAGAGATCGGGACGACGACGTATGGACATTGTGGGATCGGGTTTCCTCGCCCGGAATCTGCGCCCGCTGGCCGGCCGGCACCCGGACACCGTGGCCCTGGCGGCCGGCGTGTCCTGGGCGAGCGGCACCTCCGACGAGGACTTCGCCCGCGAGGCGGCCCTGCTGCGCGTGGTGGCCGAGGGCTGCCGGGAGACCGGCCGGCGGCTGCTGTTCTTCTCGACCGCGGCGAGCGGCATGTACGGGCTCGTGGACGGGCCCGGCCGCGAGGACATCCCCGTACGGGCCTGCACCCCCTACGGGGCGCACAAGCTCGCCCTTGAGGAGCAGCTCCGCGAGTCGGGAGCCGACCACCTGATCCTGCGCCTGGGCCATCTGGTCGGCCCCGACCAGCCCGAGCACCAGCTCCTGCCCACCCTCGTACGGCAGTTGCGTCAGGGCACCGTCCGTGTGCACCGGGGCGCGGCCCGCGACCTGATCGAGGTCGGGGACGTGGTAGCCGTCATCGACCACCTGCTCGCCCTGGACCTGCGGGCCGAGACGGTCAACGTGGCCTCGGGGTTCGCGGTGCCCGTGGAGGACATCCTCGACCACCTCGCCCGGGTCCTCGGGCTCCGGGCCCGCCGGGAGTTCGTCGAGACGGGGGTGCGCCAGCACGTCATCTCGACGCGGAAGCTGCGCTCCCTGGTCCCGCAGGTCGCCCGGATGGGTTTCGGTCCCGACTACTACCGGCGCGTCCTCGGCCCGTTCACGACCTCCGTGGCCTCCGACGCCCCCACCCCCGCCTGACGTGCCGGGCGAGAAGAAGGACAGCCCACCGGGAGGGCCCGTACGCGCACCCACGACGCGCCGTACGGGACCCGCCGCGGACGACGGAGGAGGGCCCACCGGATGACGCGCCTCACACGACTCACACGCCTCACGACCGCACTGGCCGGCGCCGCGCTGCTGTGGGCGGGCGTCCCGGGCCCGGCCGCGCCGGCGGCCCCGTCCCGGGCGGCCGCGCCGCCCCTCGCGCCGGCCCCGGCGTCCCACACGGTCACCGTCACCTCGACCGCCGAGGGGCTGTCGGCCCCGGCGGTCACCCGTCCCGGCCTCACGACCTTCCACGCCTCGACCACCGCGGCGGGCAAGGGCTGGGTGGGCCTCGCCCGGCTGAAGGACGGCAAGGGCTGGGACGACTTTTTGGGCGCCCTCTCCGGCGCCCTGTCCAACACCCCCGCCGAGGTTCCGCCGGGGGCGGCCGAGCTGAACCGGACCGCCACCCTGCTCGGCGGGCTGGTGGTCCAGCCCGGCCAACCGGGCTCCTTCACCCAGCGGCTGAGGCCGGGCAGGTACCTGCTGTTCGACTACCTGACCGCGGGCGAGACCACGCCCCGCTACCGGTGGCTGACGGTCACCGGCGCCCCGGTGGACCAGGGCCTCACCCCCACCGCGACGTTCGTGTCGAAGAACGTTGCCGGCCTCGGGCCGCGCCTGGAGGTGCGCGGCACACCGCGGGCGGGAGAGCCGCTGCGCTACGTCAACGAGATCCCCGGCCAGGTCAACGAACTGCTCTTCGTGAAGATCGCGGAGGGCACCACTGAGGCCGGTCTGCGGGCGTACTTCGACTCCTTGCCCGAGGACGGCTCGCTGCCGCCGGGCTCCCCGTTCACCTCGCTGAGCCTGGGGAGCCTGCACCTCTCCACAGGCCGCTCCTCGGTCGTACGGCTCGCGCTGGACCGGGACCGGTACGCGGTGATCACTTGGTCGAAGGACGCCACCGACGGGACCAGGCTCGTCCAGAAGGGCCTGTTCACGATCGTCGACCTCGGCTGAGCCCGAGTGCGCCGACCGGGCCCGAGCCGAGGCCGGCTCAGCCGGAGCCGGTACCGGCCGGGCCCAGGCCGCCGTCGGCCGGGCCATGCCCCGCACACCTCCCATCCCGGACCCCCTCGCACCCGTGGAGTTCCCTTGACACTGCCTCTGACCCTCACCCCACGTGACGACACGGCGCCGCTGGCGGACCGGCTCGCGCTCTCGGCCGCCACCACCCGGGGCGCGCACCTGTCGACCGACGGTTTCGGGGACTGGCTCGCCGGGCGCCGCCTGGCCAACGCCTTCCGGGTGGACCGGGTCCCCTTCGCCGCGCTGGACGGCTGGTCGTTCCAGGAGACCACCGGCGACCTCGCGCACCGCAGCGGACGGTTCTTCACCGTCAGGGGTCTGCACGTCACCGAGCGGGGCGCCCCGTACGGCGACGGTCCGCAAGCCGAGTGGTACCAGCCGACCATCGAGCAGCCGGAGGTCGGCGTCCTGGGCATCCTGGCCAAGGAGTTCGACGGTGTCCTGCACTTCCTGATGCAGGCGAAGATGGAGCCCGGCAACCCGAACCTGCTGCAGCTCTCGCCCACCGTGCAGGCCACCCGCAGCAACTACACCAAGGCCCACCGGGGCGCGGACGTCAAGTACATCGAACACTTCGTGGGGCCCGGTCGCGGCCGGGTCGTCGCCGACGCGCTCCAGTCCGAGCACGGCTCGTGGTTCTACCGCAAGTCGAACCGGAACATGATCGTGGAGGCGGAGGGCGAGGTGCCCCTCCTGGACGACTTCTGCTGGCTCACGCTGGGGCAGCTGGCACAGCTGCTGCACCGGGACAACGTCGTCAACATGGACTCCCGGACCGTTCTCTCCGCTCTCCCCCTCACCCAGCCGGCCGAGGGGGCGCTGCACTCCGACACCCAGTTGCTGTCCTGGATCACCGGTGAGCGCGCCCGGCACGACGTGCACGCCGAGCGGGTCCCGCTCGCCGCCCTCCCGGGGTGGCGGCGGGACGACATGGCCGTCGAGCACGAGGAGGGCCGCTACTTCAAGGTGGTGGCGGTGTCCGTGCAGGCCGGCAACCGGGAGGTCACCAGCTGGACCCAGCCCTTGTTCGAACCGGTGGGCACGGGCGTCACCGCCTTCCTCACCCGCACCTTCGACGGCACCCCCCACGTCCTGGTGCACGCCCGGGTCGAGGGCGGCTTCCTGGACACCGTCGAACTCGGCCCCACGGTCCAGTACACGCCGGGCAACTACGCCCATCTGCCGCCGCAGGAGCGCCCGTTGTTCCTGGACGCGGTGGTGCGGGCGCCCGCCGGGCGAATCCGGTACGAGGCGGTGCACTCCGAGGAGGGCGGCCGCTTCCTCAACGCCGAGAGCCGCTATCTGCTCGTGGACGCCGAGGAGCGCGACGCCCCGCTCGAACCGCCGCCCGGCTACGCCTGGGTCACTCCGGGCCAGCTCACCTGGCTGGTCCGGCACGGCCACTACCTCAACGTCCAGGCCCGCACGCTGCTCGCCTGCCTCAACGCGGTCCACGCGGTGGCCCGGTGAGCGCGCCGGTGCGGGTCGGGGTACTCGGCTGCGCCGCCATCGCCGTGCGGCGGATGCTGCCCGCGTTCGCCGCCAGCCCGGACGTGGAGATCGCGGCCGTCGCCAGCCGGGACGCGGCCAGGGCCGGGAAGGTGGCCGCTGACTTCGGCTGCCGCCCCGTGGAGGGGTACGCCGCCGTGCTGGAGGCGGAGGACGTCGAGGCGGTCTACGTCCCGCTGCCCGCGGCGCTGCACGCCCGGTGGGTGGAAGCGGCGCTCGACGCGGGGAAACACGTGCTGGCCGAGAAGCCGCTGACGACGGAGCCGGAGAGCACCGAGCGGCTCCTCGGTCTGGCCGGGCGCCGGGGGGTGGCCCTGATGGAGAACGTGATGTTCGTCCACCACCCCCGGCACGAGGTGGTGCGCGATCTGGTGGCCACCGGCCGGATCGGCGAACCGCGCTCCCTGCACGCGGCGTTCACCATTCCGCCCTTGCCCGACGGCGACATCAGGTACGACCCCGGTCTGGGCGGCGGGGCCTTGGCGGACGTCGGCCTCTACCCGCTCCGGGCGGCCCTGCACTTCCTGGGGCCGGATCTCGACGTCGTGGGCGCCCGGCTCGTCCGGGGCGCGGGGCGGCGGGTGGAGACGGCGGGCGACGCGCTGCTGACCACCCCCGCCGGGGTCACCGCGCACCTGAGCTTCGGCATGGAGCACGCCTATCTCTCACGGTACGAACTGTGGGGCAGTGAGGGCCGGATCACGGTGGACCGGGCCTTCACCCCTCCGGCCGGTCTCGCCACCATGATCAGCGTGGAGGCGGGGAGCACGGAGGAGATCCGGCTGCCGGCGGCGGATCAGGTCGCGGCCACGGTCGCCGCCTTCGTCGCCGCGGTCCGCGCGGGCTCAGCCCCGCACGCCGACACCCTGCGCCAGGCCGTCCTGCTGGCCGACGTCCGCCGGCGCTCCCGCTGACCCCCGCCACGCACCGCCTTCCCACGGGGGCGACAACCCCCCGCAAGGAAGACATACTTGGCACATCGACTCCAGAGAGGCTGCCGACGTGCGGGAAGCAACATCAGCGGACGCGAACACGGTGGACGTACGGATCGCGCTGGACGTGATCTGCGTGCACTCCTACGTCGGTTACACCCGCTTCACCCGGGCGGCGGACCGCTTGCGCGAACAGGGCGTGAGCGTCCGGGTGGAGTTCCTGCCGTTCGAACTCGCCCCGGGGGCCGGCACCGAGGGGCAGCCCCTGCTGCCCGTACTGGAGCGGACCTTCGGACCGCAGGCGGTGCGGCAGACCCTCGCGTACGCCGGTCAGTTGCGGTCGGAAGGGCTGGATCTCCACTACGAACGCGCCGTGGCCACCGGCACCTTCGAGGCGCACCGGCTGATCGCGCGGGCCGCGCGCCAGGGCCGGGCCGAGCAGATGACGGAGCGCCTCTTCCGGGCGCACTTCACCGACGGGCTGCACGTCGGGGATGCGGACGTACTCGCCCGTCTCGCCCGGGAGGCCGGTGTCGAACCGGAGGAAGGAGTCTCCGCGGAGGAACTCGCGGAGCGGGACGCGCGGTTGCGGGCCGAACTGGAGCGGGTCCGCGGCCTCGGTGTGCGCGGGGTTCCGGTGTTCTTCGTCGCGGACCGGCCACCGCTCAGCGGGGCCCAGTCGCAGGACGCCCTGTTCGCGGTCCTGCGCGAGGCGGCCGGTCTGCCCGGCGGTCTGTGAGGAAGGGGTCCGGAACCTCAACTCCACGACCGGCGCAGCACAGATCCATGTCAAGCGAGCGCTGAAACCCTCCCCTGCCTGATTGGCTGAAGTACCCCCCTCGGCCCCGGGCCGCATGCCTCCATGCGGTGTTGTTTCAGGACTTCAGCACAGATAGGGCTCACTATGGTTTCGCGACGCAGGTTCCTGGGCTCCGCGACAGCGGTGGTCGGCGCCACCGCGGGCTTGACAGCACTGACCCCGTCCACGGCCCAGGCCGCCACGAAGGTCGCGCCGGAGGTGATCGTCAGGCCGGGCGACGCCCGCTACGCCGCGCTCGCGGGACGCGGCTACAACGGCCGTTTCGTCGCCACCCCGGACGAGATCTGGCTCGTGCACGGCGCCGCGCAGGTGGAGAAGGCGGTGAACCAGGCCCTCGCCAGGAATCAGCGCATCACGGTGCGCGGCGGCGGCCACTCCTTCGAGGGGCTGGTGGACGATCCGCAGTTCCGCCTCCTCGTCGACCTGTCCGAGATGAAGGAGGTCAGGTACGACCCGGCGATGCGCGCCTTCTCCGTCCAGGCGGGCGCCCGCCTGAGCGACGTGTACCGGGCCCTTTACGAGGGCTGGGGCGTGACCGTTCCGGGCGGGGTCTGTCCGGAGGTGGGGGTCGGCGGGCACGTCAGCGGCGGCGGGTACGGCCCGCTCTCGCGCCGCCACGGCCTCGTCGTGGACCACCTCCAGGCGATCGAGATCGTCGTGGCGGACCGGGGCGGCCGGGCCAGGACCGTCGTCGCCACCCGTGACCCCGGCGACCCCAACCGGGACCTGTGGTGGGCCCACACCGGCGGCGGGGGCGGCGGCTTCGGCATCGTGACCCGGTTCTGGTTCCGGACACCGGGAGCCTCGGGCGCTCCGTCCTCCCTGCTGCCCAAACCGCCCGCGCGCATGCGCAAGACCGTGGTGAGCTGGCCCTGGGCCGAGCTGACCGAGGCGGGCTTCACCCGCCTGGTCCTCAACCACGGGGCCTGGCACGCCGCGAACAGCTTCCCCGGCTCCCCGTACGCCGTGATGCACAGCTCGCTGCAACTGCACTCCTACTTCGCGGGCACCTGCGAGCTGGAGATCCGCTGGGACGCGACCTCGCCGGGCATGGAGCGGATGCACGACTCCTACATCCGGGCGGTCAACGCCGGGGTGGGCCTGGAGCCGACGGTCACCGTCAAGGAGGGCACCTGGCTGGAGATCGCGCTGGAGCCGACCCCGAGCTACGGGGAGTACTCGCGGCAGAAGTCCATGGGCGGGCACCTGCGCAAGCCGCTGACCGTGGAGCAGGTGGGCGCGATGTACCGCTCACTGAGCGATCAGAGCCACTACGGCGCCGGGCTGGTGTACCTCGCGGCGTACGGCTGCAAGATCAACACCGTCTCCTCCTCCGCGACGGCGATTCCCCAGCGGGACTCCGTCCTCAAGCTGTGGTACTCGAACAACTGGGCCGATCCGGCGCAGGACGAGATCGAGGTCGAGTGGATTCGCACGCTGCGCAAGAGCGTGCACGGGGCGACCGGCGGCTTCCCGGTGCCCAACGCCCGGCAGGACGGCGGCT
This sequence comes from Streptomyces sp. NPDC007088, assembly GCF_042869355.1. NCBI lineage: Bacteria > Bacillati > Actinomycetota > Actinomycetes > Kitasatosporales > Streptomycetaceae > Streptomyces > Streptomyces sp. NPDC007088. The sequence goes on from NZ_JBIAFO010000014.1 coordinate 117,446, forward strand.
ACATCAACTACCCGGACGTCGACATGCGCGACCCGGCCCAGAACACCTCCGGCGTGCCCTGGTACTCGATCATCTGGAAGGACAACTACCCCCGGCTTCAGCGGGTGAAGAACACCTACGACCCGCACGACGTCTTCCGGCACGCCCTGAGCCTGCCCCCCACCCGCGGGTGATCCGGGCGGCCGTCGCCGTCCGGGCACCGAAGCGATCAGCACTCTCCCCCCTGTGTCCGGGCCGGCCGGAGCGTTCTCCGGCCGGCCCGGCCCGATATCCCCGGAGGACTTCATGACCAGCAGTAACCCCGCCGCCACCGGCACCACCGCGGGGCGGCGGACGCTGCCCATCTGGCAGGTCGTGGTGGGGAGCGCCCTCGTCGCCGCCGTCGTCGACGTGGTCATCCTGCTCATCGGCGACGCCGCGGGGGCCTCCCTGGTCCTCGAACTCAACGGCGAGCCGGACAAGATCGGTGTCGGCGACGTCGTCTTCATCTCCGTCGTGGCGCCGGTGCTCGGCATCCTCGTGACCCTGCTGCTGGCCCGCTGGAGGCCGGTGTTCCTGCGCGTGGGCCAGGCCGTGGCCGGCGCGGTGGCGGTGCTCACCGCCGTCGGTCCCCTGGTCCAGGACACCGACGGCGGGACGGCGGCCACCCTCATCCCGATGCACCTGTTCGTCGGTGTCGTGGTGGTGGCCGCTCTGGAGATCATCCGCAGGTCCAGGGCCTGACAGCCCCCGGGGCCGCACGGTGGCCTCGCGGTAACCTGCCGGCTTCCGCGGGGCCGGCCCCGTCGGCCGGGTGCCGCCCCGCTCCCGGCCGACGGGGCCGGACATGAAAGAAAGACCGCCGGTCGCCGTTGACCGGGCAGTCCTTCCAGGAGACGGCGCGCCGGATCAGGCGGTGCCCAGGCGGAAACCGACGCCGCGGGCCGTGACGATCCAGCTGCTCGATCCCAGCTTGCCGCGCAGGCTGCTGACATGGGTGTCGATGGTGCGGCCCGGCTCGGACCTGGAGTCCCGCCACACCTGCGCCATGATCTGCTTGCGGGTGACGACGCTGCCCGGCCGCGAGGCCAGTAAGTACAGCAGGTCGAACTCCTTCCGCGTGACCTCGATGGGCCGGCCGTCCAGGCGGATCTCCCTCGTGCGCGGGTCGATGCCCAACAGGCCCACGGTGATGGCCTCGTCGGGCGAGGCGGGCTGCCGCAGCGACCTCCGCATGACCGCCTCGATACGCGCGATCAGCTCGGCCAGGCTGTAGGGCTTGGGAACGTAGTCGTCGGAACCGGCCCGCAGGCTGAGCACCCGGTCCAGTTCGGAGTCGCGGGCCGTCACGACGATGATCGGCACATCGCACAGGGCCCGGATGCTCCGGCAGAGTTCGACGCCGTCGAGGTCGGGGAGGTTCAGGTCGACGAGCAGGAGATCGGCGTTCCGGTACTGCTGGAGGGCCTGCGCTCCGGTCGGCACGCTCTCCGCCTGGTAGCCGTGGCGCCACAGGTCGTGGGTCAACTTCTTCGCCACCTGCGCGTCGCTCTCCACGGCGAGCACGCGCACGGTCTTGCGGGATCTGCGTACCTCTGGTCTGAAGGACGCGGCACGCGCCGGCAACTGATGCGGAATACGCGGTTCAACAAGCCTTATGGACTGATGCCCCATACGAGCTGTCCCCCACTGTCCATTCGATTGAGCGGAGCGTCGAGCCAACCTCAAATCACGTCCGCAGGAAGCCTACCGACGAAACTCCTCATCCGTCAAAGCTACTTATTGGACGGATCAGGCATTAATCGAGAACGGAAACTCCATCGAAACACGGGGGATTCGGCGCGCTATTGATCGCCTGCGGGCACCTACCACTTGTCGCAGGCCAGAGCGTTTCGCCCGGTCGCCGGACCATTGCACCGTGGCCGGTTTTCATTGATCCAAAAGGCCCTTACTCCCGGATCTCGCGCGAGAGTAATTGAGGCGTCAACCGCATCACTCTTCACGCAAACCTGTTCCAGCATCCGATATACATCGTACGCACCTGCGCGTACGATGTATACGAGAGCTGGGTCACACCGGCCGCCCTCCCACGGAACGCGGGCCGGCCCCAATCGTCGAGTGGGCCGGCCGGTAGGGCTGCGCGCGGCGGACAGGCGCGCCTGCCCGGCGCGGAGGGTCAGGCGCCTTCCGGTTCGCTGAGGTCGACGCCCTGCTCCCGGGCCAGGAGCAGGGCCCGCTCGATGAGTGTCTCCACGAAACGGCGCCCCGCAGCGGGAGGCTCAGCCCTTCGAGCGCCGCGGTGACCTCCTCGGCCAGTTTGCAGACACCGACCTGCGCGTGCCCGCGGGAGGGGCAGGAGACGATCCCCAGGCCGCGGTCACGCAGGCCGAGCGAGCCGAGGGTCGATCCGCATGCCCGCCTTGATCTCCTCGACGGGCGGGGCGGACAGCGGGACCCGGACCGTGTCCCCCATGCCCTCGCTCAGCAAGGCGCCGAAGGCCACCGGCGACTTGATCGTGCCCTTGAAGGCGGGTCCCGCCTCGGTAACCCGAGGTGCAGGGGGTAATCGCTGCGCGCGGCCAGCAGGCGGTAGGCGTTGACCATGACCACGGGATCGTTGTGCTTGACGGAGATCTTGATGTCCCGGAAGCCGTGCTCCTCGAAGAGCCACGTCTCCCGCAGCGCGGACTCCACCAGGGCCTCGGGCGTGGCCTTTCCGTACTTCTTCAGCAGCCGGGCGTCCAGCGATCCGGCGTTCACCCCGATACGGACCGGAATTCCCGCGTCCTTGACCGCTCCCGCGATCGCCTTGACCTTGGCGCCGGACTTCCGGATGTCGCCGGGATTGACGCGGACCGCGGCGCAACCGGCGTCGATCGCCGCGAACACGTATTTCGGCTGGAAGTGGATGTCCGCGATCACCGGAATCCGCGATTTCCGCGCGATCCGCGCGAGGGCGTCCGCGTCGTCCTGCGAGGGCCAGGCGAGGGCCAGGCGAGGGCCAGGCGACCCGGACGATCTGGCGGCCGGCGGCGGTGAGTCAGGCGATCTGGCGGAGCGTCGCCTCGATGTCCGCGGTGACGGTGGTGGTCATCGACTGCACCGACACGGGGCGTCCCCACCCATCGGTACGTCGCCGACGGGCACCAGCGGGAGCGACGCGGGCTGTTCGCCGGCGCGTGCCAGGATGTCGACGGGGCCGGCCCGCTCCAGCGCGGGCAGGTCCGGAGCCCTGGCTGGTGCCCGCGGGCGAACTCCGGCTGCTCCCCTGATCCGCCCACCGCCCTGCCGTGGGGCACGGCCGCCCGCGTGTCGTTTCTCCCCTTTCTTATTTCTTACTTGTCCAGATTGTCCAGTCGGTCTAGTCCGTCGCGTGCGTGCCGTCCCTGCCCGTCCCGTCCGCCCAGTCCGTGCCGGCCGCGAAGTCCGTCTCCCCCGGTCCGGGCGTCGCCGTCTCGCCGAGGAGACTGTCGAGCACGGCCGCCGGGTCCCGGCCGGGGGTACCGCGCGGCCACCAGTCCTCGGCCTCCGGCTCGGACTCGTATCCGTACCAGATGCCGTCTCTGCCCATGCGCAGCTGGTGCCGCCCGCCCGGCCGGGTCAGCCGGTTGTGCCAGGGGCGGTACGGGGCGTGCCCGTACGCGAGGAGCAGGGGTCTGGCACGGTCGAACGGGCCGGCGGGCGGGTCCCACGGTTCGCCCTCCAGCATCTCCAGGGCCTCGGCCCCGCCCCGTCGCCAGGCCGCCACGGCCCGCATCAGGTCGGTCGGTGTGCGCCCGGCGGCGACGGCGAGGCGCGCGTACAGCGTGCGGCCCGAGGAGGTGAGGCCCGAGCCGGGCCGGGACGCGGCCAGCCTGACCGCGTCCTGCCACAGGCTCAGGCCCGCGACCGGGTCGGTACCGGTGCGCAGGAAGGTGAGGGCGCGGGACGCGGCGTCGCTCGCCACCTGATCGAGGGCCAGGGGGTCGGGACCGCCCACCGCCGCCGGATAGGGCGGGGGCGGATCGACCCGGTCGAGGCGGGGCAGCGGCGGGGGCAGGGGGCGCAGCGGACGGGACAGGGCCTCGGCCGCGGGCATGCCGGGCAGCCGCTCGGCGCGGCCCTCCTCCTCCGCGGCCAGGTGGGCGTGGCGCCGGGTCAGGTCGTCGATCAGGTCCTCCTCGCCCCGGCCGCGCAGCAGGAGCAGGACGAAGGGGTCCTCCGCGATCAGCCGGCCGACGCGGTACGCGAGGGCGGCGGCGTGTTTGCAGGGCCGGGCGGTGTCCGGGCAGCTGCACTCGGGCACGGGCTCACCGGCCGAGGGCGGCAGGGCGGAGCCCTCGGCGGTCAGCAGCGCGGCGGGCAGCTCCTTCTCCAGCAGGGCCGCGAGCCGTTCGGGCCGGGCGGCGAGCGCGTCGAGCAGCGGGTCCCACTCCGCCTCGCCGAAGGTCCGCAGTCGCAACCGGGCGCGGTAGGGCCTGGCCCGGCTGCCGTGGACGTAGGCGAGCGCCTGCCCGGGGGTGACGGTGACGGCGGCGACCTGACCCTGTTCGTCGTAGCGCCGGCCTCGTTCGAGGCGGCCCGGATCGGCGGACAGGCCGGCGACCGCCTCCTCCCACGCACGGGACCACACCGTCGCGGAGCCTTCGCCGGGGTCGCCCGCGGGGGCGTCGGCCGGGAAGGTGCGGCGGGGTCCGCCGGGAGGCGTGCTCGCGGCCTGGCGCCTCGCGCGGGGGCGGGCCGGGGCGGACTCGGCCCCGGTGGGCACGGTGACGCGCGAGCGGGCGAGGGCGGCGGCCGACAGGAGGGGGTCGGCGGCGCCCGGCGGGGCGGTGGGCGCAGAGGGGGCCGCTGGAGCGTCGGCGCGGGAGGCTTCGCGCGCGGCTCTGGGCCGCCCGGCGCGCGCCGGGCGGTGGGGCGGCCGGTCGTCCTCGCGCCCGTCACCCTCCTCCGTGGGCTCGGGTGTGGCCGGCTTCCGCTCCGCCGGCTCTTGTCCGGGTGGCTTCTGCGCGGTCGCCTCCCGTTCCGCCGGCTTCCGTTCCTCAGGCGCTCCTTCCGCCGGCTTCCGTTCCTCAGGCGCTCCTTCCTCAGGCGCTCGTTCCGCTGACGCCTGTGCCGCCGGCTTCCGCGCGCCCGGATCGTCCGCGGCTGCCTGTCGCGCGTCGGGCCCGCTGTTTCGCGCGATGCTCGCGCGCAGGGCCGCGCGGGCCGCGTCGCCGGGGCGCGGCCCAGGCTCCTCGCCGGGGCCGGGGGCGGTGGCTGCCGGTGCGGAGGGCGCGGGGGCGGGCCCACCGGTTCCGAGTGCTCTGATCTGCGCGCGTACCCGGTCCGCCGGGTTCTCGGACGCGTCTTCCGGCGAACCGGCAGGGGCGGTGCGGTGGCGCGCCCCGGCCGAGGCTCGGGCACGCGCGGCCGGACCCGTGGGACGCCCGGAGGCGGCACGGCGGGGGGTGCGACGGATCGCGGCGCGGGCCCGCTCGGCGGGCGAGGGCCCGCCGGTCGAGCCCCCGGCACCGGGCTCGGGCTCGGGCCCGAACTCTGTTTCGCGCTCGGCCCCGGGTTCCGTTTCGGGCTCGGGCCCGGGTTCGTGCTCCGATCCGGTTTCGAGTCGCGAGCCGAGTCCGGCTTCGGCTTCGGCTTCGGCTTCGGCTTCGGCTTCGGCTTCGGCTTCGGGCGCACGGTCAGCGGACGCGCGGTCAGCGGACGCGCGGTCAGCCGGTGCCGCGTCGTCGGCCTGGCCGGAAGGCCGCCTCGCGTCGTCCGTCCCGGCGGGTGCCTTCTCGTCGCCTGCCCCGGCGGCGCCCGGGGCCTCGGAGCGCCGTGGAAACGCGTGCGCGTCGTCGGCTGTCACGGCTGTCTCCTCAGTGACACGAGGTCGGCCAGGTCCCGGTCGGTGAGTTCGGTCAGGGAGGACTCGCCGCCTCCGCCGAGCACCGCGTCGGCGAGCGCCTGCTTGTCGGCGAGCATCGCCGCGATGCGGTCCTCGACGGTGCCCTCGGTGATGAGCCGGTGGACCTGGACGGGCTGGGTCTGGCCGATGCGGTACGCGCGGTCGGTGGCCTGGTCCTCGACGGCCGGGTTCCACCAGCGGTCGAAGTGCACGACGTGCCCGGCGCGGGTCAGGTTCAGCCCGGTACCGGCCGCCTTGAGCGACAGGACGAGAACAGGGGTGCGGCCCGCCTGGAACCGGTCCACCAGCCGGTCGCGTTCTGCCACAGGCGTACCGCCGTGCAGGAGTTCGGCGGGCAGCGCCCGGCGCGACAGGTGCTCGGACAGCAGTCCCGCCATGCTCACGTACTGGGTGAACACGAGCGCGGAACCGTCCTCCGCGAGGATCGTGTCGAGGAGCTCGTCGAGCAGGGCGAGTTTTCCGGAGCGGCCGGCGAGCCGGGCGCCGGGGCCCTCCTTCAGGTACTGCGCGGGATGGTTGCAGATCTGTTTGAGCGAGGTCAGGAGCTTGAGGACGAGGCCACGGCGGCTCATGCCCTCGGCCGCCTCGATGGCCGCCATCGACTCGCGGACCACGGCCTCGTACAGCGCGGCCTGTTCCCGGGTGAGCGGGACGGGGCGGTCGGTCTCGGTCTTGGGCGGCAGTTCGGGGACGATGCCGGGGTCGGACTTGCGGCGGCGCAGCAGGAACGGGCGGATCAGACGGGCGAGGCGTTCCGCGGCCTCCGGGTTCTCCAGGTGTTCGCCGTTCTCCACGGCGCGGGCGTGCCGGGCGCGGAAGGTGGTGAGCGGGCCCAGCAGCCCGGGGGTGGTCCAGTCGAGCAGCGCCCACAGCTCCGACAGGTTGTTCTCGACGGGGGTGCCGGTGACCGCGATCCGGGCGGCGGCCGGCAGGGTGCGCAGCGCCTGGGCCGTGGCCGACCGCGGGTTCTTGACGTGCTGGGCCTCGTCGGCCACGACCAAGTCCCAGTCCCGCGCGGCGAGACGGGCGGCGGAGCTGCGCAGGGTGCCGTAGGTCGTGAGGACGAAGCCCCCGCCGAGCAGGTCGAGGTTACGTTCGCCGCCGTGGAAGCGGCGCACCGGGACGCCGGGCGCGAAGCGGTTGATCTCGCGCTGCCAGTTGCCGAGCAGGGAGGCGGGGCACACCACGAGCGTCGGACGTTCACCGGGCAGCCGGGACCTGCTCAGGTGCAGGGCGATGACGGTGACGGTCTTGCCGAGGCCCATGTCGTCGGCGAGGACCCCGCCCAGGCCCAGCGAGGTCATGAGTTCGAGCCAGGCCAGGCCGCGCGCCTGGTAGTCGCGCAGGGTCGCGTGGAGGCCGGGGGGCGGCTCGGCGGGGCGCAGTCCTGCGGTGAGCCGGTCGCGCAGGGTGGCGAGGCTGCCGGTGGGGACGGCGTCGACCGTCTCGCCGTCCACCTCGGCGGTGCCGGTGAGGGCGACGGTGAGCGCGTCGAGGGGGTCGAGCAGGCCCAGTTCGCGTTTACGGGCCCGGCGCACCAGCTCGGGATCGACCACCACCCACTGGTCGCGCAGCCGGACCACGGGGCGGTGGGCCTCGGCGAGCTGGTCCATCTCGGCCTCGGTCAGCTCCTCGCCGCGCAGCGCGATCTGCCAGCGGAACCGGAGCAGCGCCTCCGTCTCCAGGAAGCCGGTGCCGTCGGTCGCGGAGCCGGGGGCGGGGCGGACGACGGCGGTCGCCGTGAGGTCCTGGGCGAGGTCGCGGGGCCAGTGCACGGCGACGCCCGCCGCGTCGAGCCGGGCGGCGGCGCGACCCAGCAGGTCGTGCAGTTCCTCCTCGCTGAGGGCGAGCACGCCGGGGACGTCGAGGTCGGCGAGGCGGGCCAGCGGGGGCCAGACCCGCGCGGCGCGGCGCAGGGCGAGGGCGGCGTCGACGCGGGCGCGCGGGCCGAACCCCGTACCGCCGTCCCCCTCGCCGGTCCACAGCGTGCTCGCGTCGGTCACCAGGGTGGGGTCGGCGAGGCTGTGGACCTGGACGATCGCGGCGCCTCCGGGCCGTTCGGCGGCGTCCTCGGAGGCGTCGAAGAGGGTTTCTGCGGCGAGGTCGAGCCGCAGCGACACGCGGACCCCGCTGTCGGTGCCGGCCGCCGCCTCGGCCGCCCAGTCGCGGGCGCCGGGCAGCCGGACCGGTTCGCGGGCGGCGAAGGGGGCGCCCGCGGCGTGCGGGGCGGCCGGGGTGCGCGGCAGGGTGTCGGCGACCGCGTCGAAGAAGGCCCGCACCAGCGGCTCGGGAGCGGGCAGGCGCGGGGCGCCGGGGCCCGGCAGGGGGTGGGCGAAGCCTTCGGCGGGAAGAGCGGCGGCGAGCGCCCGCAGGTGGGCGGTGTCCTGGGCGTCAAGCGGTCCGGCCCGCCAGGTGTCGAGATCGCCGGGGGCGAGCCCGGGGACGAGCCGGCCCCGGGCCACGAGGCGCAGGGCGTGCAGGGCGGCGGCGCCCCAGCAGGCGGTCGCGGGGTGCGCGGAGGCGGTGGAGGTCGCGGCGACGAGCACCGGGAGGGCCTGCTCCATACCGAGCAGCAGGACCGGGACCTCTTCGGTGCGGGGCTGTCCGTCCTCCCCCGCGCGCACGACGACGAGGGTGCTCTCCCGGCCTTCCCCGGTGGCGGGCGGGGCGGCCCCGGACGGGTCCCAGAGGGCGAGGCGGCTCTCACGGCGCAAGGGGGCGGGGAGGAAGACGGCGGCGGCCCGCGACAGGTGCGCGGCGGCCTGGGGGCGTGCGGGAACGCTTGCGTCGCGCGCCGTGCTCATCGCCACCTCCGCCCGGTCCCGTCCGACCGCTAGTCCCGTACCCGCCGTCCACGCGGCCGCGCTCCCCGTGCGGGGAGGCGCCCTGGCGGGCCACCGTGCCCGGCCCGCCCCTGGTCACAGGGCCGGACTGTCGCTCCCGACTCTACGGGCGGGCTCGGACAATCCGGTCGGCCCGTGTCCGGGCCGCCCGCCCCCGGGCCGCTCCGGCCCGGCTAGGGGGTCGTGTCGGACACCACGTACACGATGGGGTACTTCTTGTCGGTGCGGTCCACCGTGACGTCCTGGGTGGGTCTCGGGTCGTCCTGGTGGTGGACCAGCCCGGTCCATTTCACGCCCTTGTCGAAGCTCCACCCGGTGATGTCCCGGTCGCGCTTCTTGATCGTGACGCCCGGCCGCAGATCGCTCTTGGAGCGGTCGAGGGTGTGCAGGAACTTCCTGAGCCCCTTGTCGGTCGTGCGGAACTGGACGTAGAGCCGGCTGGCGCGCCAGTTGTTGGTCTCGTAGTACGCGACGAAGGACGACACCCCGCCCTTCGGGATGTCCACCTCGTAGATGCGCCGCTGCACCTTGGAGGGCCAGCCCGCGGTGAGCCCGGTGGCCGAGTACTTGTCCTCCTTGTCGCGCCCGCTGTCGCGGCTCTGCGCGGCGGAGATCAGCAGGTAGCCGGCCGGCACCCCGATGAGCAGCACGATGATGAGCAGGGTCAGGGAGCGGCGCCGGATCATCCCGGAGCGGGTCTCGGGCGCCCTTTCCCCGTGGGGTGGGCCCGGTTGCTGGGGGACGCTCACGTGAGTCCCCGGGTCGTGCCGGTGCGGTCGTCCGCCTGGGTGTAGCGCTCGTAGCGCTCGACCCGGCGGCGGTTGGCGCGCCGGAAGCGGCGGGCGACCAGCCGGGCGAGGTCGGCGGCGCCGACCATGCCGGCCTCCGGGCCGAGCTGCGCCTTCGCGATGCGGGCCTCGGGGCGGTAGCCGCGTCCGGTGAGGTGGCGGCGGAAGGCGTCCCTGGCGGGGCCGATGAGGAGGTCGTCGGCCGCGCTGACCCCGCCGCCGATGACGAAGCACGAGGGGTCGAGGGCAGCGGCCAGGTTGGCGATGCCGACGCCGAGCCACTGGCCGATGTCCTGGAGGAGTTCGACGCACATCGCGTCGCCGGAGCGGGCCAGTTCGGTGATGAGGGGGCCGGTGATGTCGCCGACGTGGCCGCCGACCCGGTCGATGATGCCGTGGGCCACCGGGGAGTCGGCGGCGGCCAGCTCGCGGGCCTCGCGCACCAGGGCGTTGCCCGAGCTGTACTGCTCCCAGCAGCCCCGGTTGCCGCACGGGCAGCGGTGCCCGCCGGGGACGACCTGCATGTGGCCGAACTCGCCGGCCACCCCGAACTTGCCGCGTTTGACCCGGCCCTCCTCCAGGATCGCGCCGCCGATCCCGGTGCCCAGGGTGATCATCACCAGATGGTCCTCGCCGCGTCCGGCGCCGAAGCGCCACTCGGCCCAGGCCGCGGTGTTGGCGTCGTTGTCGACCATGACGGGGACGGCGAGACGGCCCGAGAGGCGGTCGCGGAGCGGCTCGTTGCGCCAGGCGAGGTGGGGGGCGAACAGCACCCGGTTGCGTTCGGCGTCGACCCAGCCGGCCGCGCCGATGCCGACCGCGTGCACGTCGTGCCGGTCGGAGAGGTCGAGGACCAGTTCGGTGATGGTGTCCTCGACGACCTTGGGGCTCTTCGACTTGTCGGGCGTCTCGGTGCGGAGCGTCTCCAGGATCTGGCCGTCCGCGTCCACGACGCCGGCCATCACCTTCGTACCGCCGATGTCGATACCGACCGTCGGGACGCGGGGAGCGCTCAGGTGGGAGCGCCGCTCACGGGTCCCGACGGTGCGCGTGCGCAGGACGGTGGCGCGGGCGGAGCCGCGATACGTGCTCATCGGGTCCCTGCTGGATCTCGGGGGTGGTCGGCCGGCGGGCCGGCGGCGGACGGTGCCCACCGGCCCTCGATTGTGCCATTGCCCGTCGCGTCGCCGGACTCAGCCGTGCGGGGTACTCAGACCCTCGGCGTGCCGGGTCCGCCGAGCTGGGGCGCGGGGGTGCGCTCCAGTTCGTGGCTCAGCTCCTCCAGCTCGGAACCGCCCGCCATCTGCCGGGTGAGTTCGTCGAGCGTGATCTCGTCCCTGCGGTGGCTGCCCGCCATGGTGCCGCGCTTGAGGAGCACGAAACGGTCCCCCACGAGGTAGGCGTGGTGCGGGTTGTGCGTGATGAGGACGACGCCGAGGCCCGCGTCGCGGGCGGCGGCCACGTACTTGAGGACGACGCCGGACTGCTTGACGCCGAGCGCGGCGGTGGGCTCGTCGAGGACGAGGACCTTCGCGCCGAAGTAGACGGCGCGGGCGATGGCCACGCACTGGCGTTCGCCCCCGGAGAGGGTGCCGATGGGCTGGTCGACGTCGCGCAGGTCGATGCCCATGCGGAGCATCTCGGTGCGGGTCGTCTCGCGCATGAACTTCACGTCCATGCGCTTGAGCGGCCACACGCCGGTGACGGGCTCCGAGCCGAGGAAGAAGTTGCGCCACACCGGCATGAGCGGGACCACGGAGAGGTCCTGGTAGACGGTGGCGATACCGAGGTCGAGCGACTGGCGCGGCGAGGACAGCCGGGTGTCCTCCCCGTTGAAGCGGAAGGCGCCGGCGTCGTGCTGGTGCAGACCGGAGATGATCTTGATGAGGGTGGACTTGCCGGCGCCGTTGTCGCCGAGCACGCAGCTGATCTCGCCCGCGCGCACCTCCAGGGAGACCCCTTCGAGGGCGCGCACGTTGCCGTAGTACTTACTGACGTCGTCCAGCTCGACCAGCGGCGGCGCGCTCTCCTGGAGGGCCGCCGCCTCCCCGGTGGGCTCGCCCGCCGCGGGGTTCTTGTCGTTCGTCGTCATGAGGTGGCCTCCGCACGCTTGCGCACCCACGCGTTGAGCAGGGCGGCGAGGAGCAGCATCGCTCCGAGGAAGAACTTGTACCAGTCCGGGTTCCACTCGGCGTAGACGATGCCCTTGCTGGTCATGCCGAAGATGAGGGCGCCGATCGCGGAGCCGATCGCCGAGCCGTAGCCGCCGGTGATCAGGCAGCCGCCGATGACGGCCGCGATGATGTAGATGAACTCGTTGCCGACGCCCTCGCCGGACTGGACGGCGTCGAAGGAGAACAGCAGGTGCTGGCCGACGATCCAGGCGCCGAAGGAGATGCCGAGGTACAGGGCGATACGGGTCCGGGTGACGGGCACGCCGACCGCGCGCGCCGCGTCCTCGTCGCCGCCGATCGCGAAGACCCAGTTCCCCGCGCGGGTGCGCAGCAGAATCCAGGTGCCCACGGCGACGAGGGCGATCCACCACAGGATGGTGACCTTGAAGTCGACCCCGCCGATCGTGAGGGTCGAGGCGAACAGGGAGCGGGCGGAGGAGAAGCCCTCCATGTCGGCGATGGTCTTGGTCGAGACGCCGCCGCTGATGAGCTTGGTGAGGCCGAGGTTGAGGCCGGTCAGCATCAGGAAGGTGCCGAGCGTGATGATGAAGCTCGGCAGTTTCGTCCGGCTGCGCAGGTAGCCGTTGAAGAAGCCGATGGCGAGCGTGACCAGCAGCGACACCCCGACGCCGACCCAGACGTTGGCGGTCATCTGGTAGCTGAACATCGAGGAGACGAGCGCCGAGGTGGTGACCATGACACCGGCCGACAGGTCGAACTCGCCGCCGATCATGAGCAGCGCGACCGGCACCGCCATGATGCCGATGGTGGAGGCCGCGTACAGCACGGTCGCCAGGCTGGTGGTGCGCAGGAAACTGTCGGCGAAGACCGAGAAGAAGACGAAGACGGCGACGGCGCCGACGACCGAGCCGAGCTCCGGGCGACGCAGCAGCTTGCGCAGCGTGGAGGTGCGCAGCACGCGCTCGTCGCCCCGGGGTGGTTCGCTGTGCGGGGTGGGCGCGGGGGCGGTGGCGGTCATCGGGTCTCCCGCTTCGTGTACTCCTCCAGCGCGGGGGCGTCGGCCTGCGTGATGATCTGCGGTCCGGTCAGCACGGGCCTGCCGCCGCCGAGCACGTCGGCGTTGTAGCGGTAGAGCCACAGCAGGTCCACGGCCTGGTAGCCCTGGAGCCAGGGCTGCTGGTCGACGGCGAAGCCGAGCTTCTTGGCCTTGAGGGAGGCGGCCACCTTGGCGTTGAGGTCGAAGGTGTCGACCTCGGCCTTGCTGCCCGCGCCGTCCTTGGCCTGGACGGCGGCGTCGGCGAAGGGGGCGCCGAGGGTCACGACGGCGTCGATGTTCTTCTCGGACTGGAGCTTGGCCTCCAGGGACGCCTGGACGTCGGGCATGTTGGTGCCGGTGACGTAGATGTTCTCCATCGTGCCGTCGAAGGTCTTCTTCGCTCCGGCGCAGCGCTGCTCGTGGCCGACGTTGCCCTGCTCGTGCAGGACGCACAGCGCCCGCTTCCTGCCGCGCTTGTTCAGCTCCTCGCCGACCGCCTCGCCGGCGATGGTCTCGTCCTGGCCGATGTGGGTGAGGGCGCCGAACTTCTTGGAGTCCTCGGAGCCCGAGTTCACGGTGATGACGGGGATGCCGGCCTTCTCGGCGCGGGCCACGGCCGCCTTCATCGCGCCGGGCTTGGCGAGGGTGACGATGATGCCGTCGACCTTCTTGTCGACGGCGGCGTCGACGAGCTGGGCCTGCTGCTGGCCCTGGTCGTTGTGCGAGTACAGGAACTTGATGTTGTCCTTGAGCGCGGCCTGCTTGGCCCCGTTCTGGACGATGTCCCAGAAGGTGTCGCCGTCGCCGGAGTGGGTGATCATGGCGAAGGTCCAGCGCGGGGTGTCCACCGCCGCCCTGCCGCCCGCGGCCGCGGCCTTGCGGGCGTCCTCCGCGCGCTTGCCGCCGGTGCTGCTGCAACCCGCGAGGGAGAGTCCGAGCGCCGCTGCGACCGCGACGCTCACCCAGGTCCGAAACCGTGCCACGAGGACATGCCCTTCTTCGTCTTGCCGTATGTGCGGATGGAGCGAGGCCGGGATTACCGTCCTGGCTGCGGGCGGCGCGGGCCGCCCCGACCGACCAAGTATCGTGCACGCGCCAAAAGGGCGTGCGCGGCGGGTCCCGGGCCGCCCCGGCGGCCCCGCCGAGTTGTAGCGGGGCGCGGTGGCCCGCGTCAATCGGCACGAGGCGCCCGCCCGGGGCAGGGCCTCGCGCCCGTGGGGGCCCGAGAAGCCCGTACCCGGCGGGCGGGCGGGCTCAGTGGCTGACCAGGAGCCGGAAGTCGAAGGAGTAGCGGCCGGCCCGGTAGGTGTGCGCTCCGTACTCGACCGGGCGCCCTGTGTCGTCGTACGTGATCCTGCGCATGGTGAGCAACGCCGCACCGGGCCGCTCGTCCAGCTCCCGGGCCTCCTCGGGGGCGGCGACGGTCGCGCCGACGGACTGGCGGGCGCTGTGCAGGGTGATCCCGGCGGCCCGCATGAGCCGGTAGAGCCCGGTCGCGGCGAGCCGCTCGGCCTCCAGGTCGAGCAGTCCGGGGGGCAGCGCGTTGCGCATCCGGGCCAGGGGTTCGCCGTGCGCGAGCCGCAGCCGGTCCACGAGCTGGACCTCGCTGCCCTCGGGTACGGCGAGGGCGGCGGCGGTCTCGGCGTCGGCGGGGCCCGTGGTGACCGACAGGACGCAGGTCGCGGGCCGCTGACCGGCGGACTCCAGGTCGTCGTAGAGGCTGCTGAGTTCCATGGGGCGCCGGACCCTGCTGTGCACGACCTGGGTGCCGACGCCCCGGCGGCGGACCAGGAGGCCCTTCTCGACGAGGGTCTGGATGCCCTGGCGCACCGTGGGCCGGGACAGGCCGAGCCGGGCGGCCAGTTCGATCTCGTTGCCGAGGAGGCTCCCGGGGGTCAGGCGGCCGTCCTCGATGGCCGCCTCCAGCTGCCGCGCGAGCTGGTAGTAGAGCGGTACCGGGCTGGAGCGGTCCACGCCGAGAGCGAGCGGCCCGCCCGGCTGCCTCACTGGTCTGGCCATGGGTCCCCCACTGGTTCGGACACGGGGGCGAGGGTAGTGCGGCGGGGTCGTGACGGGAAGTACGGAAGTCAGATTGTCCGGACATGCGACTTGTACGGACATGCGACGGATGGTCTCGCTCTGTCCGGGCGTACGGCGATCGGTCCTGCCCTGTCCGGACGTACGGCGACCGGCCCCGCCCTGTCCGGACGTACGGCGACCGGCCCCGCCCTGTCCGGACGCAGGGCGGAGCGCCCCGCCTGCCCGGACGCACGGCAGGTGGTCTCGCCTGTCAGGACGTACGGCGGGGTGGTCACGCCTCCTTCGGCCACACGCGCCGGGCCTCCTGCTCCGCGCTCCCGGGCCGGTCGTCAGTGCCCGCGCGCAGTCGGCGCGCTCGGCCCCGCGCCGGGCTCCCGCGCTCACCGCTCCGGCAGGTCGGCGTCGTACGTCAGCAGGGCGATCTGGACGCGGTTGTTGAGGCCGAGTTTGGCGAGCACGCGCGAGACGTGGGTCTTGACGGTCGCGACGCTCATGTACAGCTCGCCGGCGATCTCCGCGTTCGAGCTGCCCCGGCCCACCGCGAGGGCCACCTCGCGTTCCCGTTCGCCGAGCGAGGCGAGCCGGGCGCGGGCCTGTGCGCGGCGCGCGTGCGGGGCGGGGCCCGCCGCGACCTGGCCGATGAGCTGCCGGGTCACGACGGGTGAGAGGAAGGGCTCCCCCGCGGCGACCTTGCGGACGGCCTCGGCGATCCGCGCGGGCGGGGTGTCCTTGAGGACGAATCCGGCGGCGCCCGCGCGCAGGGCGCGTACGACCTGTTCGTCGGCGTGGAAGGTCGTCAGGACGAGGACCTCGGGGGCGTCCGGCTCGGCGCGCAGCCGTTCGGTGGCGGTCAGCCCGTCCACGTCGGGCATGCGCAGGTCCATGAGGACGACGTCGGGGCCGAGGCGGCCGACGAGTTCGGGGACCTCGTTCCCGTCCGCCGCCTCGCCGACGATCTGGAGGTCCTCGGCGCCGCCCAGCATGAGCCGCAGCCCGGACCGGACGAGCGGGTCGTCGTCGACGATGAGCAGCCTGAGAGGGGTCATGGCGCCCACGGTAGCCAGGCCGAGAGCCGGAAGCCGCCCCCGGGCAGGGGTCCGTGGCCGGTCCGGCCGCCGGCCAGCGCGGCACGTTCGCGCAGGCCGATGAGCCCCTGCCCGGAACCGGGCACCGGCCGCACCCGTCCGGGCGGCGCGGGGTGGGTGATCTCCACCGACAGGCCCTCCTCCGGGCCGCCGTGCACGCGGACGGTGACCTCGGCGCCGGGGGCGTGCTTGCGCGCGTTGGTCAGCCCTTCCTGCGCGATGCGGTAGACGTTGCGCCCGAGCGCCGCGGGCACGGTCTCCGGATCGGTGACCGCGACGTCGAGGACCACCCGCGCACCCGCCGTCCGGCTCTCCTCGGCCAGCCGGGCGAGGGCCGCGAACGTGGGCTGCGGTCTGCCCTCCGCCCCGGGCTCCTCGCCGGTGCGCAGCACCCCGATGATCTGCCGCAGGTCCTGGAGCGCCTCGTGCGCGCTGTCCCGGATGACACCGGCCGCGCGCTGCACCTCGGCCTGCGGGGCGTCGGGGCGGAACTCCAGCGCCCCGGCGTGCACGCTCAGCAGACTCAGCCGGTGGGCGAGGACGTCGTGCATCTCGCGCGCGATGTCCTCGCGGGCGAGGCGCTGCGCTCGTTCGGCGCGCAGCGCCGCCTCGGCCTCCGCCCGCCGGGCCCGCTCGCGCAGCGACAGGACGAGCTGACGGCGGGCCCGCACGAACATGCCCCAGCCGATGACGGTGACGTAGACGAGGCAGACGAACAGGGCCGCGGCCCGCAGGGACAGGTCCGGGTCGGGCCGGACGTAGTAGTGGGGCACGGTGAGCAGCAGGGTCAGGCCGCCGACCCAGGCGATGTACCGGAAGGGGCGGTGCACGGTGAGCGTGAAGAGGCTCACGACGACCGCGCCACCGGCGGTCTCGGAGAACAGTCCGGCTCCGAGCATCGCGATCGCGAGGCCGAGGGGCCACCGCCTGCGCAGCCACACGGCGCAGCAGGACAGGGCGCCGATCACGACGTCGGCCCCGAGGGCGAGGTCGGAGAGGTGCGGATCGCGGGTCAGGGTGTCGAGGCCCAGGAAGCCGAGCAGGAGCGCGAACAGAAAGCACAGGGCGTCGACGAACCAGTCCCTGGGGGTCCGGCGGGGCGGCCCGCCGGACCCTGCCGCCCCCTCCCCCGGGTCCGGGCCGACGACGGCGGAGGGCAGCAGCCACGGGTACTCGGAGCGGCCCCGCCCCGCGCCCCGGCCCTCTCCGGCCCCGTCGGGTCGCGGGCGACGCCGCACCGGACGCCGAAGGCGCGCCGTCCACCCGCGTTCGGGCGCGGCACCGGTCCGGGAGGTCGTAGCAGCCATGGTCGACAAATCTACGCACTCCCCGGTGCCCGCTCCCCTCGTGCGACGGGAGCGGATACGAAAGTCGGCGCGGAGGCTACTTAAGAGGACTCCTCGGGACGCCCGCCCGCCCCGCCTTCCGCGCACCGGGCGGGCAGCGACCGGGAGGAGCCGGGTTCGTACGCCGTGGCGAGCGGTCACTCGTTGGTGAGTTCGGGGTCCGCCGGGTCGCGCGCGGCCCGAGCCTGGGCGCAGCGGACCAGGCAGGGTGCCGCTCTCGACGCACGGCGGATGGGGGACGGTATGGCCGGGGACACGGAAGCCCGGGGCGGGCTGGACGGTCAGGCGGTGCTGCTGGCCGCGGGGCTCGCGGATCTGGCGGTGAGCGGTGTCAGCTCCGCGTTCGGTGCCGTGCGGGGCCTGCTGCGGCGCTCGGACGCCGCCGAGCTGGCGGCGGAGGCCGAACGGGACCTGACGGCGCGCGGCCGCCTGGCCCTGGACCGGTACGCGAGCGCGCCGCCCGCGCATCTGGAGACGCTGGCCCGCCACGCGCTGGCCCGGAGGGCCGCCGATGACGTCTGAGCGGTGGGAGCCGGTCGCCTTCAAGGCGCGCGTCGACGAGGTGCTCCAGCGCTTCGTCGCCGAGGAGGCCGGCTTGTTGACGCTGGTCGATCCCGCCCTGGGGCCGGTCGCGGATCAGGTGGAGGAGGCGGCGGCCTCCGGGAAGCGGCTGCGCGCGGCCTTCTGCTACTGGGGCTGGCGGGCGGTGGGGCAGCCGGACAGCGCGGCGCTGCTGCGAGCGGCGGCCTCGATGGAACTGGTGCACGCCGCCGCGGTCGTGCACGACGACCTGATCGACGACAGCGCGCTGCGGCACGGGCGGCCGACCGCGCACGTGGCCCTGCGCGGCGCCGTCACCCACCATCCGCAGCCCGCGGTGGCGGCCCGCGCCCTGGCGATGCTGGCCGGGGACCTGCTGATGTCGCTGGCCGGGCAGTTGTTCGTCTCCAGCGGTCTGCCGGCCGCCTATCTGGGCCGGGCCCGGCCGCTGTGGGCGGCGCTGGCCCGGGAGCTGATCGCGGGCGAGTGCCTGGAGATCCTGCACACCGGCGCCGCCCCGGACACGGCGGCCTCACTGAAGGTCGTCCGCTACAAGACCGCCAAGTACACCGTCGAGCAGCCCCTGCTGATCGGCGCCGTCCTGGGCGGGGCCGACCGGCGCGCGTGCGAGGGCTTCACCGCGTACGGGCTGCCGCTGGGCGAGGCGTTCCAGCTCCGGGACGACCTGCTCGGCCTGTTCGGGGACCGCGAGCTGACCGGGAAGGCCGACGGCGACGACCTTCGCGGCCGTCGCCCCACGGCCCTGCTCGCGGAGACCTGGCGGCTCGCCGGGGAGTCCGAGCGCGCGCGGCTGGACTCCCTTCTGGGGCGCCGCGATCCGGACGGGGACCACCTCGCGGCCGTACGCGAGGTGATGCGCCGGGTGAAGGCGCCCGAACGGGTCGAGGACATGATCGCCGACCGGGTCGCGGAGGCGCTGCGCGCGCTGGACGAACTGCGCCTGCCCGCGCCGGCCGCCGCCGCGCTCACCGCGCTGGCGTCCTCGGCGGCGGTCCGCCGTTCGTGAGTCCTCGCCCGCCCGGCGTTCCCGGTGAGTCCTCGCCCGCTCGGCGTTCCCGGTGAGTCCTCGCTCCCTCAGCGTTCCCGACGAGAACCCCGCGTCCCCGGCGGCCTCCCGCGTCCCTGACCGGGTCCCGGAAGGCGCCCACCAACCACAGGAGTGCCGCCATGACGTACACCGAGTCCTCGATGGACGCCCTGCGACAGGCCGGCGACGAACTCGCCGACGCCACGGTCGCCACCCTCTTCGAACGCGGGGAGGTCGGGACGTTCAACACCTTGATGCGCTACGTGTCCACTGCCGGGGCCCCGCTCCCGGACGGGCTGCCCGAGGTGGCCCGGGAGTACCTGCACGCCACGAGCGCCCCGCCGTCCTGGGTGGACTGGACGGAGATGGAGAAGGCCCGGCTGTTCTTCGTCGACAACAACGTGCACATCTCCACGGCGCTGTCCTTCGCGTCCATGCCCGCGTGCTACGTCGTGCCGCACGTGGCGAGACTGCTGTCGGCGACGCACGGCCTGAAGTACCCGTCCAAGCGGATGGCGGAGACCGGGCAGTTCACCGTCTACCTGATGCAGCCCGACGCCTTCGAGGCCGGCAGCCGCTTCATCCCCGCGGCGCAGAAGGTGCGTCTGCTGCACGCCTCGATCCGCCATCACCTGCGGCGCGAGAACCGCTGGGACGCCGGGGCGCTCGGGGTGCCGATCTGTCAGGAGGACATGATCGGCGGGCAGATGTTCTTCTCGATGCTCGTCCTGGACAGCCTGCACCGGCTCGGCATCCACATGTCCACGGAGGGAGCGGAGTCCTACTACTACGCGTGGCGCGTGGTGGGCGCGATGCTCGGCGTCGATCAGGAGGCCGTCCCCCGGACCCTGGAGGAGGCCCGGAGTTTCCTCGACCTGTACATGATCCGGCACATGGGGCCCTCCCCCGAGGGCGCTCACCTGACCCGGCAGCTCCTCGACCTCTACGAGGAGGTCGTCCCCGGCACCCTGCTCGACCCCGTCGTCCCGGCCCTCGTCCGCTACCTCGTCGGGGACACCTGCGCCGACTGGCTGGAGGTGCCCCGCACACCGTTCGACACCCTCGTCAGGGCCGTACCGCGTCTGCTCGGCGTACTGGAGACCATCGAGGACCGCTCACCCCTCGGCGCCTGGGCGCTGGACCGGCTCGGCCATCTGACCACGGTCCTCGAACTGTCCTCTCTCACCCGGGGACGCGTCATGCACTACGCGATCCCCGAGGACCTCAAGAAGGACTACGGCGTCTCCTCCGGCGCCGCGCGCACCCGCCGGTGGACCCCGCCGGCCGCGACCGTCGGCCCCTGAACCGTCGGCCCGTGACCGGGGCCGGCCGGGCGGGCGGCACGCGAGGGGGCGCCCCGCCCGCGCCATGGTGCTGTGGGGGGTCGCGGGGCGGGGCGCCGGGTGGGGAGGGTCAGTCAGCAGCCGAAGTCGACGCGGTCGAAGCTCGCGTAGTGGTCGGCGGTGTAGTAGTCCTCCCGGGACTTGGCGCCGGTGACGATGCGGCGGGCGCCCCGGTCGGAGGAGCCGGGCGTCTTGACGGTGTACTCGTGGTAGTAACCGGTGGACTGGGACGGCAGGACGGCCTCGCGGTTCTGGAAGACGGTGCCGTCCTGCTTGTACGGGTAGGGGCCGCCCTTGGCGATCAGGTCGAGGGTGTCGTGGGCCTGGGCGGGCAGGTCGGAGGAGCAGATCTCCCCGACGGCCGCCACGGAGACGAGGACCGGGTGCGAACGCGCGGCGGTGGCGGGGGCGAGGGCCTCGGCGGTGGCCGGGCCGCCGAGGAGCAGGGTGGCGGCGAGAGCGGTCAGGGCTGCGATACGTGGGGGGTGAATGCGCATGCCTCAACGATGACGCGCGTAGATGACCGCTGTCCATGTCAACCCGGGTGAAATTTCCGTGCGTTGGTGAACAGGCGGTGCACGAGATGTGCGACGCGCGCCTTTCGGGCGCCGGGCGCGCGACCACCGCGAGCCGGGCGCGCCCCCCGGCAGGCGTACGACGCGGGGGCGCGGGGGCGCGCCCACGGTCAGGGCGTGGGCGCGCCGGTCCTCGAATGCGGCGGTGTGGCCTCAGCCGCGCAGCGCCTCGTACCGCTCGCGCAGCCGGGCCAGTCCGTCGGCGGTGGGCTCGCCGTGCAGCCGCAGCCGGGAGACGCCGCCGTCGGGGTGGATGTCGAGGCGGGCGTGGGTCGCGGTCACGGGGGCGGGCAGGGCGAAGCGGTGGACGGTGTCGGGCTGGAGGCGGGTGCGCGGCAGCACCTCGGTCCACGCGCCGGCGCCGTCGCGCACGGTGAGGCTCGCCCAGCCGGCCGCGTTGCCCTTGTAGCACGCCGTGTCGATCTCGACCGCCCGGACCCGCGCGCGCGTCCCGAGCGCGTACGACACCCAGTCGTGGCCACGGTCCCGACGGCGGCGGGTCTCCCAGCCCTCGTCCATCTTGCGGGAGCGGCCGGGGCGCAGGGTGTTGTCCGGCGGTGAGTAGAAGCGGTCGGAGGCGTCCTCGGCGCGGCCGCCGTGCTCCAGCGCGAGGAGGTCGAAGGAGCCGAGGGCGGTGAGCCAGGACGGGTCGGGCACGACCTCGCCGTGCACCCGCAGCCGGGCGATGCCCCCGTCGGGGTACTGGTTGAGCCGTACGTGGGTGAAGCGCCGCTCCACGTCCACGGTGAAGCCGTTGGCGGCGTGGCCGCCGACGGGGGTGCGCGGCAGGAGGGGAGTCCAGTCGACCTCGGGGGCGAGCAGCCGCTCGGGCGAGGGGCTGCCGTCCACGGCCGCCGCCTCGACGGACACGGCCTGCGGGTGGTTGCCCCGGAAGTGGGCGGTGTCCACGACCAGTCCGCGGATCACGCCGGGGGTGCCGAGCCGGATCAGCGCCCAGTCGTGGTCCTCCTCGGCGGGCCAGGGCTCTTCGGGTCCCGTCCCACGCCGACGGCGCGTCTCCCAGCCGTCCATGATCTTGCCCTTGTGCCCGAAGCGTTCGGGGTCGAAGACGGCCGGCCGCGGCAGGAGCAGGTTCTCGCGTTCGGCGAAGAACTCGTCGTTGGCGGCGAGGACGCTGCCGCCGAGGTCGCGGTCGGCGAGGTCGAGGAGCCGGGTGAAGGGCAGTTCGGCGGTGCGGTAGTCGGCGTAGGGGTCGCCGCCGGTGTAGGGCCGGGCGTTGTCGGCGTAGGTGGTCGCGGGTGTCGCCGTCACGGTGCGGGGGTGTTCCTTTCGAGTAGTCGGCCGTGCGGGCCGGTGAAGGCTCCGTCGTGCAGGACGCGCCGGCCTCCGAGCCAGGTGGAGCGCACCACTCCGTTCAGGGTGCGGCCCGCGTAGGCGGTGACCGGGTTGCGGTGGTGGAGGCGGGCGGGGTCGACGGTGAAGGTGTCCTCGGGGGCGAGCACGGTGAAGTCGGCGTCCGCACCGGGGGCGATGGCCCCCTTCGTGTCGAGCCCGGCGAGCCGCGCGGGGGCCTGGGACATCCAGCGCACCACGTCGTCCAGGGCCAGTCCGCGCGCCTTCGCGGCGGTCCACACGGCGGGCAGTCCGAGTTGCAGCGAGGAGATCCCGCCCCAGGCCGTCGCGAAGTCGCCGGTCTTGAGGTCGGCGGTGGAGGGCGAGTGGTCGGAGACCACGCAGTCCAGCGTCCCGTCGGCGAGCCCCTGCCACAGCAGGTCCTGGTTGGCGGCCTCCCTGATGGGCGGACAGCATTTGAACTCGGTCGCGCCGTCCGGGACTTCCTCGGCCGTCAGGGTCAGGAAGTGCGGGCAGGTCTCGGCGGTGACGCGGGCCCCGGCCGCCCTGGCCCCGGCGACGAGCGGCAGCGCGCCGGCGGAGGACAGGTGCAGGATGTGGACCCGGGCACCGGGGTGGCGGGCGGCCGCCTCCAGGAGGGCGCGGATCGCGTCGTGTTCGGCGGCGCGCGGCCGGGAGGCGAGGAAGTCGGCGTAACGGGCCCCGCCGCGCTGGGGGGCGCCGGCCAGCCGGTGGGGGTCCTCGGCGTGCACGATGAGCAGTCCGCCGAAGGAGGCGATCTCGGCGAGCGCGCGGTCCAGTCCGGCCCTGTCGAGTTCGGGGAACTCCTCGACGCCGGAGGGCGAGAGGAAGCACTTGAAGCCGAGGACCCCCGCCTCGTGCAGGGGCCGCAGGTCGGCGGTGTTGCCGGGCAGGGCGCCGCCCCAGAACCCGATGTCGACGTGCGCCTTGGGCGCGGCCGTCTCCCGTTTGACCTTGAGGTGGTCCACGGTGGTCGTGGGCGGCAGGGAGTTGAGCGGCATGTCGACGAGGGTGGTGATCCCGCCGGCCGCCGCGGCGCGCGTCGCCGTCCAGAACCCTTCCCAGTGGGTGCGGCCGGGGTCGTTGACGTGCACGTGGGTGTCGACGAGTCCGGGCAGGAGCGCGTCGTCCCCCAGCTCCACGAGCCGGGCGCCGCTGGGCAGGGGGGCCGCGTGCTCGCGTACGGCGGCGATCGTGGCGCCGGAGACGAGGACGGAGGCGGGGCGGGTGCCTTCGGGGAGGCAGACGCGGGTGGAGCGCAGTACGAGGTCCTGTTCAGGCGACACGGTCGCTCAGCCTCCGATACGGGTCGGCACACCTGCCGCGGGGCCCTGTCGGCGGCGCTGCCCACCCCTGCGGATTCAACGTTCTGTTGAAGACCTTTCGCGGCGAGTCTGGGCCCGCGCCGCACGCTCGTCAAGGGGTGCCCGCGGGCCGTATCCCTCTCGCTTTTTCCGGTAACCGGAAATACACTTCCGTGAAACCAGGGTGGAACACGTGCCGTACGGCGTTCCGTGCGGGCGCCCGTTCCGGCCGCGGGCGTCCGGTGCGCGGCCCGCGGCGCGGGGCTGTTCGCGCGGCGCCGGGGCGCCGCGCCCTGCCGGGTAGGCTGCTGACTTGCCCGTCTGCCCGAAAGGACCGCGCCGTGCCGACGTCGAGCGCCAGCGACGCCACCTCCCCTGCCGCCAAGTCCCCCGCCGCGGGCGGAGTGCAGTCGCTGGAACGCGCCTTCGGCCTGCTGGAGCGGATGGCGGACGCGGGGGGCGAGGTGGGGCTGAGCGAACTGTCGAGCAGCAGCGGCCTGCCCCTGCCGACCATCCACCGGCTCATGCGCACGCTCGTCGCGTCCGGGTACGTCCGGCAGCAGAGCAATCGCAGGTACGCGCTCGGCCCGCGCCTGATCCGGCTCGGGGAGTCCGCCTCCCGGCTGCTGGGCACGTGGGCGCGGCCCTGCCTGGCCCGCCTGGTCGAGGAGACCGGGGAGACCGCGAACATGGCCCTGCTGGACGGCGACGAGGTCGTCTACGTCGCACAGGCGCCCTCGAAGCACTCGATGCGGATGTTCACCGAGGTGGGGCGCCGGGTGCTGCCGCACTCCACGGGGGTGGGCAAGGCGCTGCTCGCGGGCCTCCCGCCCGCCGAGGTGCGCGCGCTGCTGGCCCGTACCGGCATGCCGGCCGCCACCGACCGCACGATCACGACCCCCGACGCCTTCCTCTCCGCGCTGGAGCAGGTGCGTGCCACGGGTTACGCGGTGGACGACAACGAGCAGGAGATCGGCGTGCGTTGCCTCGCCGTCCCGGTCCCGGGCTCCCCCACGACGGCGGCGCTGTCCATCTCGGGGCCCGCGGGCCGCGTCACCGACGAGGCGACCCGGCACATCGTCCCGGTACTCCAGCAGGTGGCGCGGGAGCTGTCCGAGATCCTGGCGGCCTCGGGGCGCGGGGCCTGAACGGCGGGCCGGAGGCCGGCAGGACCCGCTCCCCAGGTCCTCCGCTACGAGGCGGCGGGCGCGGCCGGCCCGAACAGCTCTATGGCCGCGCGCACGTGGGCCAGCGCCGGGGCCAGCGCGCTGACCGAGCCGACGGCCGCCGTCACCAGGAGTAGTGACCGGCGCAGCCGCGCGACCTCCGGGGACCCGCCCTCCGCGGTCGAGGCGAGCGCCGCGAGTTCGCTCTCGGCGACGGCCCGGTCGGCGAACTCCACCGCGTACGCCGCGATTTCACGGCGCAGCCCGCTCACGGCCGCGCACAGCCCGGTGATCCTCGGATCGTCCTCGCCGCACACCGTGCGCCGTGTTCCCGGCTCTTTCGCCCGGTCGAGCTCCCTCGCCGCGGCCTGATCCGTACCGTGCATGACGGTACCCCCCCCTCGCACTTCTGCGTGCGTCTTCCTGTGCCGTACCGCGGTCCCCACCAGGGCTGGTCGGGCTCCGGTGCGGGGGACCGCCGCCAGTATTCGCCACCCCGGGCCGACGCGCCAGTCGGTATCCGGCGCTCCGTGACCCGTAAGGTCCGGGAGCGGAGAGGCGGCGGAGAAGAGCGAGAAAAGAGGGAGGCGGCGGGCCATGCGGACGCGGGAGACGGTGGCGGGGGTGCTGCTCGCGGCGGGCGGCGGGCGCCGCCTGGGCGGCCGGCCGAAGGCGCTGCTGGAGGGTGGCGGTCTGCTGCTCGTCGAGCGGGGTGTGGCGGCCCTGCGCGACGGGGGGTGCGCACCGGTGCACGTCGTGCTGGGGGCCCGGTCCGCCGCGGTGCGGCGGCAGGTCGAGGAGCGCTCGGCGGGAACGGGTGGGGGCTTCGGCGGTACGGGGCTCGCGGAGTCGCTCACCTGGGTGGAGAACCCCGACTGGGAGTCCGGGATGGGCTCCTCGCTGCGGGCGGGCCTGGCCTCGCTCGACGGTACCGGGGCGGGCGCGGCGCTGGTCTGTCTGGTGGACCAGCCGGGCATCGGGGCGGCGGCGGTGGACCGGGTGGCGCGGGCGTACCGGGACGGCGGCAGCCTGGCCTGCGCCGCGTACGGGGGCCGGCGCGGCCACCCGGTGCTGCTGGGGGCCGACCGCTGGCCCGCGGTGGCCGCGAGCGCCGTGGGCGACCGGGGCGCGCGCGGGTATCTGCGGGCGCGTGAGGCGGAGTTGACGCTCGTGGAGTGCGGGGACGTGGCACAGCCCTACGACATCGACACGGCGGCGGACCTGGGACGGCTGGACGCACTGTGAGGGCGGGCCTCCTCGCCCGGCGTCCAGCCGCCCCGCCCCGGCCCCACCCCCGGCCTCAACAAAGCATTGAAGTTCCACAATGAGAAAACTAGTATCCACAGAACAGAAGTACCGCTGATCTCCGGAGGGCGGGCCCCGCTCTCCGTACCGAGCCCCGGCACCCGTGCCGGCCGCCGAAGGAGCGAGCCGCCCATGTCCTCGTCCGCGCCCGCCGTCGTCACCGCCGACGCCCCGCCGCTGAGCCGGCGGGACGAGATCCTCACGCCCGCCGCGCTTGCCTTCCTCGGCGAGCTGCACGGCAGGTTCGCCTCCCGGCGCGAGGAGTTGCTCGCGCTGCGCGCCGAGCGGCGGGCCTCGATCGCCGCGACCTCCTCGCTGGACTTCCTGCCGCAGACGGCCGCCGTACGGGCCGACGAGACGTGGCGGGTGGCCCCCGCCCCGGCGGCCCTGGAGGACCGGCGGGTGGAGATCACCGGCCCCACGGACCGCAAGATGACCGTCAACGCCCTGAACTCGGGGGCGCGGGTGTGGCTCGCCGACTTCGAGGACGCCTCGGCGCCCACCTGGGAGAACGTGGTCCACGGGCAGGCGAACCTGATCGACGCCTTCGAACGGCGCATCGACTTCACCGACGAGCGCACCGGCAAGTCGTACGCGCTGCGGCCCGCCGGGGAGCTGGCGACCGTCGTGGTGCGCCCGCGCGGCTGGCACCTCGACGAGCGGCACCTGGAGGTGGACGGGCGGCCGGTGCCGGGCGCTCTCGTCGATTTCGGCCTGTTCTTCTTCCACAACGCGCGCAGGCTCGCGGAACGCGGACTCGGCCCGTTCTTCTATCTGCCGAAGACGGAGTCGCACCTGGAGGCGCGGCTGTGGAACGAGGTCTTCACGTACGCGCAGGAGGCGCTCGGCATTCCGCACGGCACGGTGCGGGCCACCGTCCTGATCGAGACCATCACCGCCGCGTACGAGATGGAGGAGATCCTCTACGAACTGCGCGAGCACGCCTCGGGGCTGAACGCGGGCCGCTGGGACTATCTGTTCTCCATCGTGAAGAACTTCCGTGACGGTGGCCGGAAGTTCGTCCTGCCGGACCGCAACGCGGTGACGATGACGGCCCCGTTCATGCGCGCCTACACCGAACTCCTCGTGCGCACCTGCCACAAGAGGGGCGCGCACGCGATCGGCGGGATGGCCGCCTTCATCCCCTCGCGCAGGGACCCCGAGGTCAACAGGGTGGCCTTCGAGAAGGTGCGCGCCGACAAGGACCGGGAGGCCGCCGACGGCTTCGACGGCTCGTGGGTCGCCCATCCCGATCTCGTCGCGGTCGCCCGGGAGTCCTTCGACGCGGTGCTCGGGGAGCGCCCGCACCAGAAGGACCGTCTGCGCGAGGACGTCTCGGTGGCCGCCGGAGACCTGATCGCGATCGACTCCCTCGCGGCGGAACCGACGTACGAGGGCCTGGTCAACGCCGTGCAGGTCGGCATCCGCTACATCGAGGCGTGGCTGCGCGGCTCGGGCGCGGTGGCCATCTTCCACCTCATGGAGGACGCGGCGACGGCCGAGATCTCCCGTTCGCAGATCTGGCAGTGGATCAACGCGGGCGTCGAGGTCGAGCGGGAGGGCGTCCGGGTGCCGGTGACGAGGGAACTGGCACGCGCCGTCGCGGACGAGGAACTCGCCTCCCTGCGCACCGAGTTGGGTGAGGACGCCTTCGCCTCCGGCCGCTGGTCGGAGGCGCACGAACTGCTGCTGAAGGTGTCGCTGGACGAGGACTACGCGGACTTCCTGACCGTTCCCGCCTACGAGCGGCTCGGCTGAGGAGGCGGGGCCGGAAGAGGGGGCCGGGGGACGGGGCCGGGAAGGCCGGGGGTCAGGGCCGGGAGACACGACGCCTCCGGCCCGCTCCCCCCCTCCTCGCCGTCGTCCCGCCTGCCGTCGTCTCACCCGCCGTCGTCCCGCCTGCCGTGCAGGTCGGGCACGTGCCGGAGCCAGGCGGGCCGTCCCGCGCGGGTGTGCGCGCGCCGCCGCTCCTCGGCGGCAAGGAGTTCACGGGCCGTCGGGAAGTCGGTGGGCAGCCAGCTCGCGGAGACCGCCGCGCGCGCGGCGAGTACGGAGACGTACGCCTCACGGACCTCGTGCGGCCCGGCGAACCCCGGTTCGTGCGTGAGCCAGCCCTCGGGCACGAGCGAGACGACCTCGTGCAGCAGCTCGCGGGTCACGAGCGGCGCCAGTTCGGCGTCGGCGGCCCGCACGTCGGGCGCGTAGGCGCCGAGGGCGTGGGCCCGGAAGTCGTACGCCTTGCCGGCGGAGGCCGCCGCGCTGTCCCAGCGATGGTGGAAGACGAGCGCGGCCCCGTGGTCGATGAGCCACAGCCGGGCGGGCGCCGTCCCGGAGACCGGCCACACCATGAGGTTGGGGCTGTGCACCGTGCGGTCCACGTTGGCGGTGAGCGCGTCCAGCCACACGACGCGCCCCGCCTCCAGGGGGCCGACCTCCAGCGCCCCGGCCGAGACGGGCCCGTCGCCTCCGGGCACGAAGTCGACGGCTCCGGGGAGGTAGTCCATTCCCAGGTTGAGCCCCGCGCTGGCCGCGAGCAGGTCCCGCACCTCCTGGTGCGGTTCGCCGGTGCCCAGGGCCGGGTCGAAGTGGGCGAGTACGAGTTCGGGCACCCGCAGCCCGAGCCGCCGGGCCAGCTCCCCGACGATCACCTCGGCGACGAGCGCCTTGCGGCCTTGCGCCGAGCCGGTGAACTTGAGGACGTAGGTCCCGAGGTCGTCGGCCTCGACGACGCCGGGCACGGAGCCACCGCCGTGGAGCGGTTCGACGTAGCGGGTGGCGGTGACCTCTGTCAGCATGTCCCCGGCCAGCCCGTCTTCCTGACCCTGCCGTCCACATCCACCTCCGAGGCGCTCGCCGGGCGAACCGGCCGCCCCGTCGGGGTCCGCCCCTCCCCCGCGTCGTCTTCCCGCATGAAGTGGGCATAGTAACCCGGGGTGATCGCGGACCGGGTCAGCGGGCGGGGCGCACCGCCGTGGCGATGTGCCCCGCCCCGTCCGCGTACCGGTCCCGGCCGGGACCGCTTTTAGACGGCCGCGGCGCGGCGTCCCGTCACGATCAGGTAGCCGAGCTCGGGCATCTCCATGTTCTCGCCATCGGCGGGCTTCAGCTTGGCGAAGACCTCGGGGTCGATCTTCGAGGCCAGCTCGCTCATGTTCTTGGCGAGCGCCTCACCGAGTCGCTTGACCGACTGCCTGGTGGTGTTCTCACTGACGTCGACGATCTCCGTGGGACGCAGCCCCGCCTCGCGCAGGAGCGCGGGGTACGCATCGAAGGAGGCGGGTGACTGGGTGAGGTACCGCTTGAGGATGCCCTCGATCACGGGCCGGCGTTCCTCCGATATGGTCTCCCGCTCGTAGTTGTCCGTGAGCGCGAGCCGCCCGCCCGGACGCAGGACCCGGGCCGCCTCGGTGAGCGCCGCCTTCCGGTCCGGCATCTGCATGACGGACTCCAGCATCCATACGGCGCTGAAGGAGGCGTCGTCGAAGGGCAGGTCCATGGCGTCGCCGTGCTGGAAGCTGACCTTTCCGCTCATGCCGGCGGCCTCGGCCAGTTCGTTGGCCTTCTCGACCTGCTTGCCGCTGACGCTGATACCCACCACCTCGGCACCGGTCACCTGGGCCAGCCTGATCGCGGGCCCGCCGACACCACAGCCGATGTCGAGCACCCGGTCACCGGGGCCCACCTGCAGCCGCTCGATCATCATGTCCGTGAGCCGGTTGGCGGCCTCCTCCAGGCCGGTGGCGTCGTCCGGGTTGTTCCAGAAGCCCACGTGGATGTTGGGACCGTACAGCGAGGCGTCGAACGCACCCACCAGCTGGTCGTAGAACTGGCCGACCTGCTGACCTACGGGGGTGAAACTCGATGACGTCACTTACTTCCTCCTGCTGTGTGCGATCTGCGTCAACGGAAGGGCACGCGTGCCGGGAACGCCCCGGGCCCGCCCTTCCGGCTTCCTTCTCTTCCTCATCTCGCGTCGCGTGAGCGCGCGCCCGGCCGGGTGCCGGGCCGCGCGTCACACGTGTTCCGCAAGCCAGTTGAGGACGGCCGCCGCGGTGGTGCCCGCGTGGTCCTCCATCATGGTGAAGTGGTTTCCGGGCACTTCGATCCGGGTCAGTTCGGCTCCCCAGGCCGATTCCTCGTCGACCCCCTGCTCCGAACCGGTGAAGGACTCCTCGGCCTTCACCGCGAGGATCGGTGCGCCGATCGGGGCCGGCCCCCAGTCCGAGAACAGGCGCAGGTATCCGCCCATCGCGGTGAGCCTGCTCTCGTCCACCGCGCCGAACATCTTCTCGCGATCGAGCATCTGTCCGGAGAGGTTGGTCTGAATCCACGGCAGCGCCTCGCTGCGGGGGAGGTAGGTGTCCAGCATGACGACGGCGGACGGGGTGCTTCCGCGCTCCGCCAGCCGCCCGGCGACCGCCTGGGCGATCCACCCGCCGGAGGAGCGTCCGACGAGCACGACCGGGCCCTCGCCCGCGCTCCGGAGCACCGCCTCCACCTGCATCTCCACCACCGCGTCGATACTAGCCGGAAGCAACTCGCCCTTGGCGAAGCCGGGTTCGGGCAGCACCGTCACATCCCGCCGGCCGCGGAAGCCCGCCGCGAAGCGGGCGTACTCCCGGGGCCCGGAGATGGCCACCAGTGACGGGAAGCACACGAGGCCCGGCGCCGTGCTCCCCTTGGACAGGCGGACGATCTTGGGTGCGGCCGTCACCTCGGCGGCCGTACGGAACGAGGGGCGCAGACGGGCCGCGGCCATCAGCAACTGGGTCCCCGCGACGTACTGCCCGTCGTTGCAGGCCTGCCGGTAGAGCGCCTCGATCGTGGAACCGGTGTCGTTCCCGGCCGCCGGGGCGGTGGCCGCCTGCCCGCTCGCGCCACTCCCGGCGGACGGCTCGTCGGACGGCGTGGTGCCGGGTGCGCCCGGCACCAGGCGGGTGCGCAGGTGGCTCGCGAGCGCGGCCGGCGTGCCGTGGTCGAAGAGGAGTGTCGCCGGCAGGGTGAGGCCGGTGACGTGGTTGAGCCGGTTACGGATCTCCACCGCGGTGAGCGAGGTGAGGCCGAGTTCCAGGAAGGCGCTGGCCTCGTCGACGGTGTCCGGCGAGTCGTGACCGAGGACCGTCGCGGTGTGCGTACGCACCAGGGCGGTCAGGGTCCGTATCTGCTCGGCCTCCGTCAGCCCCGCGAGCCGCTGTCCGAGTGGTGCCGCGCCGGTGTCCTGCGCGGTACCGGCCACGCCGTCGACCACCCTGCGGGCCGGGGCGCGGACCAGGCCGCGCAGCAGGGCGGGTGTCCCGACCGAGGCGGCCTGCGCCTGAAGGACCGCGAGGTCCAGGCGCATGGGCACCAAGAGCGGGTCCGCCCCGGGGGCGTCGTCCGCTCGGCTGTGCGTCGCCGCGACCGCCGAGTCGAACAGGGCGAGCCCCTCCTGCGAGGTCAGCGCGGCGACTCCGGAACGGCCCAGCCGCTGGACGTCTCCCTCCTCCATGTGGCCGGTCATGGCGCTGCGTTCGGCCCACAGGCCCCAGGCCAGTGAGGCCGCGGGCAGGCCCTCCGCCCTGCGGTACTGCGCCAGGGCATCGAGGAAGGCGTTGGCCGCCGCGTAGTTGGCCTGGCCCCCGGCACCGAACACGCCGGCCGCCGAGGAGAAGAGCACGAACGCGGAGAGCGGCAGCTCCCTGGTCAGCTCGTGCAGGTGCACGGCGGCGTCGCTCTTCGGGCGCAGCACGGCGTCCAGGCGCTCCGGTGTCATCGACCCGAGGACTCCGTCGTCGAGGACACCGGCCGAGTGCACCACTCCGGTCAGCGGGTGCTCGCCGGGCACGGTCGCCAGCAGCTTTGCGAGGGCGGGGCGGTCGGCGACGTCACAGGCGGCCATCCGCACCGACGCCCCCAGGGCGGTCAGCTCCTCCACCAGTTCGGCGGCACCGGCCGCCGACCGTCCCCGGCGGCTGGTCAGCAGCAGGTGGCGTACGCCGTGTTCCGCCACCAGATGCCGTGCCACCCTGGCTCCCAGGACACCGGTCGCCCCGGTGACGAGTACCGTCCCCTCCGCGTTCCACACCGGCGCGAGGGCCGGGGTCTCCCCGCGCTCGGCGCCCCGCTGGTCGCGGTCGGTCCGAGCCGCGCGCACCCGGGCCAGCCGGGCCGCGAGGGGCCGTCCCTCGCGCACCGCGAGCTGCGGTTCCTCCCCGCCCAGGATCTGCGGCAGAACGGCGAAGGAGGCTTCCCGCTCGTCCAGGTCGAGCAGGACGAACCGGTCGGGGTTCTCCGACTGCGCCGCCCGCACCAGGCCCCATGCCGCGGCCTGGGCCGGGTCGGCGATCCGCTCACCGGGACGGGTGGCGACCGCACCGCGGGTGACGAGCACCAGCCGGGAACGCTCGAAGTGCTCGTCGGCCAGCCATTCCCGCGTCAGTCGCAGCGCCCGGTGCGCCGCGTCGCGTACGCGCCCGGCCGAGAGCGGCCGGGGCCCGTCGTCCCCGGGGCCGGACGCGTCCGGCGCGCAGAGCGGGACGAACACGAGGTCCGGCGCTGTCCGGCCGTCCGCCACGGACTCTGCCAGAACCGAAAGCTCCGGGTACTTCTCGGCCTGCGCCCCGGCGACGCGGGCCGACTTCAGGGCCGTCGGCAACCACGTCTCGCCGTCGCCGAGTACCGCCCACCCGGCCGGGGGGACGGGGGCGCCGGTGACCGCCACCGGGTTCCACTCCAGCCGGAAGAGGGACTCGTGGAACGTTCCGTGCGCCCGGCCGAGCTGCTCCCGTGAGATGGGCCTGGTCACGAGCGAGCCCACCGAGAGCACCGGACGGCCCGACGTGTCGACGGCCGAGAGCGCCACCGCCTCGGGCCCCGCGGGTGCCAGTCGTACGCGCAGTACGGACGCCCCCTCCGCGTGCAACGACACACCGTTCCAGGCGAAGGGCATCCGGACGCGCCCGGTGTCCCCACCGGATGCCTGCCCGTCCCGGCCGGCTCGCTCCGGCGCCCCCTCGGCGGAGGTGTCGGGCAAGCGGACGAAGTTGCCGAAGGCCATCGCGTGCAGCGCGGAGTCCAGCAGAGCCGGGTGCACGCCCAGGTGCCTGGCCTCGGACCACTGCTCCTCGGGCAGACCGACCTCCGCGAACACCTCCTGGCCCCGGCGCC
The DNA here is from genome assembly GCF_042869355.1 of Streptomyces sp. NPDC007088. Lineage (NCBI taxonomy): Bacteria > Bacillati > Actinomycetota > Actinomycetes > Kitasatosporales > Streptomycetaceae > Streptomyces > Streptomyces sp. NPDC007088. Next base: position 150,350 of record NZ_JBIAFO010000014.1, read on the forward strand.
ATACGGCACGCAGCCCCTGGAACGCGGGACCGTAACCGAAACCGTTCCTCGCGAACCTCTCGTAGAGCCCTTCGACAGGGACCGGTTCCGCACCGGCCGGCGGCCACACCTCCTCAGTGCCGGGGTCGGTGACCGGCCCGGCTTCGGTGAGCGCGCCGGTGGCGTGCCGGGTCCAGGGGCCGTCCTCGGTCTGTGAGTGGACGCTCATCGAGCGCCGGCCGAACTCGTCGGGGCCCTCGACGGCCACCTGGATCGCGACCGCTCCGTCCGGGGGCAGCACGAGAGGGGCTTCCAGGGTCAGCTCGTCCACACGGTCGCAGCCGACCACCTGCCCGGCCCGCAGCGCCAGCTCCACGAAGGCCGTCCCCGGCAGCAGGGAGACCCCGGCCACCGCGTGGTCCGCCAGCCAGGGATGCGTCCGCAGCGACAGCCGGCCCGTCAGCAGGGCGCCGTCCGTCGCCGGAAGAGTGACGGCCGCGCCCAGCAGCGGATGACCGGCGGCCGACAGACCAGCCGCCGCCACGTCACCCACCACACCGGCCGTCGGGTCCGACTCCAGCCAGTAACGCTGGTGCTGGAAGGCGTAGGTGGGCAGCTCGACGCGGCGTGCGCCTGTCCCCTCGAACAGGGTGGCCCAGTCGACGGCCGCGCCACCGACGAAGGCCTCGGCGGCCGAGGTGAGGAAGCGCTCCAGGCCGCCCTCACCCCGGCGCAGAGAACCCACCGCCGTCACTGCGGTGTCGTGGGCCTCGGCGGTCTGCTCGATCCCCATCGTCAGCACCGGGTGAGCACTGGACTCCACGAACAACCGGAAACCGTCATCCAGCAGCGCGTCCACCGTCTCCGCGAAACGCACCGTCTGGCGCAGATTGCGATACCAGTAGCCGGCGTCCAGACCCGAGGTGTCCAGCACTCCGCCGGTCACCGTCGAGTAGAACGGCACGGAGGCGGTGCGCGGGGCGACATCTGCCAACTCCCGCGCCAGAACGGCCTCGATCTCCTCGACGTGCGCGCAGTGGGAGGCGTAGTCCACCGCGATCCGCCGCGCCCGTACTCCGTCCGCCTCACAGACGGCCAGCAGCTCGTCCAGGGCATCCGCGTCACCGGACACCACCACCACGCCGGGACCGTTCACAGCCGCCAGCGACAGCCGGCCCTCCCACCGGGCGAGCAGACCACCAACGGCCTCCTCGCCCAGCGAGACCGACACCATGCCACCCCGGCCGGACAGGACCTTGAGCGCCTTACTGCGCAACGCCACCACCCGCGCCCCGTCCTGCAAGGACAAGGCACCCGCCACGCACGCGGCGGCGATCTCCCCCTGCGAGTGACCGACCACGGCGGACGGTACGACACCCATCGACCGCCACACCTCGGCCAACGACACCATCACAGCCCACAACACCGGCTGCACCACGTCGACTTCACCCAGCCACGCCTCGTCACCAGAGGCATCACGCAGGATCTCGGTCAACGACCAGTCGACAAACGGGGCCAGCGCCGCACCGCACTCCGCCACCCGGCCGGCGAACACCGGAGAGGACTCCAGCAGCTCCGCCGCCATACCCAGCCACTGCGAACCCTGACCCGGGAACACCAACACCACACGGCCATCCGCACCCGCCGCGACACCCCGGACGACACCGGCGCTCTCACGGCCCCGCGCCAGCGACTCAAGGCCGCTCAGGAGGCCGTCACGGTCGCTGCCCAGAACCACGGCCCGGTGCTGGAAGACCGTTCGCGTGGTGGCCGAGGACAGCCCCACATCGCTCACCGGGAGCGCCGGTTCCCGCCGGACATGTGCGGCCAGCCGGTCCGCCTGTGCCCGCACTGCCGTCTCGGACTTGGCGGACACGACCCACGGCACCACTGCGGGCACCGGGGACGGCAGCTCGCGCGGGCTGCCCTCCGTCTCATCGGCTGCCGTGGCCTGTTCGAGGATGATGTGCGCGTTCGTGCCGCTGAGGCCGAACGAGGAGATCCCGGCCCGGCGCGGACGGTCGGCCTCGGGCCACGGCGTGGCCCCGGTGAGCAACTCGACCGCTCCGGCCGTCCAGTCCACGTGCGGGGAGGGTTCATCGACGTGCAGGGTGCGCGGCAGTACGCCGTGCCGCATCGCCAGCACCATCTTGATGATCCCGGCGACCCCGGCCGCGGCCTGCGTGTGCCCGATGTTCGACTTGATCGACCCCAGCCACAACGGCTGACCTTCCGGGCGGCCTTGCCCGTAGGTGGCCAGCAGCGCCTGCGCCTCGATCGGGTCGCCCAGCCGGGTCCCGGTCCCGTGCGCCTCGACCGCGTCGACCTCGGCCGCCGACAGTCGCGCGCTCTCCAACGCCGCCCGAATCACCCGCTGCTGCGACGGACCGTTCGGCGCCGTCAGACCATTACTCGCACCGTCCTGATTGACCGCCGAGCCCCGCACCACCGCCAGCACCTGATGTCCGTTGCGGCGGGCGTCCGACAACCGCTCCAGCAGGAGCAGCCCGACACCCTCACCCCAGCCCGTACCGTCCGCGGCAGCCGCGAACGGCTTGCACCGGCCGTCCGCTGCCAGCCCACGCTGCCGGCTGAACTCGGCGAAGGTCGCCGGGGTGGACATCACGGTGACGCCACCGGCCAGTGCCAGATCACATTCGCCCTGGCGCAGCGACTGTGCGGCCAGGTGAAGGGCCACCAGAGACGAGGAACAGGCGGTGTCGATGGTGACGGCCGGGCCTTCGAGGCCGAAGGTGTAGGCGATGCGGCCGGACGCGATGCTGCCCGAGCCGCCCGTCGCCAGGTAGCCCTCGGCACCTTCCGGAACGCTCCGCAACTGTGACCCGTAGTCGTGGTACATCAGGCCCGCGAAGACACCGGTCGTACTGCCGCGCAGGGACGAGGGATCGATACCTGCCCGTTCGAAGGTCTCCCAGGAGGTTTCCAGGAGCAGTCGCTGCTGGGGGTCCATCGCCAGCGCCTCACGCGGCGAGATTCCGAAGAACGCGGGGTCGAAGTCCCCCGCCGCGTGCAGGAAACCACCCTCGCGCACATAACTCTTGCCGTCGGTGTCCTTGTCCGAGTCGTACAGCCCCTCAGTGTCCCAGCCGCGGTTTGCGGGGAAGCCGGAGACGGCGTCCTCTCCCGCGGCGAGCAGGGCCCACAGCTCCTCGGGCGTGCGGACGCCTCCCGGGAACCGGCAGCCCATGGAGACGATGACCACGGGGTCCTCGTCGCGGCCGGTCCCGGAGGGGGCCGCCGGGGCGGTGCGGCGGGCGAGGTCGTCCCGGCCGGTGATCTCCTGGCGCAGATGCCGGGCCAGGTCGGCGGGCGTCGGGTAGTCGAACACCAGCGTGGCCGGCAGCAGCAGCCCGGTGGCGGTGGTGAGCCGGTTGCGCAGTTCCACGGCTGTGAGCGAGTCGAATCCGAGGTCGCTGAAGGCGCCCCCCGGCTCCACGGTCCCGGCGTCCGCGTGCCCCAGAACCGCGGCGACGGCACGGCGTACGAGGTTCAGCAGGAGGCGTTCGCCCTCGGCGGCCGGTACGCCGGCCAGCTGTTCACCCAAGGGGGAGGCGCCCGCCTCGGTGCCCGCGTCGACGGCCCGGCGGTTCGTGGGCCTCACCACGTTACGGAGTACGTGGGGCACCTCACCCGCGTCCCGGGTCCTGGCGGTGTCCAGCCGCATGGGGACGGCCACCGGGGTGTCCGTCGCGCAGGCGGTCTCGAACAGGGACAGCCCCTCCTCGGGCGACAGTCCCACCACGCCGGACCTCTCGATGCGCCGCAGACCGGTCCGGTCCAGGCCGCCCGCCATACCGCTCGATGTGTCCCACAGGCCCCACGCGAGCGACAGGCCGGACAGGCCCGAGGCCCTGCGGTGGCACACCAGCGCGTCGAGGAAGGCGTTGGCGGCGGCGTAGTTGGCCTGTCCTGCGGTGCCGAAGGTGCCGGCCGCGGAGGAGAACACCACGAAGGCCGACAGGTCCGAGGCCGCGGTCAGCTCGTGCAGGTTGACCGCCGCGTCCACCTTGGGCCGCAGGACCGCGTCCACGCGCTCCGGGGTGAGCGATTCGACGACGCCGTCGGCGAGCACTCCGGCGGTGTGCACGACTCCGCGCAGTGGCCGGTCCGCCGGAACAGCCGCCAGTACGGCGGCCAGCGCCTCCCGGTCGGCCACGTCGCAGGGCGCCCAGGTCACGGACGCGCCCGCGGCCACCAGCTCCCTCTCCAGCTCGTGAGCGCCCTCGGCCTCCGCGCCCCGGCGGCTCACCAGCAGCAGGTGGCGGACGCCGCACTCCGCCACGAGGTGCCGCGCGACCAGGGTCCCGAGGGTGCCTCCGGCGCCGGTCACCAGGACCGTGCTCCGCGCGTCCCAGACCGCCGAGGGCTCCGGCGCCACCGTGGCCCGTACCCGGTCCAGCCGTGCGCCGAGCAGTACCCCGCCCCGTACGGCCGACTGCGGCTCACCGCTGGACGCGGCGGCCGACACCAGGGAGAGGTCCTCCTCGCTCAGCGACTGCCGGCCGAACGGCTCCGGTCCGTCCTCCGTCCGGGCTTCCAGGTCGACCAGTACGAAGCGTCCGGGATGCTCCGTCTGCGCGGTCCGCACCAGGCCCCACACGGCGGCGGCCGCGAGGTCGGTGACGTCCTCACCCGCCTCGACCGCCACCGCGCCCCGGGTGGCGATCACCAGACGCGAGCCGGCGAGACGCTCCTCCGCCAGCCAGCCCCGCACCAGTCCCAGTGCACGGTGGACGGCCTGCCGCACCTCGCCGGCGTCCACACCGGACACGGGAGACAGGAAAGCGAGGACCACCGGCGGCACCGTCGCACCGCTCTCCACCGCCTTGCCCAGCGCGTCCAGACCGTCGTGGTACCGCGTGCGTCCAAGCACCCCCTGCGTCAGCCCGTCCCGGGACGCGAGCCCCGGGCCACCGAGCACGGCCGGCGGGGCCGCCGAGCGGTGCGCCGCCGTCTCGGCACCGGGCACACGACGCCACCCCAGCCGGAACATCGACTGGTGCAGCACACCGCCGGCCGCGCTGATCTGCTCGGCCGACACGGGCCGCGTCACCAGCGACCCGACCGTCATGACGAGCGCTCCCCCCGGATCGGTCGCCTCCAGCGAGAGCCGCGACCCGTCCGTTCCCTCGGGCCTGAGCCGTACGCGCAGAACAGTGGCCCGCGTCGCGTGCGCCGAGACGCCGTTCCAGGAGAAGGGCAGCCGAATCCCCGGCTCCGGGGAGTCGACGCCGGCCGGTCCCCCGGAGACGGACGAGGTCGCCGCCGCGCCGATCGCGTGCAGCGAGGCGTCCAGCAGGGCGGGGTGCACGAGGAAGTTGCCCGGCTCCGCCGCCGCCTCCTCCGGCAGGCGAACCTCCGCGTACACCTCCGATTCGGTGCGCCATACGGCCTGGAGGCCCTGGAAGACCGGTCCGTACTGGAGGCCCGCCGCGGCCAGCCGCTCGTAGTAGCCGTCCAGGGCGACAGGCTCGGCGCCGTGCGGCGGCCACGCCTGCTCCGGCGTTCGCGGGGGCGCTTCTTGGGGTGTGAGTGTGCCCGTCGCGTGGCGGACCCACGGACCGCTTTCGCCTTCGCTGTCCCCGCGCGAGTGCACGGTCAGCGCCCGGCGCCCCGAGCCCTCCGGCTCGGCGACCGTCACCCGCACCTGCACGCCGCCGCGTTCCGGCAGGACCAGGGGCGCCTCAAGCATCAGCTCCTCAAGCCGCGGGCACCCGACCCAGCCTCCGGCGTGGAGTGCGAGGTCGACGAACGCGGTTCCGGGCAGCAGCACCGAGCCCATGACGCTGTGGTCGCCAAGCCAGCCGTGCGAGGCCAACGACAGCCGGCCGGTGAAGAGGCAGCCGTCGGAGTCGGGCAGCGTGACCGCGGCCCCCAGCAACGGATGGTCCGCCACCCCCAACCCGGCCGAGGACACGTCTCCGGCCACCGGCGCCGCCTCCAGCCAGAACCGCTCCCGCTGGAAGGCATACGTCGGCAACTCCACCCCACCAGCCCGCACCGGCCCCCACAACGCCGACCAGTCCACCTCATGCCCACACACGAACACCTGCGCCAACGCCCCGAACAACGACTCCACCTCAGGCCGCCCACCCCGCAACACCGGCGCGAACACCACCCCCGCAACACACTCCTGCCCCATCCCCGACAGGACACCCTCCGGCCCCAACTCCAGACACGCACTCACACCCAGCCCGGCAAGATGCGTAATGCCGTCCCCGAAACGCACCGCCTCACGCACATGGCGCACCCAGTACCCCGGATCACACAACACCTCCCCCGAAACCACCGCACCCGTCACATTCGACACCACCGGCAACCCCGGAACACCGAACGACAGACTTTCGACGACGTTTCGGAACTCCTCCAGCATCGGCTCCATCGACGGCGAATGGAACGCGTGCGACACCCGCAGACGACGGGTCTTCACCCCCTGCTCCTCCAGCAGAGCCACCACCTCGGCCACCCCCGAGCCCGAGCCGGAAATCACCACCGAGGACGGACCGTTGACCGCCGCCACACTCACAACACCCTCGTACCGCGCCAGCAACGGCAACACCTCGGCCTCAGCAGCCCGCACCGACACCATCGCCCCACCCGCCGGCAACGCCTGCATCAACCGCCCACGCGCCGCCACCAGCACACACGCGTCCTCCAACGACCACACCCCAGCGACATAAGCCGCCACCACCTCACCAATCGAATGCCCCGCCACCACATCCGGCCGCACACCCCACGACGACACCAGACGGAACAACGCCACCTCAACCGCGAACAACCCACACTGCGCGAACAACGTCGCATCCAACGCCTCGGCGTCGGCGTCGGTGTCAGTCTCGTCACGGCCGAAGACCACATCACGCAACGAACAGCCCAACAACCCGTCGAACTGCCCACACACCTCATCGAAAGTCGCGGCGAACACCGGGAAAGCGCCATACAACTCACGCCCCATCCCCACCCGCTGACTGCCCTGACCCGAGAACAACAACGCCAGCTTCCCCGACGCCACCTGCCCCCGCACCACACCCGCAACCGGCTCACCCGCCACCACAGCGGACAACCCAGCCCCGAAACCAGCCACATCACCCGCCAGCACCACAGCACGATGCTCAAACACCGACCGACCCGACACCAACGACGACGCCACATCCACCGGCGACAAGCCCGGCCGCTCCGCCACAAAAGACGCCAGCCGACCCGCCTGCGCCTCCAACGCCGCCCCGGACCGACCCGACACCACCCACGGCACCACCGACAACGACGACACCGGAACCGGACCCGAACCCGGCTCCGCCGCGTCACGGGCCTCTACCGGGTCAGGTACCTCAGGCGCCTGCTCCAGCACCACATGCGCGTTCGTCCCACTGATCCCGAACGACGACACACCCGCCCGACGAGGCCGACCACTCTCAGGCCAGGCCGTCGACTCCGTCAACAGCTCGACAGCGCCCTCTGACCAGTCCACTTGTGCGGACGGCTCATCGACGTGCAGGGTGCGCGGCAGCACACCATGCCGCATCGCCAGCACCATCTTGATGATCCCGGCGACCCCGGCCGCCGCCTGCGTGTGCCCGATGTTCGACTTGATCGACCCCAGCCACAACGGCTGATCCTCCGGACGGTCCTGCCCGTAGGTGGCCAGCAGCGCCTGCGCCTCGATCGGATCACCCAGCCGGGTCCCGGTACCGTGCGCCTCCACCGCGTCCACCTCAGCCGCCGAAAGACCCGCACTCTCCAACGCCGCACGAATCACCCGCTGCTGCGAAGGACCATTCGGCGCCGTCAGACCATTACTCGCACCATCCTGATTGACCGCCGAACCCCGCACCACCGCCAGCACCCGATGCCCGTTGCGGCGCGCGTCAGACAACCGCTCCAGCAACAACATCCCGGCACCCTCGGAGAACCCCGTACCGTCCGCACCCGACGCGAACGCCTTGCACCGACCGTCCGGAGCAAGCCCCCGCTGACGACTGAACTCCACGAACAAGGCCGGCGTCGCCATCACCGTCACCCCACCCGCCAAAGCCAGCGAACACTCCCCCTGCCGCAACGACTGGGCGGCCAGATGCAACGCCACCAACGAAGACGAACACGCCGTGTCCACCGTCACCGCCGGACCCTCGAACCCGAACGTGTAGGAGACCCGCCCGGACACGATGCTTCCGGGGCTGGGTGTCCCGGGCGTGCCCTCGGGGCCCTGAAGGAGGCCGTAGTCGTGGTGCATGATCCCGGCGAAGACACCGGTCTGGCTGCCCCGCACGGAAGCCGGGTCGATCCCGGCCCGCTCCAGTGCCTCCCAGGACGTCTCCAGGAGCAGCCGCTGCTGCGGGTCCATCGCCAGCGCCTCACGCGGCGAGATACCGAAGAACGCCGGATCGAACTCCCCCGCCTCGTACAGGAACCCACCCTCACGGGCGTGGATCTTCCCCGGGGTTTCGGATCCGGGCTCGTACAGGTCCTCGATGTCCCAGCCCCGGTCCTCGGGGAACGCGGACATGGCGTCCGTGCCGTGTTCGAGAAGCCGCCAGAGTTCTTCCGGGGCCTGGACGCCTCCGGGGTACCGGCAGCTCATGCCCACGATCGCGACCGGCTCGTCGAAGGCGGCGGCGGTGCCTCCGCGGACCGCCGGGGCCGCCGCCGACGGTGCGGCCGACTGCCCGGAATGGATCGCGAGCAGTTCGGCCAGCAGGTGACCGCCGAGCACCGCGGGCGTCGGGTAGTCGAAGACGAGGGTGGCCGGCAGCCGCAGACCCGTGGCCGCGTTCAGCCGGTTCCGCAGCTCCACCGCCATCAGTGAGTCGAAGCCGAGTTCCTGGAAGGCCCGCTCGCTCTCGACCGTGCTTCCGTCGGCGTACCCGAGGACGGCGGCGGCATGGGTGCACACCAGAGTGCGCACGGTGTCGTCCCTTTCCGCCTCCGGCTGTTGCGCCAGGCGCTGCCCCAGCGCGGAGCCGCCGAGGCCCGCGCCGGTCGCCTCGACCGCGCGACGTGTGGGCACACGCAGCAGGTCCCGCAGCAGGGTGGGGACGACTCCGGACGCGGCCTGGGCCCGCAGTGTGGGCAGGTCCAGGCGGATGGGCAGCAGGACCGCGTCGGCCGCCGGTGTCCCGGTCGTCGCTGCTTCCGTGGACGCCGGGGAGGCCGTGGCGTCGAACAGGGCCAGGCCCTCTTCCGTCGCGAGTGCCGCGATGCCGCCGCGGCGCATACGCCGGACGGCCGTGTCGTCCAAGTGGCCGGTCATGCCACTGCGTTCGGACCAGAATCCCCAGCCCAGCGACACCGCGGGCAGGCCGTGGGCGCGTCGGTGGACCGCGAGGGCGTCGACGAAGGCGTTGCCCGCGGCGTAGTTGCCTTGTCCCGCCCCGCCGAACGTCCCGGCGGCGGAGGAGAAGAGCACGAACCCGGACAGGCCGAGGTCGCGGGTCAGTTCGTGGAGGTGAACGGCCGCGTCCACCTTCGGCCGCAGCACCGCGTCGATCTGTCCGGGCGTCAGCGACTCGATCACGCCGTCGTCCAGTACCCCGGCGGCGTGCACGACCGCGGTCAGCGGGTGCTCGGCGGGGACGGTCGCCAACAGGTCCGCCAGGGCCGCCCGGTCGGACGTGTCGCAGGCCGCGGTCGTCACCGTGGCGCCCCGGCCGATCAGCTCGGCCGCCAGCTCCTGGGCCCCGGCCGCCGCGCCGCCACGCCGCGAGACGAGCAGCAGGTGCCGTACACCGTGCCGCTCGACGAGGCGCCGGGCCACCAGGGCGCCGAGCGTGCCGCTCGCCCCGGTCAGCAGCACGGTGCCCTCCGGGTCCCAGGTGGGGCCCGGTTCCGCCAGGGGTCCGGTCTCGCCGGCTACTGGGCTCCCGGCACGGACCAGTCTGGGCGCGCGCGGCTCTCCCGACCGCAGCGCGATCTGCGGCTCGCCACCGGCGAGTACCGCCTCCAGCACCCCGGCCGGCACCCCCTCCTCGTCCAGATCCACCAGCACGAACCGGCCGGGGTGCTCCGCCTGGGCCGACCTCACCAGACCCCACACCGCGGCCGCCGCCAAGTCCTCCACACCTTCACCGGAAGCGGCCGCCACCGCCCCCCGCGTCACCACCACCAACCGGGACCCGGCCAGACGCTCCTCCGCCAGCCACCCCTGCAACAACTCCAGCACCCGCCGCACCACCGACCGCACACCCGCCGGATCAACCCCACCACCAGCATCAGCACCAGCACCCGGTGCGAGGGGGGCGAACACGACGTCGGGCGTGGTCGCCGTTCCGTCGGCGACGGCCGTCCGCAGCCCCGCCAGGTCCGGGTACGTCGCGAGGTCCGCCCCACTCGCGTCGAGTACGGCGCTGAGCCGCGGCTCCGGCGTGCCGAGCAGCGACCAACTCGCGCTCTTGGAGGGCAGGTCGCGGTCCGGCGCGGCCGTCGTCCGCGTGACCGCGGGGTTACGGCGCGCGAGGTCTCGCCACGCGACACGGAAGAGCGACTCGTGGGCGACGGGTACCGCGGCGCCGAGTTGTTCCGGCGACACCGTGCGCGTCACCAGGGAGGCGACCGTCACGACCGGTGCGCCGTCGCTGTCCGCCGCGTGCAGGGACACCGCTTCCGGCCCGGCCGGGGCGAGCCGTACACGCAGCGCGTCCGCGCCCGTGGCGAACAGGGACACCCCACCCCAGACGAAGGGCAGGCCGGGGCGCAGTTCGCCCTCGGTCTCCTCCCGTGTGTCCGGGCCGGTGGCCATGGCGTGGAGGGCGGCGTCGAGCAGAGCGGGGTGCAGCCCGAAGCGACCCGCGCCGTCCCGCTGCTCGTCGGCGAGGGCGACTTCCGCGAACACCTCCTCGCCACGGCGCCAGGCCGCCCGAACCCCCTGGAAAGCGGCGCCGTACTGCAGTCCTGTGGCCGCCAGCCGCTCGTACAGGCCGTCCACCTCGACCGGCTCGGCACCGGACGGGGGCCAGACGCTCAGATCAGCGGCGAACGCGGCCTCCCCGGCGAGGTCAGCCGAGCCGTCCGTCAAGGTTCCCACCGCGTGTCGCGTCCAGGGTCCCTCGGAGGAGTCCTCGGGCCGGGAGTACACCGCCACCTGCCGCTGTCCCGCCGCGTCCGGGCCACCGACCGTCAACTGGACCTGCACAGCGCCGTTCTCGGGCAGTACCAGCGGCGCTTCGAGCGCGAGTTCCTCCAGCCGGTCGCACCCGACCGCGTCGCCTGCCCGCAGCGCCAGCTCCACGAACGCCGTCCCCGGCAGTATCGGCGTCTCGGTGACCGCGTGGTCGGCGAGCCACGGGTGCGTCCGCAGGGACAGCCGGCCCGTCAGCAGGAACCCTTCCGCGTCAGCCAGGGCGACGACCGCTCCCAGAAGCGGGTGGTCGGCGGACCCGAGCCCCAGGCTCATCGCGGCGTTCTGAGGCACCACCGGGCCGGTGCTCTCCAGCCAGTAGCGGTCGCGCTGGAAGGCGTAGGTGGGCAGCTCGACGCGGCGTGCGCCCGTCCCCTCGAACAGGGCGGCCCAGTCGACGGCCGCGCCACCGACGAAGGCTTCGGCGGCCGAGGTGAGGAAGCGCTCCAGGCCGCCCTCACCCCGCCGCAGGGAACCCACCGCCGTCACTGCGGTGTCGTGGGCTTCGGCGGTCTGCTCGATCCCCATCGTCAGGACCGGGTGAGCACTGGACTCCACGAACAGGCGGAAACCGTCATCCAGCAGGGTGTTCACCGTCTCCGCGAAACGCACCGTCTGCCGCAGATTGCGATACCAGTAGCCGGCGTCCAGAGCCGACGTGTCCAGCACTCCACCGGTCACCGTCGAATAGAACGGAACCGACGCCGCACGCGGGGCGACATCCGCCAACTCCCGCGCCAGAACTGCCTCGATCTCCTCCACATGCGCGCAGTGGGAGGCGTAGTCCACCGCGATCCGCCGCGCCCGTACTCCGTCCGCCTCACAGACGGCCAGCAGCTCGTCCAGGGCATCCGCGTCACCGGACACCACCACCACACCGGGACCGTTCACAGCCGCCAGCGACAGCCGGCCCTCCCACCGGGCGAGCAGACCACCAACGGCCTCCTCGCCCAGCGAGACCGACACCATGCCACCCCGGCCGGACAGGACCTTGAGCGCCTTACTGCGCAACGCCACCACCCGCGCCCCGTCCTCCAACGACAAGGCACCTGCCACACAAGCGGCAGCGATCTCCCCCTGCGAGTGACCGATCACAGCAGCCGGCACGACACCCACCGACCGCCACACCTCGGCCAACGACACCATCACAGCCCACAACACCGGCTGCACCACGTCGACTTCACCCAGCCACGCCTCGTCCTGGGAAGCGCCCCGCAGGATCTCGGTCAACGACCAGTCCACGAACGGAGCCAACGCCGCACCGCACTCCGCCACCCGGGCGGCGAACACGGGGGACGACTCCAGCAGCTCCGCCGCCATACCCAGCCACTGCGAACCCTGACCCGGGAACACGAACGCCGCACGGCCATCCGCCCCCGCCGCGACACCCTGGACGACACCGGCGCTCTCACGGCCCCGCGCCAGCGACTCAAGGCCGCTCAGGAGGCCGTCACGGTCGCTGCCCAGAACCACGGCCCGGTGCTCGAACACCGAGCGGGTGGTCACGAGGGAGGACGCCACGTCCGCGACCCCGAGTTCCCCGCGGGCGCCCGCGAACGACCGCAACCGTTCGGCTTGTGCCCGCAACGCCGCCTCGGACTTGCCCGACACCACCCACGGAACCACCGCCGTCGGCGCCAGTATTCGCGAGGACGCCCCCTCCGCATCCTCATGGGGGCCCTCGGCGGGAACGGGGGCGGGCGCCTGCTCAAGGATCACGTGCGCGTTGGTGCCGCTGATCCCGAAGGAGGAGACTCCGGCCCGGCGGGGCTCCTCGCCCTCCGGCCACCGCGTGGGCTCGGTCAGGAGCCTGACGGCTCCCGCCGTCCAGTCCACGTGCGGGGAGGGCTCGTCGACGTGCAGGGTCTGCGGCAGCAGCCCGTGCCGCATCGCCAGCACCATCTTCATGATCCCGGCGACCCCGGCCGCGGCCTGCGTGTGCCCGATGTTCGACTTGATCGAGCCCAGCCACAACGGCCGGTCCTGCGGCCTGCCCTGCCCGTAGGTGGCGAGCAGCGCCTGCGCCTCGATCGGGTCGCCAAGCGTCGTCCCCGTACCGTGCGCCTCGACCGCGTCGACCTGCTTGGCGGAGAGTCTCGCGTCCGCGAGGGCCGCCCGGATGACGCGTTGCTGCGAGGGGCCGTTCGGTGCCGTGAGTCCGTTGCTCGCACCGTCCTGGTTGACGGCGGAGCCACGGACCACCGCGAGTACGGGGTGCCCGTTGCGCCGGGCGTCCGAGAGCCGCTCCAGCAGAAGCATGCCGACGCCCTCACCCCACCCCGTACCGTCCGCCGCGGCGGCGAAGGGCTTGCAGCGACCGTCCGGGGCCAGCCCCCGCTGGCGGCTGAACTCCACGAAGGTGCCGGGTGTGGACATCACGGTGACTCCGCCCGCGAGGGCGAGCGTGCACTCGCCCCGGCGCAGGGCCTGGCCGGCCCAGTGAAGGGCCACCAGGGAAGAGGAGCAGGCGGTGTCGATCGTCACCGCCGGGCCCTCCAGGCCCAGCGTGTAGGCCACCCGGCCGGAGGCGATGCTGCCGGCGGTGCCGTTGCCGAGATAGCCCTCCACTCCCGCGGGTACCGAGTCGAGACCGGTGCCGTAGTCGTGGTACATGACGCCGGTGAAGACACCGGTCCGGCTGCCCCGGACCGACGCGGGGTCGATACCGGCCCGCTCGAAAGTCTCCCAGGAGGTCTCCAGCAACAACCGCTGCTGGGGGTCCATCGCCAGCGCCTCACGCGGTGAGATACCGAAGAACGCCGGGTCGAACTCGCCCGCGGCCTGCAGGAATCCGCCCTCTCGCGCGTAGCTCCTGCCCACGGCGTCCGGGTCGGGATCGTACAGTCCCTCCACGTCCCAGCCCCGGTCCTCGGGAAAGCCCGCGATGGCGTCCTGGCCCGCGGCGACCGACTGCCACAGCTCCTCGGGAGAGCGCAGGCCGCCCGGGTACCGGCAGCTCATCGCCACGATGGCGATCGGCTCGTGGTCCGCGGACTCCGCGTCCTGGAGGCGCTGCCGCGTCTGGTGCAGCTCGGCAATGACTCGCTTGAGGTAGTCCCGGAGCTTGTCTTCGTTACTCATCGTGCTTTCCCATCAGGAACAGTGGGCCACAGGGCAGTCGGCGGGGAGGGGCGACCGGCGGTCGGCGGACGGCCGGTCACAGCGGGCGGACGGTCGGCTCAGCTGATTCCGAGATCCTCGTCCACCATCCTGAAGAGGTCGCCGTCCGTCGCCGAGTCGAGTTCGTCGACGAGACCGGCGCTTTCGGGGCCTTCCTGCGTGTCGCCGCCGTAGGTCGCGAGCAGGTCCCGTAGCCGCGCGACCACGTCGGTGCGGCCGACCTCCTCCCTGGTCATGGCCGACAGCCCGGCTTCCAGGCGGTCCAGGCCGACGGACACCGGGACGGGGCCGGTGCCGACGTCCTGTGTCAGCTCCTGGTGCAGGAACGCGGCCAGGGTGGCGGGTGTCGGGTAGTCGAAGACGAGGGTGGCGGGCAGCCGCATGCCCGTGGCCGCGTTCAGCCGGTTGCGGAGTTCCACGGACGTCAGCGAGTCGAAGCCGAAGTCCTTGAAGGCGCGCGCCGGTTCCACGGATTCCATGCCCCCGTGGCCGAGTACGGCCGCCACGTTCCGGCGTACCGCTTCCAGCACGGTGCGCTCGCCTTCCGCCACCGGCACCCCGGCAAGTCGCTCCCGCAGTCCTGCCGGCGCCGCGTCCGTTCCGGACACCGGTCGCCTTGCCGGGACTCGCACCAACTCGCGCAGGACGTGCGGTACTTCGCCGCCGTTACTCCGGATGGTCTCGCGGAGGGCGGAGACGTCCAGGCGCATCGGGGCCACCACCGGGGACTCGCCGGCACAGCAGGCGTCGAACAACGCGAGCCCCTCCGGCGTCGACAGCCCGGCGAGACCGACTCCGGCCATGCGCCGTTGATCCGTGTCCCCCAGTCCCCCGGTCAGCGCGCTGCGCTGCTCCCACAGCCCCCAGGCCAGGGAGAGGCCGGGCAAACCCTGGGCGCGGCGCCGGGCGGCGAGCGCGTCGAGGAAGGCGTTCGCGGCGGCGTAGTTGCCCTGCCCGGCGGCTCCCAGCGTGCCCGCCACGGAGGAGAACAGCACGAAAGCGGAGAGATCCTCACCAACGGTGAGTTCGTGGAGAAGGGCGGCCGCCTCCGCCTTCGGTCGCAGTACGGCGTCGATCCGCGGCGGCGTCAGAGAGGCGATGACACCGTCGTCCAGGACGGCGGCGGCGTGCACCACTCCCTTGAGCGGATGCCCGGCCGGGACACCTTCCAGCGCGGCGCGGAGTGCGTCCCGGTCGGCCACGTCGCACGCGGCCCAGGTCACCGAGGCTCCCGCCGCGACCAGATCGGTCGTGAGCGCGGCCGCGCCTTCCGCCTCCGCTCCCCTTCGGCTCAGCAGCAGCAGATGGCGTACGCCCTGTTCGGCCACCAGATGACGTGCCACCGCTCCACCCAGGGTGCCGGCGGCTCCGGTGATCAGCACGGTGCCGTGCGGGTCCCATGTCGCCGAGGCCCTCGGTCCGGTTCGCGCGGACCGCTCCGGACCGGTCACGGCCGACGTCCCGCCCTTCCCGGCTCCGGCTCCGGCTCCCGCTTCGGCTTCGGCTCCGGTAACACGGACCAGCCTGGGCACGAGTACGCGTCCCTCGCGCACGGCCAGTTGCGGTTCACCCGACGTGAGCGCCGCGGCCAGGGAGACGGGGACGGGCGGGGACGCGGGAGTGGGTGCGGCCGCGTCGTCGAGGTCGAGGAGGAGCAGCCGGTCCGGGTGCTCTGCCTGCGCCGACCGCACCAGCCCCCACACTGCGGCGGCGTCCGTGTCACGCGGGCAGATGTCGGCGGGCGTGCCCGCGGACGTAGGCGCGGCCTGAGTGGTCGCGACCGCTCCCCGGGTGACGACGACCAGCCGGGCGCGGGCGAACCGGTCGTCCGCCAGCCAGTCCTGGGTCCGTCCCAGGGCCTCGGTCACGGCCGCGCGCGGTCCGTCCCCGTACCCACCGGCTCCCCGGGTCTCGCCCGCGCCGCGACACGGCGCGGCGAGGAAGACCCACTCCGGGAGGGTGGCGCCGGGGACGCCCGACTCGGCCAGATCCTCCAGGCCGGCGTACGTCGCCGCCTCCCAGCCGGCCGTCCGCAGACTCTCGGCGAGTCCTTCGCACCCGTCACCGATCACCGCGCAGCGGACGGCCGAGAGCCCGTCGGCCGCCGGGAACGGCAGGTCGTGCCAGTCCAGCCGGTACAGCGAGTCGCGCGACGCGTCCCGGGCCGTGTCGATCTGCTCGGGCGTGACCGGCCGGGTGACCAGTTCCTCCACCGAGGCCACCGGCTGGCCGTGCTCGTCGGCCACGAGGAGCGACACACCGTCCTTTCCCGCGGCCGAGAGCCGTACCCGGGTCCGGGTCGCGCCCGTGGCGTAGAGGGACACGCCGTTCCAGACGAAGGGGAGCCGGACGCGTTCCCGGCCCTCCGCGTCGGGGGCGGCCAGACCGCCCGGCCCGGCGACGTGCAGGGCCGCGTCCAGCAACGCCGGATGTATTCCGTAGCCCGTCGCGTCCTGTCCGTGTCCCTCCGGCAGCACCACCTCGGCGAACACCTCGTCGCCGCGCCGCCACGCCGCCCGTACGCCCTGGAACACCGGCCCGTACGCGAGCCCGCCGAGGGCGAAGCTCTCGTACATGCCCAGCGTGTCGATCTCCTCGGCGTCGGCGGGCGGCCAGACGCCCGGCTCGTCGGACACCGGCGGCGCGGCCTCGGGCGGACCCGCCGCGCTCAGTACGGCGCCGGCGTGGCGTGTCCAGGACTCGTCGGGGTCGTCGGTCTCCGGTCGCGCGTAGACGCTGACGGGGCGCCGCCCGTCCTCGGCGGGGCCGCCGACCACGACCTGGAGCTGGATCGCTCCGCTCTCGGGCAGGACGAGCGGGGACTCCAGCACCAGATCGTCCACGCGCGCACAGCCGAAGCGGCCGCCCGCGTGGAGCGCCAGGTCGACGAACGCGGTCCCCGGCACCAGTACGGCGCCCAGCACCGTGTGGTCCGTCATCCACGGCTGGGTACGCGCCGACAGCCGGCCGGTGAAGAGGCAGCCGTCGGAGTCGGGCAGCGTGACCGCGGCCCCCAGCAGCGGATGGTCCGCCACCCCCAACCCTGCCGAGGACACGTCTCCGGCCACCGGCGCCGACTCCAGCCAGAACCGCTCCCGCTGGAAGGCATACGTCGGCAACTCCACCCCACCAGCCCGCACCGGCCCCCACAACGCCGACCAGTCCACCTCATGCCCACACACGAACACCTGCGCCAACGCCCCGAACAACGACTCCACCTCAGGCCGCCCACCCCGCAACACCGGCGCGAACACCACCCCCGCAACACACTCCTGCCCCATCCCCGACAGGACACCCTCCGGCCCCAACTCCAGACACGCACTCACACCCAGCCCGGCAAGACGCGTAATGCCGTCACCGAAACGCACCGCCTCACGCACATGCCGCACCCAGTACCCCGGATCACACAACACCTCCCCCGAAACCACCGCACCTGTCACATTCGACACCACCGGCAATCCCGGAACACCGAACGACAGACTTTCAACGACGTTCCGGAACTCCTCCAGCATCGGCTCCATCAACGGCGAATGAAACGCGTGCGACACCCGCAGACGACGCACCCGGCGCCCCTCCGCACGCCACTCCCGCTCCAGCTCCGCCACCACCGCCTCAGCACCCGAAACCACCACCGAGGACGGACCGTTGACCGCCGCCACATCCACCCCGTCACGGCCCACCAGCGCAGCCCGGACCGCGGCCTCCTCCAACTCCACCGCCAGCATCGCCCCACCCGCCGGCAACGCCTGCATCAAACGCCCACGCGCCGCCACCAGCACACACGCGTCCTCCAACGACCACACCCCAGCGACATAGGCCGCCACCACCTCACCGATCGAGTGCCCCGCCACCACATCCGGCCGCACACCCCACGACGACACCAGACGGAACAACGCCACCTCAACCGCGAACAACCCACACTGCGCGAACAACGTCGCATCCAACGCCTCGGCGTCGGCGTCGGTGTCAGTCTCGTCACGGCCGAAGACCACATCACGCAACGAACAGCCCAACAACCCGTCGAACTGCCCACACACCTCATCGAAAGTCGCGGCGAACACCGGGAAAGCGCCGTACAACTCACGCCCCATCCCCACCCGCTGACTGCCCTGACCCGAGAACAACAACGCCAGCTTCCCCGACGCCACCTGCCCCCGCACCACACCCGCAACCGGCTCACCCGCCACCACAGCGGACAACCCAGCCCCGAAACCAGCCACATCACCCGCCAGCACCACAGCACGATGCTCAAACACCGACCGACCCGACACCAACGACGACGCCACATCCACCGGCGACAAGCCCGGCCGCTCCGCCACAAAAGACGCCAGCCGACCCGCCTGCGCCTCCAACGCCGCCCCGGACCGACCCGACACCACCCATGGCACCACCGACAACGACGACACCGAACCGGGTTCTACCACCTGCACCGTGTCAGGAACCTCAGGCGCCTGCTCCAGCACCACATGCGCGTTCGTCCCACTGGCACCGAAGGAGGAGACGCCTGCTCGGCGGGGACGGCCGTTCCCGGGCCACGGCGTGCTCTCGGTGAGCAGTTCGACAGCACCCTCGGACCAGTCCACTTGTGCGGACGGCTCGTCGACGTGCAGGGTGCGCGGCAGTACGCCGTGCCGCATCGCCAGCACCATCTTGATGATCCCGGCGACCCCGGCCGCCGCCTGCGTGTGCCCGATGTTCGACTTGATCGACCCCAGCCACAACGGCCGGTCCTCAGGACGATCCTGCCCGTACGTCGCCAACAGCGCCTGCGCCTCGATCGGGTCGCCCAGCCGCGTCCCGGTCCCGTGCGCCTCGACCGCGTCCACCTCGGCCGCCGAAAGACCCGCACTCTCCAACGCCGCCCGAATCACCCGCTGCTGCGAAGGACCGTTCGGCGCCGTCAGACCATTGCTCGCACCATCCTGATTGACCGCCGAACCCCGCACCACCGCCAGCACCCGATGCCCGTTGCGGCGCGCGTCAGACAACCGCTCCAGCAACAACATCCCGGCACCCTCGGAGAACCCCGTACCGTCCGCACCCGACGCGAACGCCTTGCACCGACCGTCCGGAGCAAGCCCCCGCTGACGACTGAACTCCACGAACAAGGCCGGCGTCGCCATCACCGTCACCCCACCCGCCAAAGCCAGCGAACACTCCCCCTGCCGCAACGACTGGGCGGCCAGATGCAACGCCACCAACGAGGACGAACACGCCGTGTCCACCGTCACCGCCGGACCCTCGAACCCGAACGTGTAGGAGATGCGGCCCGAGGCGATGCTGCCCGCGGTTCCGTTGCCGATGTAGCCCTCGACACCGTCAGGCACGGACACGGACCCGTAGTCGTGGTGCATGATCCCGGCGAAGACACCGGTCTGGCTGCCCCGCACGGAAGCCGGGTCGATCCCGGCCCGCTCCAGCACCTCCCAGGAGGTCTCCAGGAGCAGCCGCTGCTGCGGGTCCATCGCCAGCGCCTCACGCGGCGAGATCCCGAAGAACGCCGGATCGAACTCCCCCGCCTCATATAGGAATCCCCCCTCACGGGCATACGCGGTGCCCTTGTGATCCGGGTCCGGGTGATAGAGCGCCTCCAGATCCCAGCCACGGTCGGTGGGAAAGGCCGCCATGGCGTCTCCACCCTCGGTGAGCAGGGACCACAGTTCCTCCGGAGCCCGCACACCTCCCGGGTACCGGCAGCTCATGCCCACGATCGCGATCGGTTCGTCGACGGCCGCCGCCCTGCGAACCGGTGCCGCCTTCGGCTGCGGGGCGTCCGGCTCCCCCGCATGGGTGGCCACCAGTTCGGCCAGCAGGTGACCGCCGAGCACCGCGGGCGTCGGGTAGTCGAAGACGAGCGTGGCCGGCAGGCGCAGACCCGTGGCCGCGTTCAGCCGGTTCCGCAGCTCCACCGCCGTCAACGAGTCGAACCCGAGGTCACGGAAAGCACGGTCGGACGCGACCTCGTCGCCCGGTGCGTAACCGAGTACGGCTCCGACGTGGGTGCGTACCAGATCCAGCACGAGCGGATGCCGCTCGCTCTCCGGCAGCCGGGCGAGATCGTGCCACAGACCGCCCTCCGCCCCGGAGGCCGTGGTCGCGGCGATGGCCCGGCGCCCAGTCGCGCGCACCAGCCGGCGCAGCAGCGGCGGCACGGGGCCGTCGCCGCCACGGAGCACCGCTCCCGTGAGCCGCACCGGGACCAGCAGCGCCTCCTCCGAGGCGGTCGCCGCGTCGAAGAGCGCGAGTCCCTCCTCCGAGGAGAGGGGCACCACGCCGCCACGCGCCATCCTGGCGAGATCGGCATCGCCCAGGTGACCGGTCATGCCGCTGCGCTCGGCCCAGAACCCCCAGCCCAGCGACACCGCCGGCAGTCCGCGTGCCAGACGGTGAGCGGCGAGAGCGTCCATGAAGGCGTTGGCCGCGCCGTAGTTGGCCTGTCCGGCCGCGCCGAACGTCGCCGCCGCCGACGAGAACAGGACGAACTTCTCGACGTCCAGTTCCCTGGTCAGCTCGTGGAGGTGCAGCGCGGCGTCCACCTTCGGCCGCAGTACGGCGTCCACCCGCTCGGGCGTCAGCGACTCGATCACGCCGTCGTCCAGCACACCCGCCGCGTGCACGACGCCACGCAGGGGCGCGTGACTCGGAATCCGTCCCAGTACGCGAGCCAGTTCCTCGCGGTCGGTCACGTCGCACGCCTCGAAGACGGCCCGCGCCCCGGCGGCTGCCAAGTCGGCCTCCAGCTCCGCCGCCCCCGCGGCGTCCCGGCCACGCCGTGACACGAGCACCACATCCCGTATCCCGTGCTCCGCGACCAGATGGCGGGCCACCAAGCCGCCCAGCGCGCCGCTCGCACCGGTGATCAGCACCGTGCCGGAGGTGTCCCAGGCACCTGTCCCGGTCCCTCCAGCCGTCGGCGCGGCCGCCCTGGTCAGCCGGGGAGCGAGCAACTCGCCCGCGCGGACGGCGATCTGAGGTTCACCGGATGCGAGCGCCGCGCGCGCCACGTCGGCCGCGGCGGCCCAGTCGTCGAGGTCGGCCAGGAGGAACCGGTCCGGGTGTTCCGTCTGCGCGGACCGGACAAGGCCCCACACGGCCGCAGCGGCCGGGTCGGGTACGTCCTCGCCGGGCGCGGTCGCGACGGCGCCGCGCGTCAGGAACACCAGCCTGGACGAAACGGCCGCCTCGTCGGCCAGCCAGTCCTGTACCGCCTTCAGCGCCCGGTTCGTCAGGTCGCGGGTGAGGGAGGCGGTGGTGTCGCCCAGGGGCCCGCCGGGGCCGCCAGGCGAACCGCCCGGCGTACCGTCCGCCGGGGAAACACACGGCAGGAGGACGAGGTCGGGCACGGCGTCCGCCGAGGGGCCATCGGTGAGGGCCCGCACCCCGTGCCCGGCCGCTTCGAGCCCGGCCGCGAGCCAGGGCGCGTCCGTACCGAGTGCCGCCCGCTCACCCTGGCCGCCCTGCGCGGGCCCGGTCGCCGGCACCGTTTCCCAGCGCACGGCGAACAGCGATTCCAGGGGCTTCCGCGCCACCTTGTCGAGCGCGTCCGGGGAGACCGGCCGGCCCACCAGCGAACCGACGTGAGCCACGGGTGCACCGGTGGCGTCGGCCACCAGGACGGACACCCCGTCCGCCCCGGCCCGGGACAGCCGTACCCGGAGCATGGCCGCCCCTGTGGCGTAAAGGGAGACGCCGCTCCACGCGAAGGGAAGTCGGGGTGAGCGCGCATCGGCGGCCGCGACGGCTCCGTCGGCACCGGCGGCACCAGCGGCACCAGCGGCACCAGCGGCACCAGCAGCCTCCCGGCCGGGCAGAACGCCGACGCCGGTCACGTGGAGAGCCGCGTCCAGCAGCGCCGGGTGCACACCGTATCGAGTCGCCTCCTCCCGCTGCTCCTCCGGCAACGCGACCTCGGCGAACACCTCCTCGCCCCGGCGCCAGACCGCCCGTACGCCACGGAAGACCGGCCCGTAGTCAAGACCCAGCCCGGCGAGCCGCTCGTACAGATCGTCCGTCGCGACCGCTACGGCGTCCGACGGGGGCCACGCCGTGAGCTCTTCCGCTTCGCGGACGGCCGCGGACACCGCGAGGGTGCCTTCCGCGTGACAGGTCCAGGGCTCGTCGCCGTCCCCCTCGATCCGGGAGTACACACTCAGCTCACGGTGTTCGGAGTCCTCCGTGCCGCCCACGACGACCTGTACCTGCACCGCCCCCGACTCGGGCAGTACCAACGGTGCCCGCAGAGTCAGCTCGTCGAGTGCCGCGCAGCCCGCCGCGTCAGCCGCACGCAACGCCAGCTCGACGAACGCGGTCCCAGGGACGATCACCCTGCCCAGGACGAGGTGATCGGCGAGCCAGGGCTGCGCCGCCAGCGACAGCCGTCCCGTCAGGACGACTCCGTCCGCGTTCGCCAGCGACACCACGGCCCCCAGCAACGGGTGATCCGCCGACCCCAGACCGACTGCGGCCACATCACCGATGCGAGCGGCAGGCGACTTGATCCAGTAGTTCTGGTGCTGGAAGGCGTAGGTGGGCAGCTCGACACGGCGTGCGCCTGTCCCCTCGAACAGGGTGGCCCAGTCGACAGTCGCGCCACCGACGAAGGCTTCTGCGGCCGAGGTGAGGAAGCGCTCCAGGCCACCCTCACCCCGCCGCAGGGAACCCACCGCCGTCACTGCGGTGTCGTGGGCTTCGGCGGTCTGCTCGATCCCCATCGTCAGCACCGGGTGGGCGCTGGACTCGACGAACAACCGGAAACCGTCATCCAGCAGCGCGCCCACCGCATCAGCGAAACGCACCGTCTGCCGCAGATTGCGATACCAGTAGCCGGCATCCAGACCCGAGGTGTCCAGCACCCCACCAGTCACCGTCGAATAGAACGGAACCGACGCCGAACGCGGCGCGACATCCGCCAACTCCCGCGCCAGAACTCCCTCGATCTCCTCCACGTGCACGCAGTGGGAGGCGTAGTCCACCGCGATCCGCCGCGCCCGGACCCCGTCCGCCTCACAGACGGCCAGCAGCTCGTCCAGGGCATCCGCGTCACCGGACACCACCACCACACCGGGACCGTTCACAGCCGCCAGCGACAGCCGGCCCTCCCACCGCGCCAGCAGACCACCAACGGCCTCCTCGCCCAGCGAGACCGACACCATCCCACCCCGCCCGGACAGGACCCTGAGCGCCTTACTGCGCAACGCCACCACCCGCGCCCCGTCCTCCAACGACAGAGCACCCGCCACACACGCGGCAGCGATCTCCCCCTGCGAGTGACCGACCACAGCGGACGGCACCACACCCACCGACCGCCACACCTCGGCCAACGACACCATCACAGCCCACAACACCGGCTGCACCACGTCGACTTCACCCAGCCACGCCTCGTCACCAGAGGCATCACGCAGGATCTCGGTCAACGACCAGTCGACAAACGGGGCCAGCGCCGCACCGCACTCCGCCACCCGGCCGGCGAACACCGGGGACGACTCCAGCAACCCCGCCGCCATACCCAGCCACTGCGAACCCTGACCCGGGAACACCAACACCACACGGCCATCCGCACCGACCGCGGCACCACGGACGAGCCCCGGCACCTCCCGACCCTGCTCCAGCGCGGTCAGGCCGGCGGCCAGTTCCTCACGGTCCCCGGCGACCATCACCGCTCGATGCTCGAACACCGAGCGCGTCGTCGCCAATGAGAGGCCGACATCCGACGGCGACACCGCCGGGCGTTCCCCCAGGTAGGACACCAAGTGCCCGGCCTGCGCCCGCAACGCCGCCTCGGACTTGCCCGACACCACCCACGGAACCGCCGGCGACAACGCCGGCATCCGCGAGGGCTCGTCCTCCGGACCCGAACCAGGGCCCTCGGTGGGAACAGGGGCGGGCGCCTGCTCAAGGATCACGTGCGCGTTCGTACCGCTCACACCAAACGCCGACACCCCGACCCTGCGGGGTTCGTCCGTCTCGGGCCACGGCTGGGCCTCGGTCAGCAACTCGACGGCGCCGGCCTCCCAGTCCACGTGCGGGGACGGGCCGTCCACGTGCAGCGTCGAGGGAAGCAGCCCGTGCCGCATCGCCAGCACCATCTTCATCACGCCGGCCACACCCGCGGCGGCCTGGGTGTGGCCGATATTCGACTTCACCGAGCCCAGTCGCAGCGGGCGGTCCTGCGGCCTGTCCTGCCCGTAGGTGGCGAGCAGCGCCTGCGCCTCGATCGGGTCGCCCAGCGTCGTCCCCGTACCGTGCGCCTCGACCGCGTCGACCTCGGCCGCCGACAGTCGCGCGTTCGCCAAGGCCGCCAGAATGACCCGCTGTTGGGATATTCCGTTCGGCACGGTCAGACCGCTGCTGTTCCCGTCCTGGTTGACGGCGGAGCCACGGACCACCGCGAGTACGGGGTGCCCGTTGCGCCGGGCGTCCGAGAGCCGCTCCAGCAGAAGCATGCCGACGCCCTCACCCCACCCCGTACCGTCCGCCGCGGCGGCGAAGGGCTTGCAGCGACCGTCCGGAGCCAGCCCCCGCTGCCGGCTGAACTCGACGAAGAGTCCCGGAGTCGTCATGATCGTGGCACCACCGGCGAGCGCGACAGAGCACTCGCCCTGGCGCAGCGACTGCACGGCCAGGTGCAGGGCCACCAGGGACGAGGAGCACGCGGTGTCGACGGTGACGGCCGGGCCTTCGAGTCCGAAGGTGTACGAGAGACGTCCGGACATGACGCTGGCCGCACTGCTGGTGGCCAGGTAGCCCTCGACACCCTTGGGCGCCCGGCGCAAGGCCTCTATGTAGTCCTGACCGTTGGTGCCTATGAACACTCCGGTCCTGGTGCCGCGCACCGAGGCGGGCGTGAGGCCGGCCGCCTCCATGGCCTCCCAGCCGGTTTCGAGCAGCAGCCGTTGCTGCGGGTCCATCGCCAGCGCCTCACGCGGCGAGATACCGAAGAACGCGGGATCGAAGGCGCCCGCGTCCCGCAGGAAGGCACCTTCCTTCACGTACGAGGTACCGGCGCTGTCCGGGTCCGGGTCGTACAGCCCGGCGAGGTTCCAGCCGCGGTCGTCCGGGAACGGGGCGACGGCGTCCCCACCGTCGGCGAGCAGGTCCCAGAACTCCTCCGGAGACCTGACGCCCCCGGGAAAACGGCAGCTCATGCCGACGATGGCGACGGGTTCCTGGGACTTCTCCTCGACATCGCGGAGACGGCGTTGCGTCTGGCGCAGATCGGCCATGACCCGCTTCAGGTACTCGACGAGCTTCTCTTCGTTCGACACTTAGCCCTGTCCCCTCGTGGAAACCAAAAGGTTCATGATCACAGTCAGGCATCCCCGAGTTCTCGGTCAATGACGTCGAAGAGTTCGTCGACCGACGCGCCCGCGAGGTCGTCGCCTGCGTCGTCACCCTGTTCGGCGCTCCCGCCGGAGGCGGCACCGGCTTGACTCAGCTTCGCGAGCATGGACTGCAGCCGGACCACCGCCTTGGCGCGTTCGATGTCGTCCTGCGGCAGTGAGGAGAGGACGGCTTCGAGATGGTCGATCTCCGCCGGCAGTACGTTCTCCGGCGCGGCGTCGTCCGGAGCCAGCTCGCCCATGAGGTGCTGGGCCAGCGCCGAGGGCGTCGCGTAGTCGAACAAGGTGGTGGAGCGCAACCGTAGTCCGGTAGCCGTGTTCAGACGGTTGCGGAGCTCCACCGCCGTGAGTGAGTCGAGTCCCATCTCGAAGAAGCCACGCTCCGCGTCGAGCCCCTCGTGACTGGTGTACCCGAGCACCGCGGCTGTCTTCTCGCGCACGAGGCCGAGCAGTACCGTCATCCGCTCGGCGACGGGAAGGGCCGACAGCCTCTCGGCGAGCGGTGTGCCGCGTTCCCCGGTACCGGCTCCCTCCACGGACCCGGCGTTGGCCTCGTGCCACAGCTTCACGTCGGGGATCTCGCCGAAGAGCACACTGGTCCGGCTGTCGTTGACCTCCTTGGCGAATCGCGGCCAGTCGACGTCGATGATCACCGGGCAGGGATCGGGGTCTCCTAGCGCCTTCTCCAGCGCCGAGATGGCCAGTTCGGGGTCCATGGTCGGGAGACCGAACCGTTCCATCCGTCCGCTGACCACGGCGTTCTGGACCGCCATGCCGTCGTCGGCCCAGGGCCCCCACGCGATCGACGTCGCCGGCAACCCCTCACTACGCCGCAACTCCGCCAACGCATCCAAATACGCGTT
>NZ_JBIAFO010000015.1:0-168744 GCF_042869355.1 Streptomyces sp. NPDC007088
GTCCCCGGGAGCCTTTCAAACGAGGGGGGGGCGGTGGGGGGGGGTGGGGCGGGGGCCCCCCCCCGCGGGGGGGCGCCCCCCCGGGGGGGGGGGCCCCGGGCCCCCCCCGCCGCCCCCCCCCCACGCCGTTCGTCTCAGGTCCTCGGGCAGAGGCGGCCGGCTCGAGGCGCTCAGGCGTCGCGGACCTGCCCCGCACGCCGCACGACGGGCGGCTGCACGGACCACGGGAAATTGATCCAGTCGTCGGTGCGCTTCCACACGTACTCGCATTTCACGAGCGACTGCGACTTCTCGTAAATGACGGCGCTGCGCACGTCGGCGACCTGCTCGACACAGAAATCGTGCA
The DNA here is from genome assembly GCF_042869355.1 of Streptomyces sp. NPDC007088. Lineage (NCBI taxonomy): Bacteria > Bacillati > Actinomycetota > Actinomycetes > Kitasatosporales > Streptomycetaceae > Streptomyces > Streptomyces sp. NPDC007088. The sequence goes on from NZ_JBIAFO010000015.1 coordinate 347, forward strand.
CGAGCTTCAGCGTCTTCCCCGTGTCGGCGACATCGTCGGCGATGAGGACCTTCTTGTTGGAGAAATCGATGGCGTTCGGCACCGGCGCCAGCATGACCGGCATCTCCAGCGTCGTACCGACTCCGGTGTAGAACTCCACGTTGACGAGGTGAATGTTCTTCACGTCGAGCGCGTAGGCGAGTCCGCCGGCCACGAACACCCCGCCCCGCGCGATGGAGAGGACTATGTCCGGCTCGAACCCGTCGTCGGCGACGGTCTGCGCCAACTCCCTGACAGCGACACCGAACCGCTCGTAGGAAAGCTCTTCCCGCTTCGCGCTCATCGGGGGATCACACCTCGGTCCGGTGGAAGTTGAGATAGGAACGGGACGCGGTCGGCCCGCGCTGGCCCTGGTAGCGCGACCCGTAGCGGTCCGAACCGTAGGGGAACTCGGCGGGCGAGCTGAGCTGGAACATGCACAGCTGGCCGATCTTCATACCCGGCCACAGCTTGATCGGCAGCGTCGCGAGATTCGACAGCTCAAGAGTGACGTGCCCGGAGAATCCGGGGTCGATGAACCCGGCGGTGGAATGCGTGACCAGCCCGAGCCGGCCCAGCGAACTCTTCCCCTCCAGCCGCGAGGCGAGATTGTCGGGCAGCGTCACGACCTCGAAAGTCGAGGCCAGCACGAATTCCCCGGGGTGCAGAATGAACGGCTCGTCGCCCTCCGGCGACACCTGCCGGGTCAGATCGGCTTGTTCCACGGAGGGGTCGATGTGGGGGTACCGATGGTTCTCGAACACCCGGAAATACCGGTCGAGACGCACATCGATACTCGATGGCTGCACCATCGATTCGTCATAGGGCTCGATGCGGACGCGCCCGGCATCGATCTCGGCCCGGATGTCCTTGTCAGAGAGAAGCACGCCGACGAGGATACGGCCCGCCCGGGGAGCCCCATGAATCCGGGCACTCCCCGAGGACGGGCCGCCACGGTTCAGCGCTTCCCGGACTCCACCGGCACGGCGTGCCGCAACCGGGCACACCGAGGACAGCGGACAAGACGTCCGGGCCCGATCCGGTCGACCCCGAGCTGCTGCATCGGGAACGAGGCGGTACTGAAAACATGCCCCTCGGCACATCGGACGACGGTGTGCTCCATCGAGCGTCGGGTCCCTTCCCACGAGCCGTACCTGCTGCGGACGAAAGCCACATTACGACACACACCGGGCGCTCCGTACGCGGCACTCCCCCGCTCCCAACGGCCGCACCCTACGCCCCAACTCCCAGCCCCCCACAGCCCGCACCACCCCACCCACCCCACACAAAACCCCCGGCGGCAGCACCGGGGGCGAACGATGGGGTAAAGTAACCTCCGACGAACCTCAGTCACCGGCCAACCCTCCTCGGCCGCACTGAGTGTCGATCATGCGGGTGTAGTTTAATGGTAGAACATGAGCTTCCCAAGCTCAGAGCGCGAGTTCGATTCTCGTCACCCGCTCTTCGAAGAGGGCCCAGGTCAACGACCGGGGCCCTTCTTGTTGTCTAGACCTCTTTATGGGCGGCGTGCCCTCCGCGTGCCCCATCTCCAGCCGTAGGGACGCCTCGGCGCCGTTCTCGGCCCATGGAGGCCACCCCGGGTAGGGCTCCGAAAGGCAGCGCACGCGACACCGGGCCACTGCGTCGAACCAACCATGTCATCAGCACGCGGGAGCACGTACACCGCCCACTTTCAAGGTGCCGAGGAATCGCCGCGTGTCGGCCGACGCTGAGATGCTTCTGAGCCAGACAGGAGCATGCGCCAGCAAAGCGGGGGCCACATGCCTCAAGGTGTGGCTCTCGAAAGAAGCGTCCTCGGGGGAGGTTGCGTATGCCGCTGCTGTCGTGGTGAGCGGTAGCGCCGCACAGAAGCGGCGAGCACCACAGCGGCCCGCATAGAGCGGACGCCTTCCCCGGTATTCCTGTGGACACCGGGACCGGAAAGCCCATTGCTTACGTGCCCGGGCAACGCGCCGCCCGGACCGAGTACGCGAAACGTGACGACGCACCGAGCAATAACTCGGTCATCCGAGGGATGGCTTGCTCTGTGCACGAGCGGGTGAACCGCATCCGGCAGGCGCAGGACTGGCTGGGACGTTGGCAGGACAAGATTCAAGGCAGGCCGCCGCGTCCCATCCGGGCTCTGGACGAGTTCACTGGCGAGACCCTCGCGCAGTGGGCCCTGACGAACGTGCTGTACGCGCGCAAGCGGCCGGCACCGTCCTTCGGGTTCAGCCTGGCGCCAGTGCTCACGCACAGCGTTGCGGCACGACGGCAGCGTCGTCTCCGGGGCACGCTGCTGCTGGCAACGCTGGTCTACCTCGGAGGCTCCCACCCAAGTGGGATGGCAGCGATTCTCGCCGCCGTGTTGCTGTGCCAGTTCTTCGCCGGGCGAGTCTGCCGGACGATTTTGCGCTGGGGCTCCAACGGGCTCGTCCCGGCTCTCCTTCTCGCTGCGGCTCTGTTCGCCCTCTGGAGTTTCGCCAAGCCACATCTCCCGATCCTGCGTGAGGCCGTCCTGGAGGGATTACTGGTCGCGCCGCGTCTGCTGATCGCCGTCACTGCGCTTCATCTGCTTGACCGCTGGGCGTGTCACGCCTACGTGCAGTCGCTGCGTCCTGGCCGTCACCACATCGCCAGGCGTCCCTTCCTCGCGCCGTTCGCTGCCAAGAGAATCGCGGCGCACGAGGTCACCGAGCAGTGGCAGAGCATCGCGTACCGCAGGGAAAGCGGGGTGGATCGCCTCGTCGGAGCCAGCCTCGACTCGTGGCCGAAAGGCGCGACCCGTACTCTCGACCCGGAGTGGGCGGGGCAGCAGGAAGTTGCGGGCGAGTAGCGGGAGCGCGAGACGAAGAGAGACAACGGCACCACGTGCTGTTCGACGGACACGATGCAGCGCGCCAACTTCTCGTCAGCCAACTCAATGATGAGCCACCACCGCTGCTGTAACGCTGCGGGCCACCTGCAGGACAGGCCGAGGCCGAGAAGCGGAGGGGGCAATCTCGGGCTCATCCCCGCACACGCGGGGAGCGGGCCGCCCTCTTGGCCACCGTCCCCGGAAAGGAGGGCTCATCCCCGCACGCGCGGGGAGCGGCCGATCTTCTTGAGGTTCGACTCCCACGACGCGGGCTCAACCCCGCACGCGGCGGGGAGCGGCAGGGCCGCCAGGACTCGTCGTAGTCGGGGTGGGGCTCATCCCCGCACGCGCGGGGAGCGGTCCGCGTTACGCGTAACGCCGTTACTCGGGGCGGGCTCATCCCCGCACGCGCGGGGAGCGGCACACTACCCCCCAAAACCGAAGTGCGCTACGGGGCTCATCCCCGCACGCGCGGGGAGCGGCACAGTTCAACTTGTAGTTGTGATGCAAGTTGGGGCTCATCCCCGCAGGCGCGGGGAGCGGTTGCCCAAGAGCTTGTGCAGGTAGCCGTTCGGGGGCTCATCCCCGCAGGCGCGGGGAGCGGCCCACCCTGGTCACAACCCCGATCGTGGCCGTGGGCTCATCCCCGCAGGCGCGGGGAGCGGTGCAGTCCGTCGATGTGGCTCACTGGATCGAGGGGCTCATCCCCGCAGGCGCGGGGAGCGGCGTCATGACCCTGATCTGCACCATGTGGTGACGGGCTCATCCCCGCACGCGCGGGGAGCGGGCGGCCATCGGCTCGCCGTCCTCGACCTCGAAGGGCTCATCCCCGCACGCGCGGGGAGCGGTCGCGCTGGGCTCGGCACCTGCCAGGCCGAGTGGGCTCATCCCCGCACGCGCGGGGAGTGGTTGTCGCCTCGAGGTCGCCCGTCGAGACCAGGAGGCTCATCCCCGCACGCGCGGGGAGCGGGGCATCCGGCAGACCCTCACCCCCTCTCGCGTGGGCTCATCCCCGCACGCGCGGGGAGCGGCTCTGCCCACCGGGTGCCCCCGGCCGTCATGAGGGCTCATCCCCGCACGCGCGGGGAGCGGATGACCAGGCGTTCGACGTCGCGCGGAAATTCGGGCTCATCCCCGCACGCGCGGGGAGCGGCGCCCAGTCGATGGGGAAGGGCAGGTCGTCGAGGGCTCATCCCCGCACGCGCGGGCAGCGCCTCGGGGCGCTCCAGGCCGCGGGCTCATCCCCGCACGCGCGGGGAGCGGCGGGCGGCCCAGCGTCGGCTGTCGGGGCCGGTGGGCTCATCCCCGCACGCGCGGGGAGCGGGTACCGCCCCTCCCCCACGCAGAGTGCATGAGGGGCTCATCCCCGCACGCGCGGGGAGCGGATCCGGTGGATCTTCCCGGCCTTCTCCAGCTTGGGCTCATCCCCGCACGCGCGGGGAGCGGAGGTCCTCGATCTGGCCGGCCGGTGCGGAGGGGGGCTCATCCCCGCACGCGCGGGGAGCGGTGCATCGCGCGCGGGCCTGTGTAGGGCTTGGGGGGCTCATCCCCGCACGCGCGGGGAGCGGCACCCGGTGTGGACGGCGTCGGGGGGCAGATCGGGCTCATCCCCGCACGCGCGGGGAGCGGGCTGCGGAGCATCGCGACGCCCGGCATCGGCAGGGCTCATCCCCGCACGCGCGGGGAGCGGATGCGGTGCCGGTCGGCCTGGAGGCCGGTGTCGGGCTCATCCCCGCACGCGCGGGGAGCGGTCAGCGCGACCGTGCTCACGGTCGGGGTGCTGGGGCTCATCCCCGCACGCGCGGGGAGCGGCTCGCCGACCAGGCCGAGGTAATGCGCATGAAGGGCTCATCCCCGCACGCGCGGGGAGCGGCGGTGGCCTCGGCGGAGCACTACGCCCAGATCGGGCTCATCCCCGCACGCGCGGGGAGCGGCGGCAGACGCAGCACAATACGAGCACCCGCGGAGGCTCATCCCCGCACGCGCGGGGAGCGGTCCGTCTGTCTGCCCGCAGGTTAGGGAGCGGTGGGCTCATCCCCGCACGCGCGGGGAGCGGAGAGTAAAGCCGGGCGGGCCGAGATACACATTGGGCTCATCCCCGCACGCGCGGGGAGCGGCTGCCCGCAAGGGGGCTCAGGCCGACGCCGAGTGGCTCATCCCCGCACGCGCGGGGAGCGGGGGGCACTGGCCTGGCCGCGCACCGCCGCACCGGGCTCATCCCCGCACGCGCGGGGAGCGGCGTCGAGGAAGCCGCCCACGTGCAGGAACCCTGGGCTCATCCCCGCACGCGCGGGGAGCGGGAGGCGCGGTCGAGCATCTCGGCGCGCCATCCGGGCTCATCCCCGCACGCGCGGGGAGCGGTTCGGGATCACCCGACGGCGCCTACTCCGACGGGGCTCATCCCCGCACGCGCGGGGAGCGGAGGCCCCGGTCAACGCTCTTGTCGGTGTTGGTGGGCTCATCCCCGCACGCGCGGGGAGCGGTCGTGATGGGCGCCGCCGAACAGAGCACCGCGGGGCTCATCCCCGCACGCGCGGGGAGCGGGCGGCTTCCGGCTCTTGAAGGACCGGCTCCGAGGGCTCATCCCCGCACGCGCGGGGAGCGGACGGGCAGCCCCCACTGGTCGGTCAGAGCGGCCGGCTCATCCCCGCACGCGCGGGGAGCGGACCGTCAGCCCTGACGTGTGTGCCTTATGCGCTGGCTCATCCCCGCACGCGCGGGGAGCGGGCCCGCAGTTCCCGGAGCGCGGGGTCCAGGTGGGGCTCATCCCCGCACGCGCGGGGAGCGGATCTCCCGGCCGCCGGTCCACCACGGGTAGAGGGGCTCATCCCCGCACGCGCGGGGAGCGGACGCCGAGCGGGTCCGGCCAGGCGGCCGCCGCGGGCTCATCCCCGCACGCGCGGGGAGCGGTTCGCCTGCTGCTGCGGGTTGAAGGTGCTCCAGGGCTCATCCCCGCACGCGCGGGGAGCGGCTTGTCGTACTCGGCGGCCGTCGCCCCCGCCTGGGCTCATCCCCGCACGCGCGGGGAGCGGTCTTTGTGAGCTGGGCTTTTATCAAGGTGCGGTGCCTCGTTGAGCAAGGATGAGAGAAACGGACATATGAAGCTAACGGGACTTTCGGGCCCCGGAGCATGTCCACCGGCCGTACGCGAGGCACGCGCGTCGAGCCACCTGCCCGGTGCACTCCGCTCACCGATACTGACGCCTCGTTCCGTTCCTCCCGACGTGGGCGTGACGCCAGGTGCCATACACGGGCCGTTGCGGCGCGCAGGTCCTCCGATGCCATCAGGCGCTGCCGCGCGCATGCTTCGGGCCTGTGGCCACCGGCGAAGAGTTGTGATCGGTTGTGTCAGCTACGTCTTGTTGCCGAATCGACGGCGCTTGGACGCTTTGCTCCACCCCTTGGAAACGGACGCTGGAGCAGGCACAAAGCGACCCGAAGGGCGGAAGATGAGGGTCAGGCCCTCGTGATCGACCGGATGCCACTTGTGGTCGTGAGTGCGGAAGGCGTAGCCCTGTTCGGAGTCGGTGGAGTAAGCGAGCAGCGCGCGGCCTTGGCCGGCGTACTGCCGGACCTCGTCCCACAGGAAGTCGCGGATGCGGGCGGATGGGTTGCCCAGGAAGACGCCGGGCGAGATTTCCAGCAACCAGCGGGTGAGCAGGCCGCGCAGACCTACCGGGCAGTGGGTGAGGACGATGACGGTCACCAGATGACTCCGTCACGCACCAAGCCGTCCTGCGCCCAGACGTCCTGCGCGCCGAAGGTGGCGTCTCCGGCTGCCACCTGATCTCCGTAGTTGCGGCCGGCTGCCATCTCGGCGCCCCGGTCGGAGTGCAAGGTGACGTGATCACGTCCCTCCGGATGACCGGTACCCGCGGGCGCGAGGAGTGCCTGGATGTCCCGTACACAGCGGTCGAGCAGTCGGGTTGAGTTGATGCGGTCCCGCAGTTGCTCGTCGGGTGCGGGAGCCGATCTCCTCGGGGCCCTCCGCGGCCACCTCGAAGGCCACAGGGATGCCGATGTCCGTCTTATAGAAGTCGGCCACGTCCAGTACGAAGGAGAGTTCGTGGCCGGAGTGGACGAAGCCGAGACCCGGTGTGCACCCCAGGGCCGTCACGACGGCCTGGGCGATGCCGTACATGCACTGCGCGGCTGCGGTCACGGCCTGGTTGGGCGCGTCGCCGGAGTTGAAGTCCCCAGGTGTATACCGCCGGCCGTGCCACGGGACGCCGGTCCGGGCCGCCTGTTCTGCGTAGCACCGCTTCACACGGTCCCCCTCCCGGCCGAGGAGCTGGCGGCGGGTGCATCCGGCCGGGTCCTCGTCCGGGAAGCGGAGGCGATACATGGCCCTGGCGACATCGAGTCGGGTGCGCTGGTTCGCCCAGGCGCTGGCCTGGGCCTCCAGGAGCGCCGAGGAACGGTTCAGCGCCCGCCCACCGGCGTAGAAGCGCACGCCGTGCTCACCGACCCACACCACCACGGCACCGCACTCCCCCAGAACGGCCATGGCCTGGTGGGTGATCCGGGTACCGGGGCCGAGCAGCAGGCAACCGATCGTCGCGGACGGGATGTGGCGTACGCCCTCCGCGTCCTCGGCGGTGAGGGCGTTGGCGTCGCGGTGGACGGTGCAGCGTTCCAGGTAGACGAAGGACAGCCGCTCACCGACGCGGGTGAGCTGTCGCGGACCGGAGGCGGGACGCTTGCTGACAGTGGCCATTAACTACTCCGTTCGCGCCAGGGTCATGAGCCCGCAGCCGTACGCCTTGGCCTTGCCCAAGCCCGAGGTGAGGGTGCGGCGGAAGACCGCGGGGTCGAGTACACGAAGGCGGCCGTCGAAGGTGACCCGGGTCAGTTTCACCTGATGCGCGCGGGTGTCCTTCTCGCCGCGTTTCTGGAACATCAGGTCCTTGCGGCTGTGCGCGATGACCTCGTAGGCGTCGGTCGGGGGCAGGTCCTCGCGCGGCTCCGGCTTCTCCAGGACCGCGAAGCCCGCGTCCTGCTGCCGGTTGAGCAGCCACTCCACCTGATGGCGCGCGGTCACGTGTGCGGTGCGCTTGGTCGGCTCGGCGGGGACGCGCCGGATGCTGTGCACGGGGTTGGCGGTGAGCCGGAAGGACCAGACGTCGTCGGCGGTGATCCGGTCGAGGAACGTGGCGTACGGCCTTGTCTGCCAGCCCCCCGTCGTCGGCCACCCCGCCTGCTCGACGAGGTGGGTGAGGTCGGGCTCGTCCGGGCTGACGACGTAGAGCACCACCTCGCTGCGCGCCTGCTGGTCCACCCGCCACAGCACCCGCGAACCGTCCGGCCGCTGCCGCGGCGGCTCCGCGAAGGACGCCAGGACCGCCGCGTGCAGGCTTTGCGGCGATCCGAGGAGCCGCCGCGCGCCGACGCGCGCGGGGTTGAGGCGGAAGCGGGTCAGGTACACGGTCATCCTTCCAGGAGGCTCATCGGGTCATGGGAGGGCGGGACGAAGGAGCGGCGCGTGGAGCCCAGGGGGTGGGGGAGGGAAACCACGGCCGTACGGACCTCGCGCAGCCCGTACCTGCGGTGGCGCGGATCGAAACTGAGCGGCTGGTCGCGCTGCCTCTCACCGGGATCGCCGTCCGCTGCGAGGTCGCCGATCATCTCCAGTTCGACGCGGCGGTCCCTCGGATAGCGCCGCTGCCAGCGGAGGGATGCCTGCCAGGGCTCGGACCGCAGCGCCGCCGCGAGGTCCCCACGGTGGACGCGCAGATCGACCGGCCGGGACGGCGGGCAGGAGCGACGGCCCAGGAACGGCAGGAACACCGGCGCGCGGACGGCCGCCAGCAATTCGTCCACGAGGTCGGCGGCTCCTTGCACGGCGGCGACGAAGACCGCGTCGGACAGGTAGAAGCGTTCCGACACCGGCATGCTCGCGTCCGTGTCGATGTGGCGCGCGGTCTGGAAGTCGCGTACGCGGGTGCCCGGCTGGTCGAGCCGGACGGCAAAGCGGAGGGCGGCGAGATCGGAGAGGTCTGCGTCGCGCTCGCGGCCCTGGGCGGCGGCGAGGAGTCCGATGACACCGCTCTTGGTGGGGGCCCGCTCCGTCGAACGCCGTACGAACCGTGATGAGGTTCCCCACGCTTGGAGGGGGCCCGCGAGGCACAGGGTCAGGACGCTCGTACGCCGGTTCACGCCGGAGCCGTCCGGGCTTCGGGCGTACGGGCTTCCGGCACGTCGGCCTCGGGCGTACTGCCGGGCAGGCGCGCCGCGACGGCCTCCCCCACCTCGCGGACCAGTTCCTCCAGGCCCACGGCGGTCCCGAGCGCGGCGAGCGGTTCGGTGGCGGCGCCTGCCCTGAGTACCCAGCTCGGGTCCCCGCTCACCCCGTACGCCTTCTCGATGCCCGATACGTAGCCGCCCAGTTGGGCGCACGCGCCGCGCAGGTGTCCGCCGGTGCCGAGGGGAGCGATGACCGGCTCCTCGAACGCGCCGACGAAGCTGATGGGGCGGGCCGAGCGGAGGGTGACGATCACCGCGTCAGGGAGCGTCTGGTTGGCGAAGGTGTTGGACTTGCCCGTGGGCATGGACTGGACGAAGGCACGCAGGAAGGCATCCACGGCGCGGTGGACCGGCTGGTCCTTGCCCTCGTCGGGACGTACGCCCGTACCGAGGTTCTCCCGCAGCCGGTCCACGTCGACAGCGGCGTAGCGGTAGAGCGTCGCCGAGTTGAACTCGACGGTGCCGATCATTCCCGCGCCGGAGTCCTCCGCATCCTTGTTCTCGTCATCCACCGCCGTGAAGTAGTCCGATTCGTTCTCCACCGCGTGCACGCTGAGGGCGTGGGCGACCTGCGCCGCCGCGTCGACGTTGAGGTCCGTGGAGTCGGCGACCATGCGGCCGAACAGGGCGATGTCCACCGAGTGCCGGGTGTCAGCGATCTTCTTCGCCATCTCCTTGTTCGCCTTGACCTTGAAGAACGCCTTGATGTCGGCGGCGCCCTTGACCGCGTGCTCCGCGAGCCCGTCGAGTTGCCGTCGGCTGAGGAACATCAGGTACGTGGATTCCGGCTGCGGCTCCGGCAGATCGTTCTTCTTCGCCTTCTCGGCCTTGCGGAGCGGGATCGGGAACTTCGAGCCGGTCGCGGCGGACAGCGTCTCCACGGCCAGGCTCATTGCCGACTCCTCACTGAGCGAAGAGTCCAGCGCCGTGATGCGGGAGGCAAGCAGGCCCGGCACCTGACGGGTGCGCACGCCGAGTTCCCGCGGGTCGAGGAGTGCGTTGAACGCTTGCCTCGTCGCCCGTTTCCACGCCTGGCTGCTGACCCGGGCGCGGCGCACACCACCGTAGAAAGCGCTTTTCGGAGCGCCGGTGTCGTCGCGGTTGAGGTTACTCGGCGGCACCGTTTGCAGCACGTGTACGTCGATGATGGTGCGGGTCACGGGGTGTCGTCCTCCGTCGTGGTCGGGTCGAGCGGCTGGTGGTCCGCGCCGGCGTTGGCCGCGGGCGTCGCGGGCTTGGCGAGTACGAGGTAGGAACGTCCCCACGAGCGGCGCACGCCCTGCGCGCCGCCCGGGAGCGTCCACTGGTGGAGCTGGTCGGCGAGCAGCCCGTAGTCGAGCGGGATTTCCTCCCGGCGCAGGAGCAGCACGAGTTCGCGCAGCCGCGTGGCCAGCACCACCGGAGTGGCGGACGTCCCCGCGCGGACGAAACGCCTGCGCGTCGGCTCGTCGATCGCCGCTGCGGGGGCGAGCCGCCGTACCGCCGTACCGAGTTCGGGGCCGGGCCTGCGGTGCATCCGCGAGACGTGGTGGGACTGCTGGTGCAGCGACCACAGCGTGACGGCCGTGTGCGCCGCCTCCTCGGCACGCAGGAACTCCTCCTCGCTGAACTCGCCCTGCGCGTAGCGCTCGTAGAGCGGTTCGGTGCCGGTGAGGCCCCACAGGTCGGGCACATCACCGGGGGCCCGGCCCACGCCCCGGCGGAGCCGGGCCAGGGCGGCCACGGCGTCGCTCTCGTCCTGGAGGTATCGGCTTTGCAGCGCCCTGATGTGCTGGTGCACGGCGCTGCCCACCGGACTGAGACGGGGAGCCGGGCGCGCGCCGGCGGACGTAGCGGGGGGCGAAGAGGTCATGCGGGCGACTCCACGGGAGCGGGCTGGGGGGAGGTGGGTGTGTCGGGGACGGTGGTCAGGAACTCGCGGAGGCGGGTACGGAAGCGCAGCTCGGCGGCGGCGTCGTTGAGCCAGCGCGTGCCCTTGCCGGTCTCCACGAGGCGCCCTTCCCAGGCCGCCGGCCCGGCCCCGTCGAGCAGGCGCTCGCCCAGCTCCGTGACGAGTCGGCGGACCTCCTGTTTCCAGCGGTCGCGGTGTTCCTCCGGGTCGGAGGTGCCGCCCAGCTCGCGCAGCCAGCGGCGGTAGTGCGTGTCGAGGGTCCCGAACCCCAGGTCACGGGCGGTGTTCCTGCCCGGCTCCGGGTCGGTGCCGGCAGCGAGGGCGAGGTCGGCGGCGAGCTGGGCGAGGGCGCCGACCGCCTTCTCGGCGTCGTGCAGGGCGTCCACGGCCTTGTCCCCGTAGCGCCGGTCCGTCTCGTGCAGCAGGACGGCGGGCATCAGCACTCCGTCGTCCACGACCTCGTCGATCACCGATTGCTGTGTCCCGTAGCGCGCACCGATGACACGAGTCCGGATCAGGTAGCCCCGTGGGAGCAGCCCTTCGGTGGTGAGTTGCGCGGCCCACTGGACCACCTTCGGAGCCAGCCGGTCCGCGCCGTCCGGCCCTTGCGCGCTGCCGGTCTCGCGGCCGGCGAGCAGCCCGTCCATGCCGCGCCACGCCATGCGCGATGGATCGTGCTCCCTCGGCAGGTAGACGAGGCTCTCCTGGCGCTTCTTCTCCTGGGCCGGGCTGCGCCGCCAGCTCGTCATCGGCTCGTGCCCGTGCCGGTTGTGCGGTTCGAGGCTGTCGCCGTACGCGAGGACCACGCCGTGCACGCCGTCCGCGTCGTGGTGCAGCCGGATGCGGCGGGACTGCCAGGTGTAGAGGTCGCGCAAGCCGTACGGGCGCTGGCCGAGGTCCGGGGCCGGGGCGGGGCCGCTCGGATCCGCTCGCCAGGCGGGGCGGTCGGCTTCGGCCGCGTGCACCCCCGAGGTGTCGGCCGCGATCAGGTTGAGCAGCAGCGTCTCGTGGAGGTTGTCGCCTTCGAGCAGGACACCGCCCAGATTTCCCGCCCATGCCGGGCCCTGGGGATACCCCTTGCCCGCCTTTACCCGGGGGTCGCCCACCGCGCCGGTTTTGATGCCGGAGGTGTCGTACGCCTGCGCGTGGACGAGCCACCGGGCCGCCTCAGCGAAGCCGAGCCGGTCGACGCCGGGCCTGCGCATGCTGAAGAAGGGGTCCCCGTTCGGCACGTCGGCGACGAGGCGGTTGAGCGAGAAGACCTCGTCCTTCGCCGTGCGGAGCCCCGGGGTCTGGAAGAACGGGTACTCGGGGTGGAGCAGGTCCAAGCGCTCGCGGTACCGGTGCAGATAGGCGGCCACGGGGGCGGCGTAGGCGGACTGCGAAAGCCACAGCTCCTCCCACGCGTCCATGTCGGCGGGTGCCATGTCCCCGCCCGACTCGGAGAGGGCGTCGTACAGGAACGCGAGCAGCATCCGCGTCAGCGCGAAGTCCTGCGTCGGCAGGTCGCCGACGAGCCGGCGGATGTCCCGCGCCTGGTCGAACACCTCCGGCAGGGACAGTTCACGCTCGGAGCCGTCCTTCAGGAGGACGGGCAGCCAAGGCCGGCTGGTGAGGTCGAAGGAGGGGCGGGCTGGGGGCGGGGCGGAGGAGGGTAGGGCGGGCTCCGGCCCGCCGCGTGGAGGCTGGCGCGTCCGCTGATCCGCAGGCAGCTCTGCCTCTCTCGTACGGGCCTGCTTGCCGTCCGTGGCAAGGCCCGGATCTCCCTCCGCGCAGGCCGCCTTCCCGTCGTCCGCCGCGCGGGCCGGCTTCCCGTCCGCGCACGCGTCGGCGCTCGTCACGAGCAATCCTTCCTCGGGGTGGTACACGAGCTGATGGCCGGCGAGGGCCGCGCGACCCTCCTCGTCCAGCGCGAGGATCAGTTCCCCGGCGATCCAGTGGCTCTCCTTCTCCTGCCAGGCGGGGACGTACAGCTCTTCCAACTCGGCGAGCGTCCGGTCCAGCGTCCGGGGGGAGGACGTGAAGTGGTACGGCAGTCGCAGGCCACTCGCCGCGACCGCGCGAGCGGCCAGCGTCGAGGGCACGGCGTCGACGGGCAGTTCGAGACCTCCCCTGCCCTCGTCCAGCCAAGGCAGGGTGCACAAACTGCCGTCGGCGCGGCGCCCGACCACTAGGACCTCCAGGCCTTCCTGGGTGTCCCGGACCTGTGCGCGGCCGACGGGGGTGTCGTCCGCGTCTCCGACACCGGCGTCGATCCAGCCGATGAGAGGACGTCCGGCCTTGCGCACCTCGTCGAGGCGAAAGACCTCAGCTTTTTGGCTCTGGCGCTCGCGCGCTGTGCGGTACTTGTCCCGGGCGGGTGCGAGCACCGGCTCCCACTCGGACGGGCACGGGTCCTCCTCGCCGTACGCCCACTGCACGAGCGGACTGATGTCCTCGGGCAGGCGCAGAGGACGTCCCGCCGCTCCGGCTGTCCCGAGGTGCGGGGCGAGTACGGCGAGGCTGCGCAGCAGCGCGTACGAGCCGTAGATCGCGGCAGAGCCGGGAGCAGGCTCGGGGGCGGGGCCCGTCTCCCAGTCGACGCCGGTGACGAGGCAGCGTGCTTGCCGCAGTCGCGGGGGACGCCTCTCCTGGTCCTGACCGCGCGGATGCCGGTGCAGCCTGCCCATGCGCTGGAGCAGCAGGTCCACGGGACACAGATCGCTCACGAGCAAGTCGAAGTCGACATCGAGCGACTGCTCGGCCACTTGGCTGGCGACCACGATGTGCGCGTCCCGAGGGCGTTGCGGGGAGCCGCCATCGGGGTCGGGCGGGCCGAAGCGGGCGAGCAGATCGGCGTCCTTGCGCGCGCGGTCGAGGTCCACGAAGCGGGCGTGGGCCACGGTTACGTGGTCGGCCCCGAACCGCTCACGCAGGACCGAGGCCGTGTCCATCACCCGGTCCACGGTGTTCCGTACTACCAACGCGCAGCCACCGTCGGCCAGTTCTGTGTCGAGCCTGTCGGCGAGCGCTTCGTCGTCGTCATCCAGCTTCTCCAGCAGTACGTCGCTGCCGCGCCCGGACGCGGCAGCGACGTACTGCAGGGCTTCCCGGCCCGGGACGACCGCCGTGAGGAGGGGATAGCCGGTCGCTTCGGCGAGGGTCTTCGCGTCCTCCCCGGTGTACGCGGCCGCCAGTTCGGCGCGTCGCCGCGCGGGGAGCGTCGCCGACAGCACGACAACAGGGACCCGGTACTCGCCCAGCCACGCCAGCACACGATCTAGATACGCGTTCATGTACGTGTCATAGGCGTGGACTTCGTCGATGACGACGACCTTGCCGGCCATCGCGAGGTGCCGCAGTGCCAAGTGCCTGCTCTTGAGGCCCGCCATCAGCAGTTGATCGATCGTGCCGACCGCGAATGAGGCGAGCAAGCCCTTCTTCCGACCGCGCAGCCACTGGTGCGCAACGAGCTCCGTGGGGGCTTTCCTTCGCGCGCCGTCCGTGGCCGGGCGGCGGCCCTTGCTGGGCCTGCTGCCGTCGCCGTACGCATCGACGGCGGCGATGGTGCGGTGGCTCTCGCGCATCAGCGTGGCGTAGTCCTCCTGCAACGCCGACTTCGCGTGGGCCAGCAGCACGGAGCGCTGCTCGTGATCACGCCCGCCGCTCGCGTCCGCGCGGGGGAGGCGGTCGAGCCACCGCAGCAGCCTGGGGAACATCGCGTTGCTCGTCGCCATGGTCGGCAGGGCCACGTAGCAGCCGCCCGCGCCCGAGCGCGCGGCGAACACCTCCGCGACCGCGAGCGCGGCCTCGGTCTTCCCCTCCCCCATCGGCGCCTCGATGATGAGCATCCCCGGCCGCTCCATGTCCCGGGCCATGGCGAGGGCCTGTTCCTGTACGGGCCGGACGACGGCACCGGGCGGCAGCGCGAAGCGGGAGGCGTAGAACTCAGCGGCGGGAGCCGCCGGTTCCGCGGGTTCCCAGGGGGCCGGGAGCAGAAGGCCCCGCCAGGCGGCGGCCACTCGCTCCGCCTCCGGGCGGGGATGATCCTCGGGGAAGTAGGGGAAAAGATCCGGATTGCTCGCGATCCAGTCGGAAACGATGACGGTCGCGGTGAGCAGCACCTGAACGGTCTGCGGCAACTTCACCGTCCGCCATGCGTCGAGGCGCTCCTCCACCCCGAAGGCGAGGGCACACGCGTCGAGCAACTCGTCCTGCACGGCCCTCCACTGTGGCTCGGCGGGACCCTGGGTACGCAGGAGTTCCGGATGCGCGTCGAGGTTGTGGAGCTGCATGTGGTCCGGGGGGACGCCATGATGCCCCCCCGCCATGACGGCGAACTGTGCGGACGCCCTGCGCGTCCAGCCGCGCCGCTCCTCCAGCCACTCCTGAAGCAAGACCTGCCCCGCGAGCCCGTGCGGGGCCATCCGGCGGTCTTCACCGAGCTGCTTGCTGGTCCGCATGTCAAGCCCGGCTGCGGTCATCACGCCGGCCAGTTCGTCGACTTGGCACGCGAAGGCGGGCGTGGCCTTGCCGATGTCGTGCGTTCCCGCCAACCACACGCACAAGGACCGCGCGTCAGCCGCCCCGCCGGGCAACGGCTCCGCGATCAAGTCCTTGATGTTCCGCGGCAACCAGTGATCCCACAGCAGCCCCGCGACCGCAGCGCTGTCCGCCATGTGCCGCCACAACGGCAGCCACTTCGCCGTATCCCGGTCGTGCTTGGCCCACACGGTACGGACGGCACCGGTCAGCCGACCGCCGAGCGGCGACGCAGTCGAGTTGAGGTGATCGGGCACGGCGATCATTGAACAGGAAATCGGACGGAGGGTCTGCACGATATCCCAAAACGATCATAATTTTTCAATTTTTATCAGAAATGAACAGTCTCACATATTGTCTGCTAGATTCGAGCTTTCCGATTCACGCCCCCCGTTCAGGCACCCCCGCCATCTCGCACACTGGACGGCATGGGTAGCCGTAAGATTTCCCCATGCTTCCCGCCCTAGCGGGATACACAGACGGATGGACAGCGAGGGGCGTGCCCCCCCCCCCCCCCCCGGCCTCTCACAGAAAGTCGGGGCGGCAATGGCTTCCCGAAATAGTTCGGATGAGCCCCTGCAGTTTGCGGTTTTACATAGAATCGCAAATGCTCCCCATAAGTATGGGGATTATATTTTTAACATACACCCCCCTTGGCCGCACAATATTTACAGACGCGCCAAACCTGCACTTTGCTGTTTTCCCCCTGTGCCTCACCACCTTGAAGGTGAGATAGAATCCTGAATAGGCAGCCCCCGACGGGGATGGTCACCCTCAAAGATGCCCCCGAGCCTCACATCACGCAATCCGTTTGTATTTTTAGTAGCTAGCCAATTATTCACGCGCCCTGCAAATAATCTGCGGGGTCGACTCATTCGACGCCCCAGCCGTCTTCGCCACACGCAACCGCGTGCGGCCCCCATCCACGGAGTGCCTCCACATGCTTCGTCAAGTCGACATCCGCACCGTCGTACTGCTGCTCGCAGGGGCTGGCATCGCCTACATCACTCTGCAACACCCAGCCGTCGGGGCGGCACTCACGGTGGGGGTGGGCGTCATCGCTTCGCTGCACACCTTGATGGGCTCGGGCCGAGGTACTAGGTGCCGCCGCCTCCCGTCCCAGCAACCTCGCCAGCCTCCGAGGCGACAACAGAGCCGGTAGACACACGGGAGTACAGGTCACAGGGCGCTCCGTGGGGAGGGACCGCGACCGAAGTCATAGAAGCTCAATTGGCAAGTTGACCCCGCCAAGCGACCTGGCCCCCAAAGAGCTTCGATGCTCCTGGGCACCTCAACCAGACGCGCAGTGGCGCCCAGGAGAGGATGGCCGACCTGCTCAACTCGGCCGTCAGCCATGGCACGCTATGAGCAATACTCCTCACCAATGCCCCACGCTCCCACGAGCAACCACATGTAGAAGCCCGCTCAGGAATGCAGCCGTGCCACAACGTGCCGGTAGGAGCGGTCAACAGCGGTCAACCGCAGTGTCGTCGTGCAGCCACGCGTTCCACACGATCTGCTATCACCGCAGCTCAGGAGCCTGGGACAGCCCGAAGTACGGGTGATCCCCAAGCTCAGAGCGCGAGTTCGATTCTCGTCACCCGCTCCCGGAAAGCCCCAGGTCAGCAGCCTGGGGCTTTGTCGTTGCGTGGACCTCTCCCAGGCGGCGCGCTATTCGTGTGCCACCACTTCCGTCGGATACGTCAGGCCGGGCGCCAGGCGGCGCAGGGGGAGCCGACCGAAAAGCCGAATGAGTCCTGCGGCCTCGGCCGCGGAGGGTAAGGGTAGACCGCGATCCCTTCCGCGCATACTCCAGTATGCTTGCCGTATGTCCTCTACGACTCGCATCACCGTCACGCTCCCCAGCGATCAGGTGGCGGAGCTCCGCAAGCTGACGGACAACGTCTCCGGCTACGTGGCGGACGCTGTGGCCCGGCAGATCCGGCACCAGCTGCTGGGCGATGACCTCCGCCGCCACGAGGAAGAGCACGGACACTTCAGCGACGAGGAACTCGCCGACGCCCGTTCGAAGATCTTCGGTGCCGCCGGCTCCTCCCATGACGCGGACGCCGCGTGAGTGAGCGCATCGAAACCGTTGTCCTGGACTCGGAAGGGCTCTCCGCCTGGATCGCGCAGGACCGCAAGCTCCTCGCCATGCTTCAGGTCTTCCACGACATGGGAGCCGATCTGGTGATCGGGGCGAACACCATCGTGGAAGTAACCCACTCCCGTACCAACATGCCTCGCCTGAGCTGGACCTTGTCCCGCGTCAAGGTGGAGCCGGTCACCGAGCAGGCGGCGAAAGCGGCGGCTGAGCTTCTGAAAGGCGCCGGACTGCACGGGCACAAGTACGCCATCGACGCCACAGTCGCCGAGGTCGCGCTCCGCCAGCCGAAACCCGTCGCCCTGCTGACCTCCGACAGCGACGACATGACCAAGCTATGCGGCAGCCAGGTCCGCATCATCCCTCTCTGACCTCCAGGCCACCCGGAGCACGAACCTCAGCAGGTTCTGGTGCGCCGCCGCCACCCGCGCCCCATCCGTGCCATCCGCACCGTGAAGCCTTCTCCGAGGACTGGCCGGCGCGGACCACTCCAGATGCCGGCGGACGTCGAGGAGGACGAAGCCGGGCAGCGTGATCTCCCGCTTGTCCGCTCGGGACTTGGGATCCCCGATCACGCTGGGGTGCACGGCCGACGTCGGCATCCTCGCGGCCTCCGGACGGCTTCTCCTGGCGGTCCTGGGCGCACTCGGCGCCCTCACGATCCACCTCGTCCTGCGCCCGGCCGGCCGCCTGATCGGCCGAGCCACGCAGAGCGACACCGACACCGTAACCACGCCGTCGTCCGCGTAGGCCGCGACCGGCACGAGGAACCCCACATCCGGGCCCTCCTCATCCAGCTCCTGAGCAGCACCGACCCCGGGCTCACCGGGGTACGCGTCCGCCGCCGTCCGGACGACACGGCCACTTTCGACGGCGCGCCCGGCGCCGAGCTCGAACACCTCGTTGCCCGGCTCGCGCTCGAACCCGGCGTCCGTGACCTCCACCGGCACTTGGCGAAGCAGAACCAGGGCCTGCCCGCGGAGAGGGTGCCGGCCTGAATCCGTCGGGCGCGTTCCACATACGGCCCCGAGCGTGGCGGGGAGAACCGCCGGTCAGCGCGTGTGCAGAGTGGTACGGAGCTGGGTCGCCCAGGCACGGGGGTGGGTGGTGTTGCCGTTGTGCCCGCCGGGAAAAGTGAGGACCGGCCGGCCGAGCACGTCGCCCAGGCGGTGGGCGGCCTGGTAGTCGAAGACCGTCGTCGGTGTGGTGCGCCCGGTGGCCGGCAGAACGCGGGTCGTGGTGGTGGCGAGGTGGTCGCGGCAGCCGGGGTCGGCGCGCAGGGCCGTGAACTCGGTGGTGATGAAGTGGGCGAAGTTGACTCGGCGCTGTTCGTCCATCGGCTGCGGGGTCAGATCGGGTTCGGTGTCGGCGTTGGCCGGGTCGATGCCGAGGGACGCCGCGATGGCCGGCAGGGCGGCGGCCAGGCCGCCCGTGGTGAACAGGGCCTGCAGATCGGCCAGTTCGCGACGGTGGGCGTCGGCTTCCGAGTCGAGCAGCCAGGGGGCGACGGGTTCGTGAGCGATCAGGGTGTCGAGCTGCTCGCCGTGATGGGCTGCCAGGTGCAGGCCGATGACGGCGCCGAAGCTGCATCCGAGCATGAGTGCCGGGCCGTCGGCGACGTGCGCGAGGAGCCGGTGGGCGTCGTCGGCGTGGTCGGCCATGGTGACGGGCCGCTCGGGGTCGTTGAGCACGCTGCGGGACAGGCCGCGGCGGTCGTAGGTCAGGACCGTGAAGTCGTCGGCCAGGGCGTCGACGAGATCGGTGGTGCGGCGGGCGTCGCCCTCGCCGCTCTGCGAGATGAACAGGAGCGGGCCTTCGCCGCGCTGCTCGAAGTGGACGGTCGCGCCGTCGACGTGCAGCGAGCCGGTCAGCATGAGAAGTCCTTCGTTCGGCAGGTGTTGAGCCCACGCTATCCCATCAGAACTGATACATCAATTTTGATGCATCGGCCCTGATGTACCTTGTCTGTGTGAACGGCATGGATCTGGCCCTGCTGGGCCGCACACTCATGAAGCTCGGCGAGGCCGCCATCCCCACCGAGGGCATCGGCGCCCACGGGACGAGCGCGCAGTCGGTGATCATCGTCGCGACCGACATCAAGGCACACCCGGCCACACCCGTCAAGGACGTCGCCGCGCGGACCGGCTTCCCCCAGAGCAAGGTCTCGGCGTGCGTCGCACGCCTGCGCGAGGCAGGGGCGGTCGAGACCCGCGCCGACCCGTCCGACCGCCGCCGCACCCTCATCAGCCCCGCCCCGGACGTCTCTCCCCGCGTCGCCGAAGTACGCTCTGCGGACATCGACGACGTCCTGACGCGCGCACTGGACGACCCGGAACGACTGAACGAGGTCAAGGCCGCGCTGAGCCTCATCGCCGGTCATCTCGGCCCGAGGGCCCTCACACGGATCGGCGACTGAGCCGGTGACCGACGAGGACACGCCGCGGGATGCCGATCGTGGACGCCGGCGGTCGGGCGGCCGTGCCACAACGTGCCAGCAGGGGCGGTGAACAGCGGCCAGTAGCGGACCCGACGAGGGCGGCCGGAACCACCCCCTCGGACATCTTTTCCGCAGTTCAGAGGCCATCTGATCGCTCAAGTGCCGGGTGATTCCCAAGCGCGGAGCGCGAGTTCGGTTCTCGTCACCCGCTCAGATGGAAGGCCCCGGGCTTGTCGCCTGGGGCTTCTGTGTGTGCAGACCTTTCTGGGTCGCCGTGCCACTCGTGTTCCCTCAAGCCCTCAGTGCGTCAGTGCGTCAGGCGTCACGCGTCAGCCTGCACGTCGGGCGGCACGAGGAAGCCGGGCGAGGGCGGAGGCAGGAAGGGTGCTCTCCCACTCAGCCGCCCGAGCCCGGCCACGGCCCCGCGGTCCGCCGATCGTCCGATGAGCGGCGGGGTCCAGTCCGCGCAGGCCGGGGTCGGTCCGATGGGCGTGATGACTCCTGCCATCTCCGTCAGGGATTTTTCCAAAGACCGCTCCATCACCGCCACGATGGACGTAGCGTGCATGGCCATGGGAAACCTCTTACGCCCCCGGGCCTGGGCGGAACGATCAACGGGTATGCCGGTGCTGCCAGGCGCGAGGTCGACCTGGCTCAGCACACTTCACACGCTGGTTGAGGAGTTGTCCGCCCGCGGGGAGCCGGGCTCAAGCGGTCAGGTGGCGCCGCCTCGGGCCGGGGGACTGCATCGGCACCAGCTTCAGCGGCTCGTCCGCGCCGGGCTGCTCTCTCAGGAGGGGGCGACGCTCGTGCCCAGTGCGGCTGCCGTCTCCTGGCGTCGGAGTGGTGATCCCGCCGCGCTCGTAGAAGCGCTCCACCGCAACGTCAGGTTCGTGGGCGAAGCGATGGACGCCTTGTCCTCCGGGCCTCGTACACATGAGCAACTGCTGGAGCTGGCCCGCGAGGAATTCGGCCTGCGGTGGGACACCGCGGCGCCCGTGCGCGACCGCACGGGGTGGCTCGCTGTGACGGGAATGGTCGGCCTCTTCGACCGCCGGGTCCACCTGACGGAAGCAGGCCGACGCGTCCTGGCGACCATCGAGCTGGGAGGGCCCGATCCCGACGAGCCCGGGGCCGTCGTGCGGTTCGCCCCCGCGACCGGGGAGATCGCCCGGCTTGTCGGACAGCTCGACGAGGCCGGCCTCAGGGGGAGGGCGGACGGCGCGAATCTCTACGTTCCGGGCACCGCTGCCGACGGGGGGACGCTGGACGCGCTGCAGGTGCTCACCGAGGCGGCCATCCCGTCGGTCAGTGACGCGGACTTCGCGCGCTTCGTGCGGAGGACCTTCCCCAGGGCCCGAAGCGAGGCCACGGCACGGACGGCCAAGGACACCCTGAAAGCGCTCGGGCTGATCCAGCGGACGTCATCAGAGAGCTGGACCGCCACCCCGGCCGCCCTCTCCTGGGTCGAGTCGGGCGAACCGCTGGACCTCGCACGCACCGTCCATTGCGCGATCGCGTTCTTCGGTGAGGTGCTGGGAGAACTCGACCACACGGCGCGGCCCACGACCGGCACGCTGACGGAACGCAGTGCGCTGTACCTCCCCGAGCGCGGCAGACCACTGTCCCGCAGCGCGGTCAACACCCGTCTGAACCTGCTGGATGCCTGTGGGCTCGTCACCCGGCTCTCGCAGACCACTTACCGTACGACGGCTCTCGGGCGAGCGTTCAGGGACTCGCTGCCCTGCTTCCGGCCCAGCGACGCCGCGGGACGCGCTCGGTCCGACGGGGCCGGCGGAAGCCTTCACCACGACGGCCCTTCCGGCACCACTCACCCACCCCTCTCGCCGGGTTCGCGCATCGCGGCGGAGCTGGAGGACGCCGCACGGGACAGCGCGAACCCCAAGCGCCTGGAGAAGGCCGCCGTCGTCGCGCTGGGCTACCTGGGCATGCCGGGCCGGCACGTGGGCGGCCGCGGAGCAGTGGACGGCCACGTGCGATTCGGTGTCGGCCGGGACGCGCGGGTACTGGCCGTCGAGGCGAAGACCTCGGCCACCGGTCCGGTCAGGGAACAGCCCTTGTACGGGTTGGCGGAGCACCGAGCGCGGGTCGGGGCACATGGTCACCTCCTCATCGGACCGGGCTTCGGACGTCGCATGCTCACGGAGGCCGACGAGGATCCCGCCATCGCCGTGATCGACACCGGGCTACTGGCCGAAGTCGTCCGTCGCCAGGAACAGACCCCGCTCACCCCGGCGCAACTGGCGCCGCTGGTCGACCCGGCCCTGAAGGCGGCTCAGCGCGGCGAGGCCGTGCGCGGGCACTGGGAGGCCCAGGACACGCGCAGCCGACTCGAGTACGCCCTGGTCGACATCTTGAACGCCGAGGCGGAGGACCCCCTGGAGGAGGGGGGCTGGCTCGATCTCACGTCGATCCGACGCGAGCTTCGCACCCGTGGACACCGCGTCGACGAGGGCACGGTCGTGGAAGCCCTCGACTTCCTGGCTTCTCCCCGGATCGGTGTACTTCAGCGCTCTGAGCGGCTCTACCGCTGCACGGCCGGCGTCCACACGGCAGGGCAGCGCATCAGGGCCCTCGGACACCAGTGGGCAGCGGCGGCAGAAGCGGCAGAAGCGGCGGCAGTAACAGAACTTCATCAGCGGACGCGCTCAGGAGAACGCTCCTCCCAGGCGTAGGGACACCCGGACGTGCCTCCTGGTCCGTCCGCCAGTCACCCGACCGCTCCGCCCCGCCGGGGCCGGGACGCCGGGTGAGAACATCGGGCGAGCCGTGAGGGGAAGAAGGCCAGTGGACGACGACAGACGCATCGCCCTGCTCATCGGCGTGGGTGAGAACCCGGAAGCGGAACACCTTCTCCCCTCCCTGGCGGACACGGTCGCCACCGATCTGCGCGTGCTCGGCGAGGCCCTGGAGGGCAGCGGCTACACGGTGGAGACACTGCTGAACCCCACCCGGAACGCGATCGCCGGACGCGTCTCCGCCCTGTCGTCGAGCGCGCCGCCCGGCAGCACGCTGCTCCTGTACTTCACCGGCCACGGCGTCCGTATCGGGACCACCGACTACTTGGTGCCGTCCGACGCGCGTGCCCCCGCCGGTGACAGCGCCGCCGGGTGGGAGCAGCCGCACATCCGGGAGTCGCTCCTGGAAGCCGACATCAGCCGATACCTGGCCCCGTGCGCGGCCGGCACCGTGCTGTGGCTGATCGACGCCTGCCGTTGGGCGGCGGAGGGGCCCGCTTTCGGCAGCAGCGTCGTCAAGGGGCCGCCGCACAGCGGCTTCGCCATGATGGCGAGCTGCGGGCCCGGTGAGCCCAGTGGCTTCGCGGAGAAGGGCAGCTTCTTCACCTCGGCGCTCGCGCGCGCCTTCGATCCCCTGACCGAGGCGGCCACCGTCGAGCAGGTGTACGAGCAGACCAAACATGACACCCGGACGCTGTCGATGCGCGCGCAGGCGGGTGCGCAGCGGATCACGATCCACTACGGCACCGACCTGGCCGAGCGGACCAAGTCCGTGGAGGTCGCCGAGGGCAGGCGGCTGCTGGAAGCCTGGCAGGACGCCGTCCGCGCACCTGTCCTCTGGGAGCGGGTCCCGGAGGGCGACGCGGAGACCGTCGCCCACTTCCAGGACTGTCTGTCCTCCTTGGCCACGCAGACCGCCCGGCAGGTCCACCGTGCGCAGCGGCGGCTGCCGGACCCGTGGACGGACGACGAGTTCCCGGTCCGCTTGCTGACCGACCGCCTGCCCCAGCTCCTGCCCAAGGACGCCGAGCTGTCCGCCCTGGAGGTCACGGCGCTGATCGCCGGCGTCCTGCTGCACGAGACGGCCTGGGCCGAGCGGCTGAGCCAGGCCGCCGAGCTGGTTCCCCAGCTCGTGCGGCGTCGCACCGGGGCGGACGACCAGCGGCGGCACTACGAGCAGATCACCGAGCACTACCCCCAGATCACCGAGAAACTCGCGCACGCGTACCAGTGGCTGCCCGACCCCGCGGACGACCGCCACGCCGTCACCCTGTGGCTCGTCCACCGCTGGATCGAGGAACGGTTCGCGACCGACGAGGAAGCCGTACCGACGGTGCCGGCCGACCACTTCGCCGCCCGGCTCCTCGACCTGCCGCAGCCGGCGGCCGGCGAGCGGCTCGGCGGCCGGGCGGCGGCACTGTCCACGGTGCTGCGCGCGGTCGCCGCGGGCGTCGCCATCGGTGCACCCCCGGACGACCGGCTACCGCCACCGGACCAGCACGTGGTCCGCAGAAGGCCGTGGCGCCTGCGCGTGCGCCCTCTCGCCGCGCTGCTACGGCTGGCGGGACTGCTCGCCTTCGACGCCCGGTGCCTGCCGGAAGTACTCGCCGAGCACCTCACCGTGTCCGACCCCGTGGTGCCGAGCGAGGTGGTCTCCGTGCTCCGGGACGCCTTCTGGCATCTCGACCGGGACGGGGGCGCCTGGTCGTACCTGCGTCTGGACGCGGTCTGCCCGCATCCCGCGATCCACGCGGCGCTCGCCTCGGTCGTCGAGGACGCCGACGACCTCGGTCAGCAGTTGCGAGAGTCGGCCCGTCGCCTTCCGCAGGACGAGGCCGTACTGATGGGCGGCCTCCCCGCGCGCCTGTCCGACCAGCAGCTCCGGGCGGACCGCGAGCACGGCGTGAACGCCTACGACGTCCCGCTCGCCCGGTTCTCGCTGGCGCAGACGGAGATCCGCCGGCTGCTGATGGGCGAGAAGCTGTACGAGGGCGAGCCCCAGCTCGCGCTCCGGGAGCTGTACCAGAACGCCATGGACACCTGCCGCTACCGGGAGATGCGTTCCCGGTACCTGCGGGGTCTGGGCCGCGAGCAGGGTGCCTGGGCGGGCCGGATTCGCATCGAAGTGGGTGAGGACGGCCACGGCCCCTACGTCGAGTGTGTGGACAACGGCGTCGGCATGACGTCCGACCAGCTGAAGAACACCTTCACCCGGGCCGGCCGCCGCTTCGACCAGTCCCATTCCTTCCGCCGGGAGCAAGCCGCGTGGCTCCGCCACGACAGTTCGCTACGGCTGTACCCCAACAGCCGTTTCGGCATCGGTGTCTTCAGCTACTTCATGCTGGCCGACGAGATGACGATCGTGACCCGGCCGGTCGGCCCGGACGGCCGCCCTGCCGCGCGGGCCCTACGCGTCGAGATCCCCGTCAGCGGCAGTCTCTTCCGGGTACGGGAGGAGGACGAGCGCGAGGGCGCCTCGCTGCCCGAGGGCGGCACGCGCGTCCGGCTGCGTCTGCGCGGGGCGGAGGTCCTGCCCGCGGACTCCGCCGTGTCGGTGCTGCGTTCGCTGGTGCTGATCAGCGAGTTCCGGCTGGAGGTGCGCGACCGCGACGGCACGGAGGAGGTCTGGCTGCCCGGTCGTCTCAAATCAGGAGAACAGAGGGGAGCGTTCTCGACCAGATTCGCCGTCGAGGCGGTGCCGGGCACGCTGTGGTGGGTCTCGGGCGCCGGGGCGATCGTGTGCGACGGGATCGCGACGGACAAGCGGACCTTCGGGTACGTGCTCAATCTGTCGGGTCCACAGGCCGGTGAACTGAGCGTCAACCGGAAGAAGCTGGAGTACTACGACACCCAGTGGGCGGCCGGGCGCATCCAGGAGGGCGCCCGCGCGCTGGCGGACAGCTCCGAGTTGAGCCTTCAGTGGCTGTGGAGCGTGGAGTCCCGGGAGCCCTCCGTGGCCCGCGCCCTCTGGGCGGCTCTGCGGGGTCAAGGCGTACTCGCCGCGGACGACTCCGGCCGGCGGGTGAACCTCGACGAGGTGGGCTGGTTCCGGATGGACGCCTCCCTGAAGAAGAACCGCGGGAGGCGGGAGGAGGAGAAGCTTTCGGAGGCGGTCCGGCCCTGGCGGCTGGCCGCCCTCGGCCCCGAGTACCGCACCCGCGGGGAAGCGGTCCCCCGGTCCCTCTCCGGCCACCCGGTTCCACGGCCGGGCTGGTCGGACGTGGCGGAGAAGGTCGGGAGTGACTGGCGCAACGCGGTCCTGGTGGCCCGCGCGCAGGGCGTCACCGTGGCGGAGGTACTCCGGGCGACCCGGGGCTTGCGCATCGCCCATCCACGGCTGGCGGGCCCGGCCGTGACCGGTGACGGAGCCCTGGACTGGAAGCCGGAGCTCACCGACTGGTATGTCATGCGGGGGCTACTGGGCAGCGAACCCGATCCGCTGGACGGCCTCAAGGTGTCCGTCTGGGGCCGCCCTCTGCCACCCGGGCCCCGGGCCTCCCACGAGATCTACTACCGGCACCCGCCCGGGGATCTCTCCGGTCTCGTCCGGGCCAGCGCGCACTCCCGTCAGCCGCTCGGTGAGCTGGCCCAGGCGTGTGCCCGGTACGCGCCCTTCGTGGGCGAGCCGCTGGGCGCCGTCCCGGACCACCACCGCGACCACGTGTGCACGGACGCCGAGCTGAAGCTGTTGTACCTCCAGGAGGGCAAGCACGACTGGCGGCCCGCCGTGCACCCCTGGGACGTCCCCCTCGTGGCGGCCGCGACCGGCCTGGACGTGGCCGAGGCGCAGCGGCGTACGGCCGAGTTCGCGTGGCTGGGCCGCCCCGTGCCCGATCCGGTCCTGGCCGCCCGGTGGGCCGCCGTCCCGCCGGAGGTGTCCGCCGTCCTGCGCCAGTACCTCGTCCCCGTCGCGGGCGCCCGGCCCGAACTGCCCTGGGCGGCCACCGTCGGACTGGCCGCGGAGTGCGAACTGACCGTGTGGGAGGCCGAGCGCGTCCTCGCCCGTGAGGCGGACGGCCTCGGAGTGGTCCAGCGGCGGCGCTACACCAAGCGCTCCCCCGGGCGGGACACGGTTCCCTCACCCGACACGGGCCACCTCGTCCAGTGGCTGCACCAGGAGGGCGTCCGGCTGGAGGACGGCGTGTCGCTCCGGGACCTCGCCTTCGTCCGCCCGCACGACATACCCTTCGATGAACTCTCCTACTTTCTGGACGAGTTGCGGCAGGCCGAGGTGGATCTCCCGGACGCGGCGAACCTGCTGCGCGCCTGGGACGACCTGCCCACGCCGAGCAGATACGCGTTCTCCGGTGAGGACCCCAGCTGGGACGGCGCCGACTATCCCGTGCCGGCGACCTCGGCGGTGTTGTTCACCGGAAGCCAGCGGCTGCGCCAGAAGCTGTCCGTCCTGTGGGACGTCGCGCAGCGGGAGGCGCAGAACCTGGGGCTGGGCCCCGGCCTGGTGGCCCCGCGCCCGCCCAAGGAGCTGCGGAAGTCCGTCCCGACATGGGACGAGATCGCGGCACTGGTCGAGGCCGGCCCGCACGAGGACGCGGGCAGCGAGTGGTTCGAGACGCCGCGTTGGCGCCCGCTTACCGCGCAGAGGCTGGTGGACTACGCTCGCGCCCGTACCATCGGCGCCCGCGCGGCGTACCGGGCTCTCGCCCCTTTCCGGGCCATCGGCGCTCTCGTGCCGGAGCTGACCGCCGAGGCGGAGGCGGCCCTGCCGGACGAGGTGCCCAGCGCCCACGACGCCGTGGCGGCCGACCCGGCGTACCGCGTCTCCGAGCCCGGCACCCCGTTGCTGCCGCTCGATCTGGTCAGCGTCGCGGGCCGTCTCGGGGAGTCGGTACGACACACCTGGCTACAGCGCGTCACGCCGTACCTCGCGCTGTGGGAGACTCCGTCGCCGATCACCGGCGTACCCGACGTCGTCCCCGGCTGGCAGGACCTGGCGATCCTCTCCGAGGGCCACGACGGGCAACTCCCGGCGCTGAGCGGTCGCGTAGGGCGGGACCGGCTGGAACGCTGTGCACGGGCGGTGGGCGAGACGCCCGAATGGGTACGGGGGCGCCTGGAGATCTACGCCGACATGTTCGCGCTCCGGCTGGAGGGTGCCGCCGACTGAACACCGGACAGACGAACCATGACGGGCGGCACCCGGCACGATCACGGTGTGCCGCACGCCGGCTGGTTTTCCGGCGAGAAGTTCCCCGGCTGTGGCGCGATCCGGGGACTCGGGCGACGAGCACCCGGTGAGGCGGGCACCACGAGGCGCGGCCACGGTCCGTGCGCCGGGGGGTAGGCAGCGGCGCCGCTCGACAGTCGCGAGGACGGTGCCCGGACCTCGCGAAGAGAGTAGGGACGCGCGGGCGGTACTCGGACCCCGCGCGGAGACGTCCGCGAGCGGCCCCGGGCTGTTCCGTGGCTGAGGGTCTCGTTGCCACCGACGTTCACCGTGAGGACGCCGCCGACCCCGGCTGGGCCGAGGTCGACGTGGTAGGGCCCCTCGGTTGTCCGCACCGGCGCACGGTGAAGCCGCCGTAGCGGCTCCTGCCGTCGCGGTAGCCAGCCACGAAGGAAGTCCGCCCGCACCAGCCTCACCAACCCCACCGGGCCGCATCCCTGGTCGTATCGCCCTGACAGAGCCTGACAGAGGACATCTCCGGTGCGGACCCCGTAACCGAGGCCCGTGAGGCCCGCCCCCCGCGCCGGGAACAGCCGGTCGGGGTGGCGCGGTTGCATCAAGCGGGGGACCGGCGCTGTGCGGGCAGGGGACACGGGGGCCGCCCGGTCGTCCGTCCCACCCCGTTCCGGGCCAGGATCAGCGGTGTGCCCGCCGCGTACTCGGATCACGACGTAGTTCCGCAGGAGGACTGTTTCTCATGACCGGCCAGCCTTTGACGCTCATGGCAGTGCACGCCCACCCCGACGACGAGGCCACCGGAACCGGGGGCATCCTCGCGCGGTACGCGGCCGAGGGCATCCGTACGGTTCTCGTGACCTGTACCGACGGCGGTTGCGGGGACGGGCCGGGAGGGGTCAAGCCGGGTGATCCCGGCCACGATCCGGCGGCCGTCGTCGCGATGCGCCGCCGGGAGCTCGAAGCCAGCTGTGACGTGCTGGGGATCAGCGATCTGGAGACGCTGGACTACGCCGACTCCGGGATGATGGGCTGGCCGGGCAACGACGCCCCCGGGGCCTTCTGGCAGACCCCCGTGGCGGAGGGCGCCGCCCGTCTCGCGGAACTCATGCGGCGCTACCGGCCCGACGTGGTCGTCACCTACGACGAGAACGGCTTCTACGGCCACCCGGACCACATCCAGGCCCACCGCATCACGATGGCGGCGCTGGAGACGATCTCGCTGACGCCGAAGGTGTACTGGACGACGGTGCCCCGCTCGGGGATGCGGCGGTTCGGGGAGGTCATGCGCGAGTTCGGCGCGGACCTGCCGGAGCCGGACCCCGCCGAGGCCGCCGCGATGCCCGAGATCGGTCTTCCCGACGAAGAGATCACCACCTGGGTGGACACCACCGCCTTCAGCGGCCAGAAGTACGACGCCCTGGCCGCGCACGCCAGCCAGGGCGAGAACATCTTCTTCCTCAAGATGGGCAAGGAGAGGTTCGGTGAGCTGATGGGCACGGAGACCTTCGTACGCGTCAGGGACACCACCGGCGCCGCCGTACCCGAGAACGATCTCTTCGCCGGGCTGCGCTGACGGAGCGGTGGGCGAGCAGTCCGGGAGAGAGCCGGCCCTCGTGCGCTCCACGCCGACCGGCACGGCGAAGGGGCCGAGCCGCGACCCGCGTCCGGATCTCCTCGAAGACCGGGTCGCGTGCTTCCAGATCGGTGCGGGGGGATCGGTGCGGGGGATCGGTGCGGGGGATCGGTGCGGCGGCGTCTGTCGCGGGGCGCCCGTTCCGGCCGGGGATCACGGACAGGTGGTGCCGGTCGCCGGGTAGAGGGAGACGTCCTCGGCTCGCATGCGGACGGCGTGGTCGGTGGAGAGATGACCGCGCTTGGGGGAGGTGTCCCAGACCCACAGGTCGTCGCCCTGCCTGGGGAAGGTCAGGACTGGCCGGCTCGTCGGGAGCGGGCCCGGCTGTACGGAGACCCGTTTGCCCGGTTCGACTGGCCGGAGGCACACGAGCCGCCCCTTGATGCCGAAGTACTCCGGTGGGCGCTCGCCTCTCATGGCCGCCCGGTACGTGCGCTCTCCGGCGGTCTCGGCCTCGTTCATGGTCCTGACCGACACCGCGAGGACGGCGAGCAGGACCAGGAAGGAGAAGATCACGTTCAGGTAGGCGCCCTGGGAGACGTGCAGGTTGAAGTACTTGGCCCACCCGTAGAGGGATACGTAGAACAGGGTGATGGCGAGGGTCAGCGCCACTGGTTCGAGGGCGACGAAATAGCGCCAGTAGAAGGCGATGTGCACGGCGGGCTCGGGGATGCCCATGACCTCTTCGAGGTAGGCGGTGTGGAGGAAGGAGCCGACCCAGGGGAGTACGAAGGGAAGCGGTGCGATGAGCAGGGGGAGGAGGATCAGCAGGTTGCGGCTCAGCCACGAGCGGGAGAAGGCGTGCCAGCAGCCGACGGCGGTCACCATGATCAGTAGTGCCAGGAGGAGCCCGCGGACCTGGGCCCCGAACCCGTCGGGGCTGTTCTCGAGCCACTGGTAGGACACCCCGGTGAGACCACCCACGAGGAACGCACCGCACCCGAGGCGCACCAGCCGGGGCCGCGACTCGTTCGCCGTGATCCAGTAGCCGACCGGCCCGAAGGACGCCAGAGGTGCCAGCAGCGCCAGGAACCGCCACGGCGAGGACGGCACGGCAAGCGTCCAGGCACACGCCAGGGGAACGAGTACGCCGAGGAGCGACCACGCCGGCCCCTCGAAACGCCGGAAACGGGCGCGTGCCGGCGACGATCCACCGGTCTCCGTCCGCGGTCTGGGCCCGACGGTCAGACGGAGGTCGCGGTGTTCGTCGTCGAAGGCCGCTCCGCTGTGCGTCAGGTCCGCCCATTCCTCCTTCACCCTGGCCTTCAGCTGTTCGCCGCTCTCTCCGGCGGCGAGCGGAACGGTCAGCACGTGGCCCGTGTCCGCGGCGCCCAGGGCTTCCAGGTGGCGCCACAGCCAGCGGTGGAACGTTCCGGAGTCCGGCGGTGTCCGCCGCACCACCCGCACCAGAGCGGTGTCCCGCTCCTTCTCGTGACGCACCAGTTCGGCCTCGCGAATCCGGAAGCCGACCGGGGGCCTGCTCAGCAGCCCGGCCGCCTGCGTGCGCACCGCGCCGACCGCCGTCTTCCGCTGGCCGTAAGCGAGGGCGTCCACCACCAGGACGACGCGTCCCTCGGCCGGCCTCAGCCCGTCGCGCCGCCGCGAGGGCCTCACCTTCCACCCCGGCTGGGCACCGAGCGCCTCGACCGCGCGCTCCACCTCGTCAGGGTCGTCGGCCCCCTCGACGATCAGCCGGACGCGCTGCGTCGCGGTGGTGGAGGCGGTGCCTCCCCGTCCGCTCTCGCCGTCGGACGGCCCCGCGTCCGGCCCCGGCAGCCCGGAGTCCCCTCCCCGGCCACTCCGGGACGGCACCACCGCACCCGGTCGCGTACCGCCGGAACGCCTCGCCCGTACGAGCGTGCTCAGAAGTCCCGCCATCCCTGTCCTCCCTGTGTCCCGGAGACGCGCGCCGGGAGGAAAGTCTGGCAGTGGGCACTGACAGGGCTCTTCCTGGTCAGCGAGTCGGCTCGCCGCATGGGAGTGCGGTGCCCTGTGCGGTGCCGCCGTCAGGAGCGGCGTCCCCCGGTCGGGTATCCGGCTCTCGGCCTGCTTCCTCCAGGGTGGGACGGGACGCTCCAGGCGCTGAGCGGCCGAGAGGAACCGTCCGGGTGCCCGGCCCGGCCCGCGTCCGCCCCTCGGTTCCCGCTACGGGCGGGGCTCCCGTTTCGCCTCTCCGTTCCTGACCGGACGCGTGTGGATCTTCGCGAGGCAGGCCGGCACGGCGGCGCCCTCCTCGTGGTCCCGGGCGCGGTACGCGCTCGGGCTCTCACCGACCAGTTCGGTGAACCGCGAGCTGAACGAGCCCAGTGAGGTGCAGCCGACCGCGAAGCAGACTTCCGTCACCGACATCCCGCCCTGCCGCAGCAGGGCCTTGGCCCGCTCGACGCGGCGCGTCATGAGGTAGCTGTACGGCGACTCCCCGAAGGCCGCGCGGAAGGCACGCGAGAAGTGGCCCGCCGACATGTGGGCGAGGCGGGCCAGCGCGGGTACGTCGAGGGGCCGGGCGTACTCGCGGTCCACGAGGTCACGCGCCCGGCGCAGACGGACGAGGTCCTCCAGGGTCGTCACCCGTCCAGCGTGCCACAGGGCGGGGCGGGGGCGTCTCCGTCGCCGCGACGCCGCCACGCCCGTGCGTCCTGCGTACCGGGCCCCGTCCTCACGCCGTGACGATCCCCCGCGCCCGTGCCGTGCTCAGCCACTGGGGGAACTCCTGGAGCAGCTGATCGTAGAGGTGAGCGTCCGAGAGGGTCCTCGGGGCGGGGCCCGCGGCGAAGAAGCCCGCGTTGTCGACCACTCGGCGGGCGGGCACCGGCAGGTCGTCGAGTCTGCGCAGGAAGCGGAACTCGTCGTGGCCGAAGCCGATGAACTGCCAGAAGATCGGCAGTCTCGCGGCCGTGCACAGGACGTGCTCGGCCGCCGCCTTGGAGGTGGGGCCCCCGTCCGTCTGGAAGATCACAAGCGCCGGGTCCTGGGCTCCGCAGGCGAGGTAGTGGTCGATGACGGCCTGCATCGCCACGTGATAGTTGGTGCGGCCCATGTGCCCCATGGACTCGTGGAGCG
Organism: Streptomyces sp. NPDC007088; assembly: GCF_042869355.1. Classification (NCBI taxonomy): domain Bacteria; kingdom Bacillati; phylum Actinomycetota; class Actinomycetes; order Kitasatosporales; family Streptomycetaceae; genus Streptomyces; species Streptomyces sp. NPDC007088. Next base: position 33,013 of record NZ_JBIAFO010000015.1, read on the forward strand.
GGGTTATCCGGTCCCGGTAGGCGTCGAGGCTGATCTCGGCGGTCCCGTCGATGTCCGTGGAGAAGAAGAAGACCGGCACCACCCCGTCGTCGTCCAGGTGGGCCGCGAGGGCGAGGGTCCGCTCGGCGAGGTGCTGCACGGTGCCGTCACGGTAGAAGGGGCGCATGCTGCCGGAGCGGTCGAGCACCAGATACACGGCGGCACGCTGCCCCCCGGCCTCGTGCTTGGCCAGCGACACCGCCGCGCTCTTGTACAGGCTGACCAGTCCCGGGGCCCGGCCGGCGACCTTCTCCAGGCTGATGGCGGCGGTGCGCGCCCCGGACGGCGGAACCTCGCGGCCGGGAACCGGACGCTTGCGGTAGTCGACACGAGGGGCGGGGACGGCGTCCGGGCGAGGGCGTTTGCGGTAGTCGATGGTCATGCGACGTGATTGTGCTCCTCCTGCCCCTGCCGTGCCCGGCGTTCCCCCGGTCCGGCGGCCGGGCCGGTGAGCGCCCGGGTACCGAAGGCGCTACGCCTGCGCCCGTCTCCGCGCCCCGCCCGGCACCCTCCACCCCCCGGACACCGCCGGGAAACGGCAATGCGGGCGGGAGGTGGGCGGCGGGAACAGCCGTGCGCCGCTGGGGGGTTGGTACTCGGTGGGGCCGGTGGGGCGGATGCGGAAGTCCCTCGCGGTCTCGGTCCCGTTCTCGTTTCCTGATTCGAGGACTGGCCTCCTCCGACGAGTCGTTCGTGACGGGCCCCGGACGCCACGCGGCAGACCGCGCCCCAGGGAACACCGCCCCGGGGAACACCGCCCCGGGAGTGACGTACCTCATGCCGGAAATTTCCGTCGGGCCGGAATGCGGGAGGGGGGCCGGGTCGCTGCGCTGATGGGGGCCGCCTGCCCGGCCCCTCTTTTCGCGTGCGCCGGGCGATGGGGCCCTGCGCGGGCCCGGACCGGGGGGCCGCGGAACGCACGACCCCCGGAACAGTCCTGCCGTCCCCACCGGAGGTTTCCCCGCCATGCCCCTGGCTCTGCTCGCCCTCGCCGTCGTCGCCTTCGGGATCGGCACGACGGAGTTCGTCTCGATGGGGCTGCTTCCGCAGATAGCCGACGGCCTCGGCGTGTCCGTGCCCGAGGCCGGGCACCTCGTCTCCGCGTACGCGATCGGCGTGGTCATCGGTGCCCCGCTGCTCACCGGCCTCGGCGCCCGCGTCCCGCACAAGCGGCTGCTGCTCCTGCTCGCCGGGCTGTTCGTCGTCGGCAACACGGCCTCGGCGCTCGCCCCCGGCTACGGCTCGCTGTTCGCGGCCCGGGTGCTGGCCGGGCTGCCGCACGGGGCGCTGTTCGGGGTCGGCGCGGTCGTCGCCTCCCGGCTCGTCGCCCCGGAGCGGGCGGCCCGCGCGGTGTCCACGATGTTCCTCGGGCTGACGGTCGCCAACATCGTCGGCGTCCCCGCGGGGACCGCGCTCGGCCAGCATCTCGGCTGGCGGTACGCGTACCTCGCGGTCGGCGTGATCGGCCTGGTGTCCCTCGCGGCGCTCGCCGTGCTCGTCCCGCACCAGCCGCGCGGCGAGGGCGCCGGTATCCGCCGCGAGCTGCGCGCGATGGCCAACCGGCAGGTCGGTATCGGCCTCGCGACCGCCGTCGTCGGTTTCGGCGGCTGCTTCGCCGTGTACAGCTACCTCGTGCCGATGCTCACCGAGGTCACCGGCATGGCCGAGTCCTCGACGACCCTCGTCCTCGCGCTGTACGGCATCGGCATGACGCTGGGCACGCTGGTCGCGGGCCCGCTCACCGACCGGGCGCTGCGCCCGACCCTGTACGGCGGCCTGATCGTCCTCGCCGTCACCCTGTTCGCGTTCTCCTTCGCGGTGCACGTCACGGCGACGGCGCTGCTGTGCGTCCTGGTCATCGGCGCGGTCGGCTCGCTCATCACGACGCCGGTCCAGATGCTGCTGATGGCCAAGGCCGAACAGGCCCCGACGATGGCGGCGGCCTCCAACCACTCGGCCTTCAACCTGGCCAACGCCGGGGGCGCCTGGCTCGGCGGCCTCGTCATCTCGGCCGGCTGGGGCTGGACCTCCCCCGCGCTCGTCGGCGCGGCCCTCGCGGTGGCGGGCCTCGGCCTCGCCCTGCTCGGCGGCTTCATGGACCGCGGGGACGCGAGGGGCGCCCGCTCCGCCGTGATCGCGGGCGGCACCCCGGCCCCGGAGGCGGCGGCTTCGACCGGGACGGGTACGGCCGCGACGGCCGGCGCGGAGCCGGTCGCACGGGCCACGGCCGCCGGCACGGGGGCCGGGGAGCCCAGGACCCGCTGACGTCGTCGGGGCCGGGGAGCGTTCAGTCCTTCTCGGCCCGCCCGCGCCGCTCGATGTGCTCGCTGACGCGGACGCTCACCGTGCCCGTCGTCGCGAGTATCCCGCCCACCGTGGCGAACGGGGTCGACAGGACCAGGGCGGTGAGCGGACCCGCCCAGTCCCTGGCGACGGCGCAGGACTGGGCGTTGTAGACGCCCCAGTCCCCGGAGTCCGTACTCCGGTGCGGGTCCTCGCGGTACAGGTCCTCGCGCTCCTGGAAGGCCAGTCCGGAGCAGTCCACCTTGCCGAACTCCCCCGTGTAGGGCGTGAACATCTGCCAGGCCGCGTAGACCCACAGCAGACCGGCGAGGACGAGCAGCGCCACCCCCCAGGCCCGCAGACGCTCGGAACCCGACCTGAACCTGTCCACCACGACGAGCGGATGCACGTGTCTCTCCCCCTGAGTCGACCGGCGCGGGCCGGACAGCCCGCCCCCTGATGCCGTACGGCAGGCGGACTATAGCCAAGCCGCCGTCGCGCGGGTCAGGCGGCCGGGGCGACACCCTTGCCGGGGGCGGCTTCCGCGCCCTCCCAGGAGTCCGGGGCCCACAGCCCCGCGCGGCGCAGCGACTGGGGGCAGTGGCGGAAGATCTCGTCGATCTCCACGAGCAGCGCGAGCTTGGGGCGGCGGCCCTTGACCGTCATGGCGTCGAAGAACGGCGCGTCGGTCAGGATGCGGGCGCGGCCGTTGATCCGCAGGACGTCCATGGCGCCGGGTATCAGGTACAGCAGGCCCACGTGCGGGTTGTCGACGATGTTGCGGAAGCTGTCGCCGCGCCGGTTGCCCAGCCGGTCGGGCAGCGCGATCGTGCCCGCGTCGATCACGTGCGTGAAACCGGGCAGGTCGCCGCGCGGGGAGGCGTCGCAGTCGCCCCCGGCGCCGGCGGTCGACAGGACGCAGAACGGGCTGCGGGACAGCAGGTCGAGGTCCTCGGCCACGAGGCGGTCGTGCACCTTCTCGATCACGAGCGGCCACGGCTCCCCGCCCAGCCGCTCCTGTAGCTCCTCCACCGAGCCCAGCGGCACGTAGCCGGACGAGGGCCCGTACGCCGCCGCGGACGCGCGCGCGTACGCGGTCCCGTCCACGGACGGGGCGGAGGGGGCGGCGCCGGGGGCCGGAGCGGACGGCGGGGCCGGGGCCGGGGCGGGCGAAGAGGTGTGCGAGGACGACATTAGGCTTACCTTACCGCCTGCTCGCCGACCCGCCCCGGCCCCCGGAACCCTGGCCTCCGCCCCGGCCGGCGTGTGAAGCTCGGCGGTGGAGCCGCGGTACGGACACCGTCCGCACCACCTCGAACGGGAGGCCAGACCATGGCGATGTTCGGCAACGCCCACACCGTCGACCCGGCCAGGGCGCAGCACGACTACGCCCGGCTGCTCGGCCAGGGGGAGCAGGTGTACGCCGCCTATCTGCTGATCCGCGACACGATCCTGTTCACCGACCGGCGGCTGCTGCTCATCGACAAGCAGGGCATCACCGGGAAGAAGGTCGAGTACCACTCGGTCCCCTACCGCAGCATCACGCACTTCGCCGTGGAGACCGCCGGGCACTTCGACCTCGACGCCGAACTCAAGATCTGGCTCTCGGGCCACTCCACACCGATCGAGAAGACCTTCACCAAGGGCGTCGACATCTACGAGGTGCAGGCCGTCCTCACGCAGTTCGTGGCTCGTTAGGGCCGGGGGGGGGGCCACCGGCCCCCCCCCCCCCCCCCCGCGCGCCCGCCCCCCCGCCCCCCCCCCCCCCCCCGCCCCCCCCCCCCCCCCCCCCCCCCCCCCGGACCCCCGGGCCCCCCGCCCCCCCCCCCCACGCCCCCCCGCCCCCCCCCCCACACGCGCCACACCCCACCCCTATCTAAAACAAAACCCCCGGGGCCGTCGGCGGGGCGGGGGGGGGGGCGCGCGGGGGGTGGTGGGGGGGGGGTGGGGGGGGGGGGGGCCCCCCGGCCCCCCCCCCCGCCCCACGGGCTCGCCGGCCCACGGGCTCGCCGGCCCACGGGCTCACCGGCCCCCGGCCCACGACCCCGTGCTCACCTCACCCGATGTGGTAACTGTCCCCGTACACCTTCCAGTCCAGCGGCGGGTCCAGGTTGAGGTTGCCCGCGTCGAGGAACACGCGCTGCGCGGTGTCGACGCGGCTGGTGTCCTCGTGCGCCGACTCCTGCTTCATCGCCCACACCCTGGCGTCGAGGAAGGCGTTCAGCCACCGCGTCTCGTCGCCGCCCCGCGCGGGCGGCACCGCCGTGCGCAGCGCACGGGCCCGGATGCCGCCGAAACTCGTACCGCCCTCGCCGGGGCCGTGCATGACGATCGCGTCGTAGTAGATGAACTGCCCGAGCGTGCCGACCTGATCCGACACGCCCTGGGCGACGGCCGGGCCGAAGTAGACGCGGTCCCGTTCCTCGTTCTGCGCCCGCTGGAAGACCGGGTCCTTCGCCGCCTCCCGCCACGCGTCCTCGTAGGCCGCGCCCAGGCCCTCGTGCGAGTCCGTGCCGTTGACGGCGCGCAGCGCGGGCAGGAAGCGTTCGAGCCCGTTGCCGGGCGCGAGATCCGCGTAGTGCTCGACGAGTTCGAGCATGTCACCGGTGCCGGAGCAGAAGCCGATGATGCCGGCGGTGTAGCCGCGCCCGTCCCCGATGTCCTCGATGTAGCGGTACTGGTCCTTCCAGTCGAGGCTGGAGTTCTCCGCGCTGGAGACCAGCTGCATCGCGATCTCCTTCTTGGCGGGCTCGTCCAGCCCGCTCGCGGCGGCCGGGCGGACCGTCCGTCCCGGCGTCACGGCGGGTGCCTCCTGGGCGGCGGCCCTCAGGACCGGTGCGGTGGAGCCGGACGGGGAGGTGGTGGTCGTCGCGTACGCCGCCGTGGGGAGGGCGGCGAGAGCGACGAGGAGCGCGAGGGGCACGAGACGGCCGGGCCGCCCGGAGCGGCGGAGGACGGGTACGGAGGCGGTGGGGGAGGTGGTGCCCGAAGTGGTGCCCGAAGTGGTGTCCGAAGTGGTGTCCCGCGGGCTGCCGCAGGTATCCGGGGTGCGTCGCATGGGGGGAATCAACGCCCTTCCTGACACGAGGAGTTGGGGGACTCCTCTGTTAGGAAGCTTTACTATCAGAGTGCGGGCGCATCCGTACAGAGCCGCGCACGAGCCGGACCGGACCGGGACCGGCAGACCGGGGCCGCGGAAGACTGCCGGATACAGGCAATGCGCCCCGGGCCCCCCGCAGGGCATCCTCAGGACATCGGCCCACGGGGGAACACGGGGGAAGCACGGGGGAACCGGGGCCGTACGGGGGACCGGGGGGCGGGGGAAACGCCCGCGACGCGGGGCACGAGCCGCACCGGCCGGACCAGGCCAGGGGCGGCCCGCGCCTCCCGTCGCAGGCGCTCCACCCGGGCCCCGTCCACGTGGACCCGCCAGAGCCCGCGAGCGGTCAGTCCTCGATCAGGCGGGTGAGCGCCGACGTGAACGGGCGGGCCGAGCCGTCGCGTTCCCGCTGCCTGCGGACGAGCCAGCGGCCGGGCGCCAGCCCCGTACCGCCGTGTTCGGGATGGATCAGGTAGGCGGGCGCCGTGTTCTCGATCAGCCCGAGCGCGAGCCACTCGGGATCGTGGACACCGACCGTCCACCGGCAGGTCCCCGGGTCGGCCACGAGCGTGTGCGGATGACCGCCGCCCGTACCGCGCAACAGCTCCACTCCCCCGGCGGGCACCTCCTCGGTCAGCGCCTCCTCGGGGACGTCGAGCCCCGGCACGAGCGCCTCGGGCACGAGCAGCAGGTCCCCCTGCGCCTGGAGCGCGTCCAGCACGGGGATCGTCACCTCCCGCTCGACGTGCTCAAGGACGGACAGCCCGGTGCGCGAGGTGAGGTCGGCGAGCGACACGGGAGGGGCGCCGCGGACGGCGGACGGAGCGTTCGGGGACCGGGGGCCGGACGGAACCGCGACCGGAAACGTCATGAGATCACCTTTCGTGTGGATGAGTGCGTGTGGATGAGTGCGTGTGCGTGTGGATGAGTGCGTGTGCGTCAGGCTTGAGAGACGTGCGCGTGAGGGGGCGCCGGGAGAGTGCCCGGTGTGCCGGGGGCCCGCGGGCGGCGTCGGCGTACCTCACGTACGGCGCCGGAGCGTGGCGTACGCCTCGGCGTCGAGCCCGTACGTCCAGGCGGCGGCCCGCACGGGATCGTCGAAGTGGGGCGGGACGGTCAGCCCGTAGCCGCGCCGGGTCCCGTCCGGTTCGGGTGAGCCGTTGACGACGGTCAGGACGCGGACGGCACGGCCCCGCACCTGCGCGGGCAGATGGTAAAGGCGCAGTTCACCGCCCGGGTTGCCGGGGTCGGGACTGACCGCGAGCGGCGGCAGCCCGGTCTCGGCCAGGTACCTCTCCCAGCCGAGCCGTTCGATCGCGAGGCGCCGCACCTCGCCCCAGCTCTCCCCGTGGATGCGGGCGACACTCGGCGCGTCCAGCACCCAGCGCGGTACGACGGTGCCGTGGACCGCGCACAGCGAGGAACCGTCGCGGTGGACGAGGGCGGGGCCCGTGTCGTGGTGCGGGCGCAGGGTGCGGTGGGCGCCGAGCGGGACGCTCTCGGTGTGCAGGACGGCCGGCCGCTCGGTCATCACGCACTCCTCGGGGCCGGGCCACCACCACGACGCGGACCGGGCGAGTTCCGCCCACAGCCCGAGGTGGTGCTGTTCCTCCCGGTCCAGGCGGAACCCGCGCCCGAACCGGTGGTGCGCCTCCAGTTCGGCGATCCAGTAGGCGTCGTACTGCCCGTGCCACACCTGCCCGGCCCCCCGGCCGTGGGCGGCGGGGAGCAGCGCGGAGCGCAGGGGCTCCAGCACGGCGTGCCGCAGGGTCCGGGTGAGGGGTTCGGTCAGGGCGTACTCCACCACGATGTGCGGCGGTACGCCGAGCGCGCGGGCGGCGGCCGGGCCGAGGTTGCGGGCGCGGAACTCGTCCACCGGGCCCCAGCCGGGGTCCCAGGACAGTGGTCGCAGCCGGCTCTCCAGCCCGAACCGCAACCGGTGCACGGCGTCGGCCAGCCGGGCGGGCACGGTGCGGCGCGAGTCCTCCTCGCGCGGCGCGCCGCGGAACGGGATCGCCCGGGTGCCGAGTTGCTCGTCGAACGCGGCGGGGGAGGCGACCCAGCGGAAGCGTGGCGGCGGGGCGCCGATCAGCCGGTGCAGGCCCCGCACGGCCGCCTCGGCCCGGTCGCGGTCGGCGGGCTCGGTGGACAGGGCGTGGCGCAGCCAGTCCTCGCGCAGCTCCGCGAGGGAGTCGAAGTCGGGCGCGGAACGAGGGACGGGGCCGGGGCCGGAGGTGGCCCTCGCGCGGCGCGAGGCCGCGGGCCCGGTCAACGGACGGAGGCGGTGGCCGCCCTTCCGTACAGCACAACGGGCGCGCCGGGCGCGGGCGTTGTGCGGGAGAACGCGTCAGTCATGGAACCGAGCGTGCGCCACCGGCGGCCGGGAACGCAACCCCCTTTTTCCGCCCGCGGTCCCTTTCCGGCCGGGAAACCGTTCCGGTTCCGGCCGGGAAACCGTTTCCGGCCGGGAGACCGTCGCGGCACGGAGGCTCGTCGCGACACGTGCACCCCTCGCGACACGGATACCTTCCACAGCCTGGACACCCACCACGGCCCGGTCACCTTCCGCCTTCTCGTCCGTGGCTCTCCGTGCGGCCCCTTCCCCGCGGCACTCCTTCCCCGCGGCACTCCTCCGTTCCGTGCGGGCCCTCCGGAGCCCTCACCCGGGCCCCGTTTATTCGCCCACCCGTGCGAGTTCTTCCTGCTAGCTTCACTCCCGTGCCGAAGCTGAATCAGATCATCGCCGTGGAAAAGGGCGTCAAGTCCAAGTCCGCCCAGGAGCTGGCGCGGGCCCAGCAGGAGATCCAGAAGCCTGTCCTGCTCGCCGGGCTGTCCCGCACCTACCAGCCCAAGGACGAGGAGGGCGAGCAGTTCCCGCCCGAGTCGGCCCGGGTCCAGGTCAAGGCCGAGGACCTGCTGCGGAGCGCCGCCACGAGCCTCACCCGCCTCTTCGACGTGACCGCCGCGAAGGACTGGGCCAACACCGCCACCACCGCCGACGTGTTGGTCGAGGGCCGTACCCTGCTGGCCGGTGTCCCGGTGCCGTACCTGCTGTTCCTGGAGAAGCAGCTCGGCGAACTGCACGCCTTCGTCCGCCGGTTGCCGGTGCTGGACGCGGCCGAGTCCTGGTCCCAGGACCCGTCCACGGACACCTGGAAGACGGAGCCGGTGCGCACCGTCCGTACGAAGAAGGTGCCGCGCAACCACGTGAAGGCGGAGGCCACCGAGCAGCACCCGGCGCAGGTCGAGGTGTACTACGAGGACATCGCGATCGGCTACTGGACGACCGTCAAGTTCTCCGGGGCGCTGCCCGCCCGCCGGGTCAACGAGCTGCTGGAGCGTGTCGAACGGCTCCAGGAAGCGGTGAAGTTCGCCCGCGAGGAGGCCAACGCCTTCGAGGTCACCGACCAGCGCGTCGGCGAGGCCGTGTTCGGCTACCTGCTCGCCGGTTCCTGAGCCCGCGCCCCGTCCGGCCCGCCCGCCGCGGCGCCGGGCACCGGTCCCGCCGTACCGTGAACGGCCCTAATACGCCCTCCGTTTGAGCGCGGAGGGTGCGCGCCGAGTGCGCGCGAAAAGCTGAATCAGAACGTGAAACTGACGAGGTGGAGCCGGACGCACCGGACCCGCCGCTCAAGTTCAGACTCTCGCTCCAGACTCAGCATGCGCCACCGCACACCGCCCGCCCAGGCCCGGCCCGCACCGGCAGATGTGGGTTCGAATCCCGTCCGTGCCTCTCGTGGCACGGTAGCTCAACGGAAGAGCGTGCCGGTCTCAGCCTGACCCGGTGCCTTCCAGGGGCGGCCGTGCACCCAGGTGGCAAACGAGGGGCCCGGGAAACTGGATACCGTTCCCGGGCCCCGTCACCACCGCGGGGCCTCCGCCAAGACCCCGCCGGCGGCCGCGATCAGCGCCTCGGCGCCAGTGCTCAGCGCTTCGGCGTCAGCACTTCGGCGCGTCAGCTCTTCGGCGTCAGCTCTTCGGCATCAGCACGGAGTCGACGATGTAGACGTTGGCGTTCGCCGTCTTCACGTTGCCGCAGACCACCTTCGCGGAGTCGTTGACCGTGAAGGACTCGCCCGAGCCCTTTGTCATGACCTTGCTCTTCTCCAGGGTGTCGAAGGAGCCGTTCTCCAGCTGCTTGGGCGTGACCCTCTGGCCCACCACGTGGTACGTGAGGACCTTGGTGAGCTGCGCCTTGTCGGCGAGGAGCTTGTCGAGGTCGGCCTTCGGGACCTTGGCGAAGGCGTCGTTGCTGGGCGCGAAGACGGTGATGTCCTTCGCGTTGTTCAGCGTGTCCACCAGACCGGCCTTCTTGACGGCGGTGACCAGCGTCGACAGCGCCGGGTTGTTCGAGGCGGCCGTCGCGACCGGGTCCTTCTGCATGCCGTTGAAGGAGCCCGCGCCGTTCTTCGGCACCGAGGAACACGCCGGGCCGAAGGGCTCGTCCGCGTTCATGCCGTTGTTCCCGCTCGCCTCGTCCTTCGGCATGTCCGAGGCCGGCTTCTCCGCGGCCGACGAGGACTTCGACGCCGAGGCGTTGCTGTCGCTGTCGTCCGAGCAGGCCGTCAGCGCCACCGGGAGAACCGTCGCGGCGAGCACGGCGATCGCGGTGCGGCGGAAGGCCGAGCCGCGCAGGACGGTCTTACGGGTGGTGGTGTTCATGTCTTCTGCTCCTGTTGACGGACCACGCGCGACGATTCGGCACGTGGTGCGATGGGGGGGACCCGGCTCCAGGGAGTGGAACGCGGTGTCCGTGGGAGGTGCGTACGTGTTCGGGGGTGGTGAGGAAGGGCCGGGGTACGGCCGTGGTGGCGGGGGCGTCAGTCGACGGTGACCACCACCGAGTGGCGTCCGCTCGCGCCGTCCGGGACGGTCCCGGTGCGCTTGGTGGTCTGGGTGGTGCCGCTCGCGTCGGTCGCGCGCACCGTGAGGGTGTGGCCGCCGGGGGTCGCCCGCCACGGCCACGACCACTGGCGCCACGTGTCCTTCGTGTCCTCGGCCGCGAGGTCGGCGCGCCGCCAGGGACCGTCGTCGACCTGGACCTCGACCTTCTCGATGCCCCGGTGCTGCGCCCAGGCCACTCCGGCGACCACGACGGTGCCCCGCTTGGGCCGCCCGAAGGGCTTGGGGGTGTCGATCCTGGCCTGCGTCTTGATCGGGGCCTGCTTCGCCCAGCTCCGCTTGACCCAGTACGGGTCGTAGGAGTCGAAGGTCGTCAGCTCCAGGTCCTCGATCCACTTGCAGGCCGAGACGTAGCCGTACAGGCCGGGGACGAGCATGCGGACCGGGAACCCGTGCGCGAAGGGCAGCGGTTCGCCGTTCATGCCGAGCGCGAGCATCGCGTCCCGGCCGTCCATGACGGTCTCGACGGGCGAGCCGAGCGTCATGCCGTCCACCGAGCGGGCCACGAGCTGGTCCGCCTTCCCGCCGCGTGAGGGCGGCCGCACCCCGGCCTCCCGCAGGATCGGGGCCAGCGGTACGCCGATCCAGCGGGCGTTGCCGACGTAGGGCCCGCCGACCTCGTTGGACACGCAGGTCAGCGTGATGTCCCGTTCGATCAGCTCGCGCCGCAGCAGGTCCTGGAAGGACAGCGTGAGCGGGCCGCGCACCCCTTCGCCGTGCACCCGCAGCCGCCAGGTGTCCGCGTTGACCTTGGGCACCACGAGCGCGGTGTCCACGCGGTAGAAGTCGGCGTTGGGCGTCGTGAAGGGGCTGAGTCCGGGCACGCGCAGGCGGGCGCCGGCCGGGACGGGCCGGGCCGCCGACCGCGGACGCGGCAGCCGTACGGCCTTGCGGGAGGCGACCGCGTCGGCGCTGCCCGCCCCGCTCAGCGCCCGGCCCGCCGCACCGGCGCCCGTGGACACGGCGGCGGCGGAGGTCGCGAGGAGGACGAAGCGGCGCCGGTCCCAGGCGGGGGCCCCGGCGGGACCCCCGCCCGCGTCCGGCGCGTCCGTCCCGTACGTCCCGTCCGGCGTGTCCGTCCCCTCCGGCCCCTCACTGTTCGTCCGGTCCCCGGGAGCATCCTCATTCCCCCGGGGACCGGCGGGCGCGGTGGCGCCCCGGGCGCGCCACCGGCCGAGCGGTCCCATCAGTACGTACAGCAGGACCGCTCCCGCCACCGCCCCCACCAGGGACGGCAGCGTGTCGGTGAAGCCCTCCGAGTCCGGGCGGCTCAGCGCCGCCGCCGCGCCCACCACGCCGAACAGCAGGACCCCGGCCGCCCCGGTCCGCCGGAAGCGGGTCGCGAAGGCGCCGAGGACCACGGCGAACAGGGTGAGCACGGCGAGGATGCCGAGCTGGAGGACCAGTTTGTCGTTGGTGCCGAAATGCCGGATCGCCCAGTCCTTGACCTCGACCGGGGTCCGGTCGACTGCGGCACCGCCCACCGCGACGACGGGACCCGCCTGGGGCCGTACCGCCGCCGCGACGAGTTCCGCGAGCGCGAGCGCCGCGTAGCCGGACAGCACGCCGCCCAGCGCCCCCAGCGCGAGCCGCGGCAGGCGGCGGGGCAGGCGGCGCGGGGGGCGGGGCGCCGCCTGCTTCCGGGTGTGGGCTGTTTCCTGGGTCACGCGGGGTATCCGGCGTCACGCCCGTCGCGGATTGGTCCCGGATCGCGGACTCACCCGTTCGTGGGAAACCCGTGGAAAAACCGGCGGAAGAGCGCACCGGCCACCCATCCGCGGCCCGTTCGGCTCCGTATCCCTCATGACGGTTGCGGCGGGAGGAGCCCATGATGCGACATGACGGGACAGAACGGACAGTGCGCGAGGCCGACTTGACCGGCGGCGGGCACGGCGGGCACCGGGAGGCGCGAGCGTCCGCCGTGATCGGCGCCGGCGTCGCGGGACTCACCGCCGCGCACCTGCTCGCCAAGTCCCGTCCCGTGGACCTGTACGAGGCGCAGGACCGGCTCGGCGGGCACGCGCACACGCACGAGGTGACGGACTCCTCGGGGCTGCCGCTGCGCGTGGACTCCGGCTTCATCGTCCACAACCGCCGCACCTACCCGAACCTGTTGCGCCTCTTCTCCGAACTCGGCGTGCAGACGCAGGAGTCGGAGATGAGCATGTCGGTGCGGTGCGAGGGCTGCGGACTGGAGTACGCGGGGGCGCGCGGCCTGCCGGGCCTGTTCGCGCGGCCCGGCAACGCGCTGCGCCCCGGCTACCTGCGGCTGCTGCGCGAGGTCCCCGCCTTCCACCGCGCGGCCCGCGCCCTGCTGGCCGCCCCGGAACCCGCCCCGGGGCCGGACGGCGAGGAGACGACCCTCGGCCGCTTCCTGGCGCGCCACCGCTTCTCCCGTTACTTCGTCACCCACTTCATGACGCCGCTGGTCGCCGCCGTGTGGTCCTGCGACGGCCGCACCGCGCTGCGCTACCCGGCCCGTTACCTGTTCCGCTTCCTCGACCACCACGGGATGCTGTCGGTGACCGGGGCGCCCACCTGGCGCACGGTGAGCGGCGGTTCGCGCGAGTACGTCGACCTCGTCGCCAAACGCGTGGACCGGGTCCGCACCGGTACGCCCGTGCGCGCGCTGCGCCGGCACGCCGACGGCGTCGACGTGACCGCCGAGGACGGCACGACGCGCACGTACCGGTCGGTGGTCCTCGCGACCCACCCCGACCAGGCGCTGCGCCTGCTCACCGACCCGACGGACGCGGAACGCGCGGCGCTCGGCGCCTTCACGTACTCCCGCAACCCGACGCTCTTGCACGGCGACACCTCGCTCCTGCCGCGCGCGCCGCGCGCCCGCGCCTCCTGGAACTACCTCCTGCCCTCGTGCGCGGCGCCCGCCGACCGGGTCCGCATCAGCTACGACATGAACCGGCTGCAACGCCTGCGCACCCGGGACCCCTACCTCGTGACCCTCAACGGCGAGGACCTGATCGACCCCGCGACCGTCCACGCCCGCATGGTCTACGAACACCCCGTGTTCACCCCCGAGTCGGTCGCCGCCCAGCGCCTCCTGCCCCGGCTCAACGGACCGCGCCTCGCCTTCGCCGGGGCCTACCACGGCTGGGGCTTCCACGAGGACGGCTGCCGCGCCGGGGTCGAGGCGGCGCGCGCCCAGGGAGCGGACTGGTGAGGCGCCGCGCCCCGGAACGCGCGGGCCCGGCCCGGACGCCCGCGCTCTACCCCTGCACCGTCCGCCACATCCGCACCAGGCCCTTCCGCTACGGGCTGCGGCACCGCACCTACATGTGGCTCATCGACCCGGACCGGCCGCCCGTACTGCCGCGCCCGCTGCGCCCGCTGGCCCGCTTCGAGGCGCGCGACCACTTCGGCGGGACCGCCCCCGGCCTGCGCGCGGGCCTCGACCGCTTCCTCGCCGCGCACGGCGTCGACCTGGAGGGCGGCCGCGTCGTGATGCTCGCGCACGCCCGCGTCCTGGGCCACGTCTTCAACCCGCTGACCCTGTACTGGTGTCACGACCCCGCGGGCGCGCCGGTCTGTGTCGTCGCCGAGGTCCACAACACGTACGGGGAGCGCCACAGCTACCTGTTGCGGCCCGACGAGGCCGGAGTGGCCCGTACCGCCAAGGAGTTCTACGTCTCGCCGTTCTTCCCGGTGGACGGCGACTACCGGATGCGGCTGCCGGTACCCGGGCAGCGGCTGGAGCTGTCGGTGCGCCTGGAGCGCGAGGGCGGCCGCCCGTTCACCGCGACCGTCCAGGGGCACCGCGTCCCGGCCACGCCCCGGGCCCTCGTCCGGGCCGCCGTACGCCACCCCTGGCCGACCCTCGCGGTGTCGGCCGCGATCCGGGTGCACGGCATCCGGCTGTACCTGCGGGGGCTGCCCGTCCGGCGCCGGCCCCGCCACCACCCCCAGGAGGGAATGCAGTGACCGCCCCGACCACCCCGCCCCGGCCCGAGCCGAGCACGGCCGGCGCCCGGCCGTACCGGGCGACCGTCCCCGCGCCGGCGGGCCCCACCGGCGCGGAACGCGCGTTCTCCGCGCGCGCCGGACGCCCCGACCCGGTGTACGCGCGCGACGTGCGCGAGCGGGTCGACGCGGACCGCTGGCCGGACGTCGCGGCCGTCCCCGACGCCTCCGCCGCCCGCACGGCGGTCACCCGGCGCGTCCTGCGGCACGCGCTGGACCGGCTGCCGCTCCTGGTCCGCTTCCCGGACGGGACCCGGCTCGGCCTCGGCGGGCCCCTCGTCGACGTGCACGATCCGGTGGCCTTCCACCGCAGGATCGGCCGCTCCGGGCTCATCGGCTTCGGCGAGTCCTACATGGCGGGCGAGTGGGACGCCCCCGATCTGGTGGCCGCGCTCACCGTCCTCGCCTCACACGCCGCCGCCCTCGTCCCCGCCCCGCTCCAGGCGCTGCGCGGACTGTGGGCGCCCAGGCACCCCAAGGAGCAGCGCGGCACCCCGGACGGGGCCAGGGAGAACATCGGCGCCCACTACGACCTGTCCAACGACCTGTTCGCGCTGTTCCTCGACGAGACGCTCACGTACTCCTCGGCCGTCTTCCGTTCGCTGCCCGCGAACTGGGAGCGGATGGCCCCGGCGCAGCGCCTCAAGATCGACCGGCTGCTCGACCTCGCCCGGGTCGGCGAGGGCACCCGGGTCCTGGAGATCGGCACCGGCTGGGGCGAACTGGCCCTGCGCGCCGCCGCCCGCGGCGCCCACGTCACCTCGCTGACCCTCTCCGCCGAACAGCGCGACCTCGCCCGCGCACGTATCGCGGAGGCGGGCCTCACCGACCGGGTCAGCGTCGAACTGCGCGACTACCGCGAGGCGGCCGGCACGTACGACGCGGTGCTGAGCGTCGAGATGATCGAGGCGGTCGGCGCCGAGTTCTGGCCCGTCTACTTCGAGACGATCGACGCGCGCCTCGCGCCGGGCGGCCGGGCCGCGCTCCAGGCCATCACGATGCCGGACGACCGGCTGCGGGCGAGCCGCGACACCTTCACGTGGATACAGAAGTACGTCTTCCCCGGCGGCCTCATCCCCTCCACGCGGGCCATCGAGTCGGTCACCGCCTCCCACACCTCCCTGCGCCTGACCCGCAGGGACGGCTACGGCGCGCACTACGCGGAGACCCTGCGGCTGTGGCGGGAACGCTTCACCGACCGCTCCGCGCACGTCGGCGCCCTCGGCTTCGACGCGACCTTCCGCCGCCTGTGGACCTTCTACCTCGCGTACTCCGAGGCCGGGTTCCGCTCCGGCTACCTCGACGTCCAGCAGTACCTGTTCACGAAGGACGCGGGGCGCACGGGCGGCGCCCCGCGCGAGGCCGCCCCGTCCGCCGCCGACCGCGCCACCACCGCCGAGGGAGACTCCGCACGATGACCCCGCCCAGCCCCGCCCTGCTCAGCCCCGCCGGCCGTACCGGGGCGGCCGGCCGTCTCGCCGGGCTCGTCGAGGACGTCCTCGGCGGTCCTCCGCCACTGCGGCTGCGCGCGTGGGACGGCAGCGAGACGACGGGCCCGGCCGGCGCCCCGCTCGTCGTGATCCGCTCCCGCCGCGCGCTGCGCCGCCTGTTGTGGCAGCCCGGCGAACTCGGCCTCGCGCAGGCGTACGTCACCGGCGAGATCGACGTCGAGGGCGACCTCGCCGGGGCGCTGCGCGCCATGTGGACGGCCGTCCGCGAACACACCGTGAAAGCGCCGGAGTTCGGCGTACGCGACCGGCTGCGCGCCGTCGGCGTCGCGGCCGGGCTCGGCGCGGTCGGCCCCCGGCCCGCACCGCCCGCGAGCCAGGCCAGGCTGCGCGGCGCGCTGCACAGCCGCTCCCGGGACCGGGCCGCGATCAGCCACCACTACGACCTGTCGAACGACTTCTACCGGCTGCTGCTCGACGAGACGATGGCCTACTCCTGCGGCTACTGGAACGGCGGGCCGGAGCAGACCCCGGCCGAATCGCAGTACGCGAAACTGGAGCTGATCTGCCGCAAGCTGGCCCTGCGTCCCGGCTCCCGCCTGCTGGACATCGGCTGCGGCTGGGGCTCGCTCACGCTGTACGCCGCCGAACGGCACGGCGCCCGCGTCACCGCCGTCACCCTCGCCCGCGAACAGGCCGCCTACGTACGGGAACAGGTCGGGGTACGCGGGCTCGGCGATCTGGTGACGGTGGCCTGCGCGGACTACCGGGACGTCGAGCCCGGCCCGCATGGCGGCCACGACGCGCTGTCCACGATCGAGATGGGGGAGCACGTCGGGGACGCCGAGTACCCGGCCTTCGCGCGCCGCCTGCACCGCCTCGTCCGCCCCGGCGGCCGGGTCCTCGTCCAGCAGATGTCACGCGGTGCGAAGGCGCCGGGCGGCGGCGCCTTCATCGAGGCGTACATCGCCCCGGACATGCACATGCGGCCCCTCGGTGACACGGTGAACCTGCTGTCAGGCGCCGGACTGGAGGTCCGCTCCGTACACGCCCTGCGCGAGCACTACGTCCGCACGGTCGACGCCTGGCGCCGGACGCTGGAGGAGCGCTGGGGCGAGTTCACCGCGCTCGTCGGCGAGGAGACCGCGCGGGTGTGGCGCCTGTATCTGGTCGGCGGCGCGCTCGCCTTCGAGGAGAACCGCATGGGCGTCGACCAGATCCTGTGCGAACGCCCCGCCGGACCGGCGGCGGCCGCCACCCCCGCACCGGACGCGGACGCGTGAACGCCTTCCCCTGGGGGGAGTTCGCGCGCGGCCTCGCCCCGGCGGCGGGCGCGGCGGCCCTCGTGATGGGCGTGACGTACCAGATCGCGCGCCGCAAGGGCGTGCACCGGATCGTGGACTCCGCGTGGGGCGCGGGCTTCGCGGCGGTCGCCCTCGTGTCCTGGGCGCTGTCCACGGGCCTGGGCACCCGGGGCGACGCGGCCCGCGCGACCCTGGCCGCCGCGCTCACCCTCGTGTGGGGGCTGCGCCTCGCGGTCCACATCGGACGGCGCGGACGCGGCCGCGGCGAGGACCCGCGCTACGAGAAGATGCTGTCCGGGGCCCCGCGGGGCACCTCGCGCGACCAGTACGCGCTGCGCGTCGTCTACCTCCCGCAGGGCGCCCTGGTGTGGCTCGTGTCGCTGCCGGTGCAGGCCGCGATGTACGTACGCGGCCCGCTCGGCGCCACCGACGGGTGCGCCGTCGCGCTGTGGGCGCTCGGCCTGGCCTTCGAGGCGGTCGGCGACGCGCAGATGGCCCGCTTCAAGGCCGGCCCGGCGCACCGGGGCCGGATGATGGACCGGGGCCTTTGGGCCTGGACCAGGCACCCGAACTACTTCGGCGACTTCTGCGTGTGGTGGGGCCTGTTCCTGTTCACGGTCACCGCTCCCGGCCCGGCGGGCGCGGTCCTCGTGGCCCCGCTCCTCATGAGCTACCTGCTGGTCTTCGGCAGCGGAAAGGCGCTGCTGGAACGCTCCATGTCCCGGCGCGAGGGCTGGGACCACTACGCCTCCCGCACGAGCGGCTTCCTCCCGTGGCCACCGGGAGTGTGGCCGAAAAGGGAGCCGCCGGAGGGTAGTTGAGAGGGGGCGGGCCGGCCTGACCCGGCCGGTCCGCCCCTGCCCCGCTCAGGCGGGCAGCGCCATCAGGGCGACCGGGTCGGAGGTCGGTGCCTTCGACCCCCCGGCGGGCTCCACGGTCACGCCCATCCCGGAGGCGCCGGCGACGGACCCGTCCATGAGCACCGTCCCCGAGCCGTGTCCGGCGCCGAGCAGACCGGCCGGGCGCATCGTCCCGCCCACGTCGAACCACAGCTGGTACGTCTTGCCCGGCGGCGGCTTCGGCAGTCCGGCCGCCGCGAACACGGCCCCGTCCGCCTTCCGCGACACGACGACGGTGGCCCGGCCGCCGCCCTTGATCCCGGCGGTCCTCGCCTTCGCGTCGGGCGCGGAGAGCACGGCGGTCAGCCGCGCGTTCAGGTCCCGCGCCTCGCGGGCCTCCAGCCGCGCCTCGTCCGCCCGCTGGTGCTGCCAGACGGCGGTCCCGCCGAGAGCGGCGGCGGCGGCGAGGCACGCGGCGAGCGCCCAGCGCCCGAGCCGGCGCCCCCGTACCTGCCGGGTCCCGCGCGGCCGGCCCACCCGCGCGGTGTGCGGGGCCTCCTGCCGTACGTCGGCGATCCGGGCGAGCACCGCCTCCCTGAGGGCGGGCGGCGGCGGGACGGAGACGGCCAGACCGAGCCGCGCGGCGGTCTCGGTGAACTCCCGCACCTCCTCGGCACAGGACGCGCAGTGCGCGAGGTGGCGCTCGAACTCGGCGCGCTCCTCGTCGCCGAGGGCGTGCAGGGCGTAGGCCCCGGTCAGGACGTGGCTGTCGACGGCGGTCATCACACACTCACCCCAAGGCAGTCGCGCAGGCGGATCAGACCGTCCCGCAGCCGGGTCTTGACGGTCCCGAGCGGCAGCGTGAGCAGCTCGGCGACCTCCCGGTAGGTCAGGCCCCTGTAGTAGGCGAGGGTCACGGACTCCCGCTGGCGTTCGGTGAGCGTACGCAGACAGCGCCGCACCTGCTCCTGTTCGAGCCGGGTCTCGACCTGCTCGGTCACCTCGTCGTAGGCGCGCGTGCGGTCGAGCAGTCCGGCCCGCCGCTCCCGCGCGGCGGACGCCTCGACCGAGCGGACCCGGTCGACGGCGCGGCGGTGCGCGAGCGTCAGCACCCAGTTCATGGCGGAGCCGAGGTCCTCGCGGAAACGGGCGGCGGTACGCCACATCTCGACCAGCACCTCCTGGGCGACCTCCTCGGACTGCGCCCGGTCGCGCAGCACGCTGCGCACGACGCCGAGCACCGGCCCGGCGACCGCCTCGTAGACGGAGGCGAACGCGTCCTGATCGCCGAGCGCGACCTGCCGCATCAGCTCCTCCAGACGCGGCGCCGCCGCCGGATGGGGTCCGATGTACACGGGTTCTTTCACGCGGCGATCCTCCACGACGTCCTGGGCACCCCGTTCATGACCGGTTGCTCACCGGTACGGGATGGATACGGAGCCGGGAGGCGGGCGGATTGGTGTGCGAGCCGGACGGACACCGGAGAACACCGCACCGCACGGCGGCGGGAACAGCGTGCTCACAGCGGCCGGGACAGCGCGCTCACGGCGGCGCGTGACACGCGTGGCCTTCACAGGCAGGGGACTCCCCTCGCGGCCCCCTGCCCGTGTTTTTTCGAGTTAACAGTGACGTAGAGTGTTTGCGCAAGCCCGATTCCGGGGTCGGGGCCTGCCGGTTCCCGCAGGGGTGCGGGCGGGAAGGGGGAACGGGGTGGCCGTGGACGAGCCCGCGCCGCAGCTCAGCACACTGCGCGCCAAGGTCGAATACATGATCGAAAAAACCTTTCCCGGGGAGCGGGTCTCGGGCCGGTTCTTCGCGGAACGGGTGCGGGAGCGCGGCGGCTCCCTCTCCCACAGCTACTTCTCCAACATCCTCGCCGGGAAGGTCACCCACCCCTCCGAGGAGATCCTGAAGGCCCTCGGCCTCGGATTCGGCGTGGACTGGCGCTTCTTCAAGGAGGAGTCCGAGGTCGTCGACGACGTCGTGGCGGGCCTCCACTTCCTGGCCCGCCGGAGGGCCTGGGACGTGACGGGCATCGCCGCGCGCGGGGCGAGCGACGGACTCTCCCCGGAACTCCTGGAGTTCGCGATCGGCCTGCTGACCGAGGCCAGGGACAAGGACCCGGGCACGGCGGCGGAGCGGGACGCGACCGGGACGCCGGGCGGGCACGCAACCGGGGCGGCTCGCGGGCACGCGGACGGGACGCCGGAGGGCACCCCCGCGATCCCCGACCGCGCGGACGGCTGAGCACGATGCGCGGGCGGGAAGGCCGCGAAGACCGCGAAGGCCGGAACGAGCGCGAAGGCCGGAACGAGCGCGAAGGCCGGAACGAGCGCGTCGGCCGGGGGGCGGCGCGCGTCCGGGGTTCGCGGGGGCGGACCGGCTGGGACCCGCTCGGTATGCGCGACCTTCGCAAGGAGTGCGAGGAGGGGCTCGCGGACCTGCCGATCCCGGCCCCGTTCACGATCGAGGGCCTGATCGCGGCGATGGAGAGGGCCCGGGGCCGCCGTATCGTCCTGCGCGAACTGCCGGAACGGTTCGCCCGTCCGGGCGGCGCGTGCGGGCTGCGCCTGGCGACCCCCGAGGTCAGCCTCGTCCTGTACCGCCGCCGCCCGACCTCGTACCAGACCCAGCACGTCGTCCTGCACGAGCTGTGCCACGAGTGGTTCGACCACGGCACGAGCCCGGACGCCGGCCAACTGGCCCGCCTCCTCCCGGTGTTCGACACGGAGCTGGTCAGGAGAGTGCTGGGGGCGGGTGGTTCGGCGCAGGCGCGGGCGCAGTACGACACCCACGACGAGCGCGTCGCGGAACTCGGCGCCTCCCTCGTGCCCCGGATGGCGCGCGAGGCGGGCAGCGACGACATGGTCGGCCGCCTCACCAGCTCCCTGGCCCGCCCCGTGGCGCACCGCAGACGGGGCCGGCCGGGCCGGGACAAGACCTGACACACGGCTGACCCGACCGGGGAAGGGCCCGATACACGGCTGTCCCGGCCGGGGAAGGGCCTGGGGCGAGGAGCGCGCCCGCCCCAGTGACGACCGGATTTCCCGGGCCTCCCCCAAGGCTCACCCCCTAGGATCGCCGGGTGTCACCCTCCCCCCTCGACCTCGCCGGGTACGTCGTCGCCGGACTCATGACCGCCGTCGCGCTGTGGCGCCTGCCCGCCGCCCTGTGGGGTGACGAACAGGACCGCCGCAGGCGCGCCCTGTGGGGCTGCTACGCGGGTTTCGCCGCCGCCCTGTGGACGAAGACCCAGTACGTCCGCGTCACCCTCAACGACAGCGCGGTCACCGACCTCGCGGTCCTCGTGAAGCACTACACGGCGACCCTCGCGATCCTCGCCGTCCTCAGCTACATCGTGGCCGTCTACGGCCGCTACCCGGACGCGGGGAACATCCCGCGCCACGTACGGTTCGCGCGCACCGTGCAGCGGATCGCGGCGAAGGCGTCGGTGGCGACGCTGGTCCTGCTCACCGTCCTGTTCTTCACCGTCGTCGACCGCTCGCACCCCTCGGACCGCTTCGTCTCCGACCACGCGGGACAGTGGGGCGCGACGGTCTACATGACGGTGTTCTACGTGTACTTGGGCGCCGCCTCCGCCGTGTGCGCGTTCCAGTGGGGCCTCGCGACGGCCGACGCGCGCGGGCGGCACCTGCGGACCGGACTCGCCATGATGACCTTCGCGATGGTCATCGGCGTGGGGTACACGGTCAGCCGGACCCTGTTCCTGTGGATCAGCGTCGCGGACCAGCCGAGCGAGCGCTTCGCGCTGCGCTTCGACGAGGTGACGGAGGCGGCGCAGGTCGTCCTGTTCGTGTTCTTCGCGGTGGGCGCCTCGGTCCCGGCCTTCGGCACGGGCGTACGCCGGGCCAGGCTCTGGCGCTCGCAGGCGGCGCTGCACCCCCTGTGGCGCGACCTGATGACGGCCTTCCCCGAGCAGCCCTTCGCCGCGCCCGCCTCGCTGCCGCGCGAACTGCTGCGCGTGGACACCCCCGCCGACCTGCGCGTCGACCGCTGGGCGGCCGACATCGCGGACGCCGTCGAGCAGTTACGGCACTACGCGCCACCGGGCCTCGCCACCGCCGTACGGCGACAGGCGCCCGGTGACGAGGCGGCGGCAGCGGCCCTGTGGCTGCGGGCGACCCTGTCCGCGAAGCGGGCGGGCGCCGCGCCCGGCCCCCTGAGCGAGGGCCCGCCCGCACCGCCCTCCGCGGACCAGGACGACGAAATAGCCTGGCTGGTACGGGTGTCGGCCGCGTACCGAAAGGCCCCCGCGGCCGGCCGGCCCCGCGAGCCGAAGACCGCGCGCACGCCCCTGGAAAGGACAGAGTGAACACCACCCCGGCCCCCTCCCCCTCTTCCCCCTCCTCCCCCTCCGTGGACGACCCGACGAGGACCCTCCGGACGGCCCGCGCGGTCACGGACGTCTTCCAGCCCCGCAACGTCCTCCTCGTCGGCATGTCCGCGATCGGCCTCGCGGCGGCGGGCGACTGGACGGGCCTGCCCTGGGGCCTGCTCGGCGCGCTGTGCGCGGGCATCGTCCCGGCCGGCTACATCGAGTGGGAACGCGGACGCGGCACCTGGGGCGACCGCCACGTCGTGGACCGCACCAAGCGCGCCCCGATCTTCTTCGTGATCCTCGCGTCGATCGGCCTGGGCTCCCTCGTGATGGTGCTCGGCCACGCACCGCACGGCGTCCTCGTGGCGATGCTCGCGCTGTGGGCGATGACGGTGGTCCTCCTCGCGGTCAACACGGTGTGGAAGATATCCGTGGACGCGGCGGTGGCCTCCTCGGCCGTGGCCCTGCTCGCCGCCGCCGCGCACTCCCCGTGGTGGCTGGCCGGGTACGCGATGACGCTGGCGGTGTGCTGGTCCCGCGTGGCCCTCGGCTACCACACGCTCGGCCAGGTGATCGCGGGCGGAGCCCTCGGCGCGGCGACGGCGAGCGCCTACCTGCTGGGCTGAGGGCGGGGGCGGGGGCAGGCGCAGGCGCGGGCGGAGGTTACGGCGCGGGCGCAGGGGCAGGGGCGGGCGCGGGCGCACCGAACCGGGCCAGGCAGTGCCACACCTTCTTCAGGTCCTGCGGATCGTGGCGCCCGGCCCGCACGGCGTCCCCGGTGACCGGTGGCCTCGGCGCCCCGCGCCCCGGTGACCGGTGGCCGTCACGACCTCCCCCTCAGCGCACCGCCACCGACAGCACCACGTCCACCAGTCGCTCCGCCGCGTCCGGGCGCCCGTGCGCGCGGGCCCGTTCGGCCATCGCCGTGCGGAGGGCCGGGTCCGTCAGCAGCGGTCCCAGCGCGTTCTGGAGGGCGGGGAGGGAGACGTCGCCGGACAGGGACATCGCCGCGCCCGCGTCCTGCAAGTGCCGCGCGTTGTGCGCCTGTTCGTTGCCGGCCGAAGAGGCGAGCGGCACGAAGACCGCCGGGACGCCCAGGGCCGTCAGCTCCGCGATGGTGCCCGCGCCGCTGCGGGAGATCACCACGTCGGCCAGAGCCAGGACGTCGGGCAGCTCCGGGCCGACGTAGCCGGTGAGGTGGTAGCGCGCCGCCAGGCCCGGCGGCAGCGCCACCGCACGCTGCCGCAAGGCGTCCACGTTGCCGGGACCCGCCTGGTGGATCACGTTGGCGCGCTCCAGCAGCCACGGCAGCGCCTCGGCGACCAGATTGTTGATCTGCTGGGCGCCCTGCGCGCCCCCGGTGACGTACACGGTCGGCAGCCGCCGCTCGAAACCGTGCAGGCCGAGCGCGGTCACCGCCTTGTCCGCCCGGCCCGTCAGCACCTCGGGGCGGACCGGGTTGCCCGTCACGACCGCCGAGGCGCGGACGGCCTCCGGCAGCAGCGGGAGCGAGGACTCGGACGACACCGCCACGGCGGCCGCCGAGCCCGCGAGCTTCCGGTTGGCCAGACCCAGCCGCACCGTCTGCTCGTGCAGCACGAGCGGCCGACGGCACATGCGGGCGGCCAGCCCCGCCGGTACGGCGACGTACCCGCCGGTCGCGAGGACGACGTCCGGCCCGAACCTCTTGACGATCCGGCGGGCCTGGAGGACACCGAGCGGCACCCGGGCCATGTCCCGGACGTTCGCCGGGCTGATCATCTTGAGCGGGTTGGCGGACCGGCGGATCTTGCCGGTCACGACGGTCGCGAAGGGAATCCCCTCGGCGGGCGCGACCCGCGCCTCCAGCCCTTCGGGCGACCCGATCCAGAGCACTTCGAGGGAACGCCCCTCCGCCAGCAGCCGTGCCCGCAGGGTACGGACGGCCGTCAGGGCCGGATACGTGTGGCCACCGGTACCGCCCCCGGTCACGAGGAGGCGGAAGGGACGCGAGGAGGACTGGTTTTCGTTCACCTCGCGCACCCTACTGTCACGCGCCACCCCACGAGACCCGGAACCGGCACACCCCGCACCCGGGCCCCGTCACCGGAGCTGCTTCCGGCCGTTACTTCAGCCCACCCGCACGCAACGCGCCGACCAGCCCACCGAGCGCCTCGAACGAGAGCACGAGAGCCGGGCCACACGGACGCTTACTGTCCCGCACCGCCACCACCCGCTCCCCCGCGTCGACAACCCCGCACTCGACACAATCGCCCTGGATGCCGGACCCGGCAGCCTTCCACCAAGTGACGGACAATGTGGACGCGTCAGTGATCATGGTCATGATTGCTCCTCGTCTCTGTGTGCCCTCGGCGCGGAACGGCGCCGACCGTCTACTTCAGCCCGCCCGCCCGCAACGCGCCGACCAGCCCACCGAGCGCCTCGAACGAGAGCACGAGAGCCGGGCCACACGGACGCTTACTGTCCCGCACCGCCACCATCCGCTCCCCCGCGTCGACAACCCCGCACTCGACGCAATCGCTCTGGGTGCCGGACCGCGCCGCCTTCCACCAAGTGACGGACAACGTGGACG
This sequence comes from Streptomyces sp. NPDC007088, assembly GCF_042869355.1. Taxonomy (NCBI): domain Bacteria; kingdom Bacillati; phylum Actinomycetota; class Actinomycetes; order Kitasatosporales; family Streptomycetaceae; genus Streptomyces; species Streptomyces sp. NPDC007088. The sequence goes on from NZ_JBIAFO010000015.1 coordinate 57,817, forward strand.
CGTCAGTGATCATGGTCATGCTCGTTCCTTATCTTTGCGATGCGTTCGGCGGAGAGTTCGACCGACAACGCGGCAGCACGTAGTTGCTCAAACGCCTGGCCGTACACGTCAACCTGCTCGGCGTCCTCGACATAGAGGGCTGACGTCAGGCTCTCCACGTGCACGACGTCGAGGTCGGGGTGGCCTTCGAAACCCAGCACCGAGTACGACCCCATCTGCCCCACATGCGGTCCGGCCCCCGACGGGAGCACCTGGAGCGTCACGTTCGGCCGCCGGGCCATCGCAAGCAGGCGCGCGAGCTGATCGCGCATGACGCCCTCGCCACACCGCGTGTGCAGGGCCTCCTCGCCGATGATCGCCCACAGCGTCATCGGGTCCTCGCGGCGGGTCAGCACGGCCTGCCGCGCGAGCCGGACCTCGACGAGCGCGTCGATCCGCTCCTCGATGGCGTCGGACATGCCGATCCTGGTCATGAACTCGCGGGCGTAATCGCCGGTCTGAAGGAGGCCCGGGATCAGGCCCATCTGCCAGGTCCGGAAGGACGTGGCCTCGTCCTCCAGGCTGATCAGATCCTCGTACACCGGGGAGAGCACCGCGCGATACGACTGCCACCAGCCCCGTTTCGCGCCCTCTCTCGTCAGTTCGATCAGGGCCGCGCGGAAATCCTCGTCGACCGGCCGTCCCAGGCTTCCGTACAGGTCGAGCAGCGCGTTGACGTCGGCGGGCTTCGCGGCTGTCTTCGCCCCCTCGATCCGGGACAGCTTGGAGACGTTGAAGAGTCCGCCGGACTTCTCGGCGATCTCCTCCAAGGTGAACTCGGCTCGCAAGGCGCGGAGTTTGCCGCCCAGTCGCCTTCTGCGCACCGTCGGGACGCTCACGCCGCCCCCTCCCTGTTGGTCGCGACCAGTCTGCCCGCTCCGGACACGGCCTGTCACCTGCGCTATCACCATGATGCACCACCCTCCGCAGGCATATGCGATTTTGCACATCGCCTGCGATTCTCTTGCGTGTGGGCAATACTGACACCCAGTCCGCTGGTTCAGATCAGCGCCCACACGATTAGGGGGCAGCATGGTCATGCTGCGAAGTCATCGTCCCTTAGCCGCTCCGGTGGCCCGTTCGGCACAGCTCGTCATGGCGAGCAGTCCCGAGTCCGTCACTCTCGCCCGCCGGTACGCGGCGGAAACCGTGAAACACCTCGCGCCGGACTGCCCGGACGAACAGGCTTACGACGTCGTCGTCCTGGTCTCGGAGCTGGTGACGAACGCCGTGCGGTACGGGACCGAGCCGGGGGACTCCGTCCTCCTCGCCCTGTCTTCGCGTGCCGGCCAGGTCAGGATCGAGATCCACGACCCGAGTCGTCGCCGCCCGCGTCGCCGGCGCACTCCCTCGCGAGGGCAGCGCGGAAGGGGACTTGAGATCGTGGACGCTCTCGCCCAGTCCTGGGGCACGGGCCACCGCCCGCTCGGGAAATTCGTGTGGGCGGTGGTGAGGTGGCAGAGCCCGGACGAGCCGCCCGGCGCCACCGAGTGAACCCGCACCCGTAGCGGAGAAGCGGGGGGGGCGGGGCCCGGGGGGGCGGGGGGGCCCCCCGGCCCCGGGGGGGGGGGGGGGGGGGGGGGGGGGCCCGCCCCCGCCCCCCCCCCCCGGCCCCCCGGGGGCCCCCCCCCCGGGGGGCGCCCCGGGGGGCCCCCCCGCCCGGGGGGGCCCCCGCCCCCCCCGCGTCCGAGGGGGCGGCCGTCGGCCGGTGCGGCGGGCCGCCCGGCCCGATTATGCCGCGCCGCCCCGATACGGCGCCCCGCGCGGCAGACGCACCAGCCGACGCCCGCCCCCACCCCGTACCAGAACAGGTCCGGCGCGTTGAAGGTGCTGCCGAGTACCAGCCGGGCGGCCGTACTCCGCGCCGACAACCCGGCCACCCAGGAGGCCAGTTGCAGCAGCTCCACGGCCCAGCTGAGCGCCAGCGCGACCAGTGCCGCCACCCGGTCGCCCACCCGTGGGGCCACGGCCACCACGAGCAGCGTCAGCAGCACCGTGTAGAGCGCGTCGCCCCCGTACTTGGTCACCGGGCTGCCCGGTGCCACGGCTCGGCCGCCGAGGGCCAGGGCGATCGTGAGCACCGCCGCGAGCACGGCCCACCAGCGCCTGCGCGCCGCGAGCGGGCCCGCACCGTCCCGCCCCGGCCCCCCGTCGCCATTCATCCGGTCACCCTATGCGCGCCCGGTGCACGCCGGGCGTTCACCTGAAGTCCGATTCCCGTCCCTAACGTCCCTGACGTCCGACCGCACCGCACGGGTCCGGCCACACACCACGGGAGTCAACGACATGCGCAGAGCCACCTGGACCACCACGCTCGGCGTCGCCACCGCGACCGCCGTCGTCACGATGGTCGTGAGCCCCACGCTCGGCGCCTCCGCCGACGCCCCGCAGCCGGCGAAGGCGAAGGCGAGCACGAGCGCGAAGGCGAAGGCGCGCAACGTCATCTTCATCAACGGCGACGGCATGGGCGCCGCCGCCCGCGAGGCCGCGCGGCTCAGCCTCGCCGGGCTCGACGGTGAACTGGCCATGGACAAGCTGCCGGTGGACGGCCAGCTCACGACGAGCCCGCACGACCCGAAGGCCGTCGTCACCGACTCGGCCGCCGCCGCGACCGCCTGGGCGACCGGCGAGAAGACGTACAACGGCGCGATCAGCGTGGACGTGGACGGCAACCCGCTGCCGACGCTCGGCGCGCAGGCGAAGGCCGCCGGCAAGCGCACCGGTCTCGTCACGACCGCGCAGGTCACCGACGCCTCCCCGGCCGCCTTCTTCTCCAACACCCCCGACCGGGGGCAGCAGGACGAGATCGCCCGCCAGTACCTCCAGGTCAGCAAGCCCGACGTGATCCTCGGCGGCGGCGAGGACTGGTGGCTGCCCAAGGGCAAGCCCGGCGCCTTCCCCGACCAGCCGAAGGAGGACCCCTCCGAGGCGAGCAAGGGCACCAAGGGCAACCTGATCGAGAAGGCCCAGGACAAGGGCTACGAGTACGTGAGCAGCGCCAAGCAGCTCGGCAAGGCCAAGGCGAAGAGCGGCAAGCTGCTCGGGCTGTTCGCGAACGAGGAGATGTTCCAGCAGAAGCCCGAGGGCCAGGGCGACGTCTACAGCCCCGTCGTGGACCTCGCGACCATGACCTCCAAGGCGCTCGACACCCTGGACAAGGGCAAGGGCGGCAAGAAGAACAAGGACGGCTTCTTCCTCATGGTCGAGGAGGAGGGCGTCGACGAGTTCGCGCACGCCAACAACGCGGGCAAGGTCATCGAGTCCGTACGGCAGTTGGAGAAGGCCGTCGCCGTGGCCCGCCAGTACGTCGCCACGCACCCCGACACCCTCCTCGTCGTCACCGCCGACCACGAGACCGGCGGCCTCGCCGTCGAGGAGAAGGACGACACCGACGAGTCCGGCACCGGCGTCTCCGCCGAGGACGGCCCCTTCGCCGTACGCGGCAGCGACAAGCAGTTCTACGTGGACTGGACCACCGGCCAGCACAGCTCGGTCGCCGTCCCCGTCACCGCCACCGGCCCCTCCTCGGACCGCTTCAACGGCAAGCACCCCAACACGTACGTCCACGAGGTCCTCAGCTCGATTCTCACGCGCCGCTGATCCTCCGCCCCGGCGCGGGCACCACCACCGGCCCCGTCGCGCGGACGCGGCGCCCTCCCCGGGCGTCTCCGCGCGCGGGGCCGCCGCCCTTCCCAGGACCCGCCCGTCCCCCGTACGGGCGTATACCCGCCCGTACAGGACGAAGTAGGACGACGGGCGGGCATAGCAAGCCTCATGAGTGGCCGTCCCGCGTTCCGACACCTGTCGAGGCCGGTGTGCGCGCTGCTCGTCGCGTTGTTCCTCGTCACGGCCGGGGTGTCCGGGGCCGTGACGTCCGGTGGGGCCGCCGGGGTGCTCGACCGGGTCTCCGGGGAGCCCGTGCCCGGGGACGGCGGGCCGGGAGAGCACGAACCCGGCCGGCCCGACCGCCCCGGCCGAGCGGACCCCCGGGTCCTCGCCCCGACGACGGCACGACGGGGCCTCAGGCGGTCACCGGTCCTCGCGGTCCCCCGGCACCTCGTCCTCCGGCCCTCCGTGCCCCCGCCCCTCCGGGTCCCCGGCATCCTCTCCCCTCGTTGCGTAGTGCTCCGCTGCTGAGCGTCCGAGGCGTCCCTCCCGCGTCCCGCCCTTCCCGGGCGGACGCGCCCACCTCGCACGGCAGCGCCGTGCGCGCCCGTAGCGCATCACACGGAACACCAGGGGAGACCCCGTCATGCCCTTCGACACCTACGCCGCCCTGCGCGCCCTCCTGCGCGCCGAGGCCAGCCGCGCCCGGCGCCGCGACGAGAACCCGGAGCCCGCGCCCAGCCCGGCGACACCGGAAAGCCGCGTGGAGCCGGGTGAGCCCCGTCAGCCCCACGAACCCCATCAGCCTCAAAAGCCCCACGAGCCTCAAGAGCCCCGTCGACTCCGCGAACCCGAGGCGGTGAGCGGCGGGGAACCGGTGGAATCCGGCCAGGCCCGTCCGCTGCGCGTCCGCCGTCCCGCCGTCCCGTCCGCCGCCCCCGGGCAGCGCCACCACCAGGAGCGGGAGCAGGGGCGTCTGGGGTGATACGGGGCCCGTGTCCACGCACCCGCCCGGGGGAGAAGCGGGAAGGCCGAGGTCACACGGGGTAGGAGGCGGGGTGGGGAACCGACCCCGCCTCAGCCGGCCGGAGGGCCGGACCTGGACACGACAGGGACGGCCCTCTTCCCGTACCGCCCCACCCCCGCTACGGTCCTGCGAACCCCGGGACACACAGGCGGCGCACAGACGGCGCACAGATGGCGCACAGACCGTGCGCGTAGGCCCGTACGACGCACCGCCCGTCGCCGCTCCGTGTCCCGGCCCGTCCCGTTCGCATCGGCACCCCCGAAAGGCCCCCTGTGAACGTCACCTCCCGAAGAACCGCCACCTCCCGGAGAACCGGCGCGCTGCTCGCCGCCGCCTCCCTCGCCCTGCCCCTCCTGCTGGCCGGCGCCCCCGCCGCCACCGCCGACGCCGGGCACCGCCCCGGCCAGGGGCACCGTCACGACCGGCCCGCCGACGACGCGCGGCGGCTGGCCGCGAAGCTGGTCGGGAAGTCCTCGGCCCACGACGCCTACCGCCACCTGCGCGCCCTCCAGGGGATCGCCGACCGCCACGACGGCCACCGCGCCGCCGGCTCCCCCGGGCACGAGCGCTCGGCCGACTACGTCGGGACGCTGCTCAAGAGCGCCGGGTACAAGGTCAGCTACCAGACCTTCGACTTCGTCTACACCGAGACGCTCGCCCAGAAGCTCTCCGTGCTCACGCCCAGTCCGCGCGAACTGAACCTGCGCGCGATGTCCTACACCAAGTCGACGCCCGAGGGCGGGATCGAGGCGGCCCTCGCCACCGTGCCCGTCGACGCCGACGCCACGAGCGGCTGCGAGGCCGCCGACTACGGGACGTCCGGCGCGTACACCGGGAGGATCGCGGTGATCCGGCGCGGCGGCTGCTCCTTCGCGATCAAGCAGGCCCTGGCCGCCGACGCGGGCGCGGTCGGTGCCGTGATCTACAACAACGAGGACGGCGAACTCTCCGGAACCCTCGGTTCCGCCGATGCCGCGCGTATCCCGACCGGCGGTCTCACCCGCGCCGAAGGGGAGGCGCTGGCCGCCGAGGCGGCGAAGGGGACCGTCACCGTCCGCTTCGACGTCCGCGAACTCCAGGAGCCCCGCACGACCCGCAACGTCCTCGCCGAGACACGCGGCGGTTCCGCCGGGCGCACCGTCATGCTCGGCGCGCACCTCGACTCGGTCACCGAGGGCCCCGGCATCAACGACAACGGCTCCGGCTCGGCCGGACTCCTCGAAGTGGCCCTCGACCTCGCCCGCACCCCCGGCCAGCCGCGCAACAAGGTCCGCTTCGCGTGGTGGTCCGCCGAGGAGAACGGGCTGCTCGGCTCCGAGGCGTACGTCGCGTCGCTCAGCCCCGCCCAGCGCGAGCGGATCGCGCTGTACCTGAACTTCGACATGATCGCCTCGCCCAACCCCGTCCAGTTCGTGTACGACGGCGACAACTCCGACGACGAGGGCGAGGGACCGGGCCCCGAGGGCTCCGCGCAGCTCGAACGCGACATCAACCGCTACCTCGACGGCCGCCGCTCCCCGCACGAGGGCACCGACTTCGACGGGCGTTCCGACTACGGCCCGTTCATCGAGGCGGGCATCCCGTCCGGCGGCACCTTCACCGGCGCCGAGGGCCTCAAGACGGAGGCGCAGGCGAAGAAGTACGGCGGCACGGCGGGCCTCGCCTACGACCCCTGCTACCACGCGGCCTGCGACACCCTGAAGAACCTCGACATGCGGGCCTTCGACCTCAACATCGACGTCATCGCGCACGCCGTGGGCACCTACGCGCACGACCTCGGCTCCCTCGAACCGGCGAAGGGCGCCGCGTCCCGCGCGGAGGCCGTGGAGACGTCGCCCGACGGGGCGCGTAAGAGGTGACGACGAACGGGCCCGCGTCCGGTACCTGACGCCTGGTCAGTGCCGGTAGGACGCGCGTTAGTGCCGGTGGGCGCGCGTCCATGCCGGTGATCACGCGTCGGTGCCGCTGCTGGCGCGTCAGTTCCGGTGCCCCGTCGTCGCCGTGCCGAACAACGACCGCGTGATCCCCGCTCGCGTTCCGTTCCCGTTCCCGGCCCCGCCCCCGCGCGGGCGGGCCGGGGCGGGGGCGGACCGCTCGGCGTGTGCCCTGAGCGCGGCCGGGTCGAGCGGGCCCATGCGCGAGCCGGGGGCCCGCAGCCGTACGGCCGCCGGCGGGGTCGGCGCGCCGTGCTCGCCGCACACCGTGACGACCGCCTCGCCGGTGCCGAGCCCGGTGAGCAGCTCCCCGAGGTCGTACGCCGATTCCGGGAAGTCCCGCACCGTCGCGCGCAGCGCCTCCCGGTCCTCGGCGGAGAAGGCGCGCAGCGCGTGCTGCACCCGGTTGCCCAGCTGCCCCAGCACGTCGGCGGGCACGTCCTGCGGGGCGCGGGTCACGAAGAAGATCCCCACGCCCTTGGAGCGGATGAGCCGCACCGTCCGCGTCACCGCCTCCAAGAAGGCCGGCGAGGCCCCGGAGAACAGCGGCTCCGCCTCGTCCACGAGCAGGACCAGCCGGGGCCGGCCCACGTCACCGACCACGGGCAGCGCCTCGTACAGCCCGGCGAGCAGCCACATCAGGAAGGCCGTCCACAGGGGCGGGTGGTCCCGCGCGGAGCCGGGTTCCAGGACGGAGACGAGGCCCTGGCCGTCCGCCGTGAGCCGCAGGAAGTCCGCCGGAGCGCACGCGGGGGCGCCGAAGAGGGCGCCCGCCGCCTCCCGCGCCTCGAAGGCCGACACGGCGCGCAGGACCGCCCCGGCCGCCCCGGACGGGACCCCGCCCGGACCGCCGGGACCACCGACGGTCCCGGTGTCCGTGAGGACGGCGCGCAGATCGTCGAGGCCCACGAGTTCGAGGCCCTCGGCGTCGGCGTACCGGAAGACCCGGGCCAGCGTCTCCTCCCCCACCGCGTCGAGCCCCAGCAGCCGCGCCAGCAGCAGCGGCCCGAGCCCCGTCACCGTCGCGCGGACGGGCACCCCCGCCCCGTCCGCGCCCAGCCCGTAGAACGCGGTCGGCCGTCCCGCCCCGGTCCACCGCTGGCCCACCTCCGTGGCCCGGCCCGTCACCCCCGTACCGGCCTCGCCGGGCTCCGCGATCCCCGACAGGTCGCCGCGCACGTCGGTGAGCAGCACCGGGACGCCCTGCGCCGAGAGCTGCTCGGCCAGGAGCTGAAGCGTCCTGGTCCGCCCGGTGCCGGTGGCGCCCGCGACCAGGCCGTGCCGGGTGAGCGAGGACAGCGGAAGCAGGACCTGCGCGTCCGGCAGGCAGCGCCCCTCCCACATCAGGGCCCCGAGATCCAGCGCGGGCCCCGCGAAGGCGTGCCCCGCCGCGATCTCGAAGGCCGGGCGGGGCAGCGCGCCGGCGGCCCTCTCCGGGACGGCCACCGGATCGGGTACGGCACTGAGATGGCGGGCACCGGGCCCGGAAGCGGGTCGGTCGTTCATGGGACACCTGCGTTCCGGTGAGTCGAGAGGGCCGGGGCAGCCGGGAGGACCGGCCACCGGACCAGGGGAGTCAAGAGGAACAAGGGGAACAAGGGGAACAATCGGAGGATCGCTGACAGGAGGCGCCAGGAGCTGACAGGGCCGAAGTACCCCGATTTGCCATGCCTTTTCCAGGCTCGCACTCCCCGGGCATGGCTGCGCCCGGAGAGCGGGGCCCGGTAGGCTTTCCGTGTGATCTTCAAGCGCATCGGAAACGGCCGGCCGTACCCCGACCACGGCCGGGAAAGCACCCGGCAGTGGGCGGACGTCGCTCCGCGCCCGGTCCGCCTCGATCAGCTCGTCACCACCAAGGGGCAGCTCGATCTGGAGACCCTGCTCGCCGAGGACTCGACGTTCTACGGCGATCTGTTCGCGCACGTCGTGAAGTGGCAGGGGGACCTCTACCTGGAGGACGGGCTGCACCGCGCGGTCCGGGCCGCGCTCCAGCAGCGCCAGGTGCTGCACGCGCGGGTGCTCGAACTCGGCTGACCGGCCGAGGGAGCCCGGCTCACGGCCGTACGGCCGTCCGTGAACGTTTTTGATCCGTTCGGGTAGGTCTGCGCCCACACTGCGCCCAAGTGGTTGATCATTAAGTAGGCATGGCTCCACAGCGGCACTACGCTGCGCTTATGAGCATGCTCACTCCCCCCGGCATGGGCGGTAAGTACCGCATCACGGGGGACAAGTTCCCCCACATGCGCCGACGGCCCCGCGGGCGCGGCCGGATCGCTCTCGTCCTCGCCGCGAGCGCCGCCGTCCTCGGCCTGCTCGGCTGGGGGACCTTTCAGCTCATCGGCGTCTTCGTCGACGGCGGCACCGCCGACGCGGCCTCCGGCCCGAAGCACTGCCCCCGGCCCTCGGCGCGGCCCGCGCAGGTCAAGAAGGTGCCGGCCCCCGACCAGATCAAGGTCAACGTCCTGAACGCGACCCCGCGCGAGGGGCTGGCGAAGAAGACCGCCGACGAGCTGAAGAAGCGCGGCTTCACGATCGGCGAGGTCGGCAACGCGCCGAAGACCTACGACAAGAAGGTCAAGGCCGCCGGTCTCCTGCTCGGCGCGCCCACCGCGAGCGGCGGCGCCTTCGACGTCCTCGGCACCCAGCTGACCGGGGCGGGGACGCGCACGGACACCCGTAAGGGCGGGGACGTCGACCTGATCATCGGCGACGGCTTCAAGCAGCTCACCACGCCCGCGGCGGCCTCGAAGGCCCTCGCGACCCTGCGCGCCCCGGCCCCGGCGCCCGCGCCGAAGTGCTGAGCGGGGCGGGCCGGGACTGAGCGGAAGGCCGGGACCGGACCGGGCGCGCGGGGGGCACATCGGGCGCCGCACCGCTCCGGCCCGCCGGTCTCGCGGGTCCCGCGCCGGTCCCGCGCCGGTCCCGCGCCGGTCCCGCGCCGGTCCCGCGCCGGTCCCTCTGACGGCGGGTGGTTACTCCGCCGCCCCGTACATGCGGTCCCCGGCGTCGCCGAGGCCCGGCACGATGTAGCCGCTCTCGTTGAGCCGCTCGTCGACGGAGGCCGTCACGACGGTCACCGGCGTACCGGCCAGTTCGCGCTCCATGATCTCAACGCCCTCGGGCGCGGCGAGCAGGACGACGGCGGTGACGTCGTCGGCGCCGCGCGCGATCAGCTCCTTGATCGCGGCGACGAGGGTGCCGCCGGTCGCCAGCATCGGGTCGAGGACGTAGACCTGCCGGCCGGAGAGGTCCTCGGGCATCCGCGTCGCGTAGGTGGAGGCCTGGAGCGTCTCCTCGTTGCGGACCATGCCGAGGAAACCGACCTCGGCGGTGGGCAGCAGCCGCACCATTCCGTCGAGCATCCCGAGCCCGGCACGCAGGATCGGCACGACGAGCGGACGCGGGTACGAGAGCTTGACACCCGTCGTGGTGGCGACGGGGGTCTCGATGTCGACCTGATCGGTGCGCACGTCCCGCGTGGCCTCGTAGGCGAGCAGGGTGACCAGCTCGTCGGCGAGGCGCCGGAAGGTGGCCGAATCGGTGCGCTTGTCGCGCAGCGTAGTGAGCTTGTGCGCCACCAGGGGGTGGTCGACGACGTGAATCCGCATGTTCTCCACAGTAACCGGCGGCCGGACACGCTCTCACCGGCATCAAACCAGCCTTACGAGGGAACGGAACCGGAACAGGGTCGCGGCCGGGGGCCACGGAAGGCACCGGGCCCGCCAGGAAGACGCCGGGAACACACCAGTCCGGCCAGGGACGAGGCGGTGGCGAGGTGCCGGAGGAACCGGGGGCGCGGCGGCGGGAACCCGGGCCGCGGGACGAGGAAGCAACCCGGGAGCGGGAGCAGGACGCGGGCCGCAGGAGGCGCCGGGCCCAGTTCCTGCGCGAGCTGAACGAGGCGAAGGAACTCCGGGACCGCGTCCAGCCGCGCCGCGCGCGAGCGGCGAGAATGCGCCAGCAGATGCGGATGCGCACGTTCCGCTGGTGACGCGCCCGCCGGGCACGCACACCAGCGGGAACCGAGAGGACGCGCGACCACCGAGGCCGTGAGGACGCGCGCGCCCTCCCGGGTACGGGCCCGCCGGGCGACACGACCGCCCACGTACGCCCATGTACAGAGGCCGCGGAGGCGCGCGCCCGCCCGGGTACGCGCCCACGCGGGGACCCGGCCGCCCGCGTACGCACACCCGCACAGGCCGCCGAGACGCGCGCCCGCCGGGATACGCACGCCCCGGCCGTCCCCGCCCCCGCCCCGACTTCTGGGAGTACGCCCCGGGCGCACGGCTCCGGCGACGACGGCCCGCCGCGCGCCCAGCCGGGCGGCCCGCCGGGACGTACCGCTCCACAACCACCCCAATGCCGCGCCCGTCGGCGCGGCCCCTACCGCGATCCAGGGGACACGGCGCAGACTCTTGCCGGACGGGACACGGACACAGGAGTCGGAACCCTTCACCTGCCGCCCGCGTTTCTGCCACGATTCGATGGGACGGGGACCTTCGCACCGCATCCCCGCCCCGACCCCCGCCGGGGAACACCTCACCGGCACGCCTCATACCAGTGGGAGAGTCACGGTGTACTTCGCCGCACTGCTCGCGCGCACCGAAGACGGGTGGGAAGCGAGCGACACGGAGCTCGACGATGTGGAGGCCCTAGCGGACCTCACCGACCTGGCCCGGGAGTTCGCGGACCGTACCGGGGCCGACGACGAGACCGTCCTCGTCTACATCGAGCAGGAGGAGGGTGCCTGGTTCGGACTCGTGCGCGTGGACGGGGAGGACGATCCGCGTATCTACGTCTCCGACGCGGCGGCGGCCTCCCGCAGCTCGTACGGGGAGATCCTGCTCACCGACGAACTGCTCGGCCGCGACCCGGGCGCCGCCGACCTCGCCGCCGACCTGGACGCCCTCGACCTCGACGGCACGGAGGAAGGGGAACCGGAGGCGGCCGAGGACCCGGAGACCGTGGCCGGCTACTCCCCGCCCGCCTCCGAGGACACCGTGCCGCCGGGCCCCCTCGGCGACCCGGGCATCCTGTCCGACCTGGGCATGTCCCGGGCGGATCTCCTGACCGTCGACGAGAACGACCCCCTGACCGCGATCGGCGACGCCCTGGGGGTGTCCGACGTGGCGGAGGCCGTGCGCTGAGTCCCCGCCCGGACCCTCGGGGGCGGAGCGGTGCCTCCGCCTGTGCGAGCGTGGAGACGTGACCACCTCCGCCCCCGACCCGGGCCGCCCCCCGAGCTCCGCCCCCGGCCCCGGCCGCCCCGAGAACCCCGCCCCCGACCCCGCCCGCCCCGCGGCCTTCCCGCCCCCCGATCCCGTACGCGACCCGTGGCGCGCGTCGATGCGGGCCGCGCTCGCCGAGGCGGACGCGGCGGCGGGGGCCGGTGAGATCCCGGTCGGCGCGCTCGTGCTGTCCCCGGACGGCACGGTCCTGGGCCGGGGCCACAACGAGCGCGAGGCCACCGGTGATCCGACCGCCCACGCCGAGGTCCTGGCGCTGCGCCGGGCGGCGGCCGCCGCCGGCGAGTGGCGGCTGACCGGCTGCACCCTGGTGGTGACCCTGGAGCCGTGCACGATGTGCGCGGGCGCCGCCGTCCAGTCCCGCGTCGACCGCGTCGTCTACGGCGCCCGCGACGCGAAGGGCGGAGCGGCCGGCTCGCTGTGGGACGTCCTGCGCGACCGCCGCCTCAACCACCGGCCCGAGGTCGTGGAGGGCGTCCTCGCCGAGGAGTGCGCCGCCCCCCTCACCGCCTTCTTCCGCACCGGCTGACCGCCCCCGGCCGCCCTCCGGAACCGATTTCGGCTCGGGCCCACCCATGGGCTAGGATCTCTCTCGGTAGCGTGTCCGAGCGGCCGAAGGAGCTCGCCTCGAAAGCGAGTGTGGCGTAACCCGTCACCGTGGGTTCAAATCCCACCGCTACCGCCAGCAGAACCGCCCCCGACCTGGGAGAACAGGTCGGGGGCGGTTTTTTTGCGCCCGCCCGGGGGGAAGCCGGGGGCCGGTCACCTCCCCCGCCCCGCGCCCGCCCGTTCCCGCTTCGCTCACCGCGGCCGGGGACGCGGCGCGGGCGGGGTCCGCTCGCGGAGTGGCCGTGCCGCATCCCTTGACCTCGCCGAGGAACCGTCACTAGCCTTCCGTGCGCTGTGCATTCGTATGCACGATCGCGAGTTCCTCCCTGCCGGATTCCGGCTTCGTCCCACCTCAGAGGGTTGTGTCTGGACAGCCCCGTAGTACACAGCCGTAGGCACATCGACCCGGCGCCCCGCTCCACCGGCGCCGCTGCGTGCGCGGTGCGCGCGACACTCCACACTTCTTTGAGAGAGGTCCAGATGGCGATGGCAGCGACAAGTGCCGAAGGAACACCGCCGCCGACCGACCCGAAGACGACCCGGACCGTCATCGCCGGGAGCGTCGGCAACTTCATCGAGCACATCGACGTCGGCCTGTACGGCTATCTCGCCCCGGTGATGGCCGACAGCTTCTTCCCCAGCCACAACCACACGGTGTCGCTGCTGAGCACGTACGGCGTCTTCGCGCTCGGTTTCCTGGTGCAGCCGGTGGGCGGCCTGATCTTCGGCCGCATCGGCGACCGGGTGGGCCGCCGTACCGTGCTGATCACTACGATCGTGCTCATGGGCGTGTGCACCACCTGCATCGGCCTGCTGCCCGGGTACGGGACGATCGGTCTCGCCGCTCCCGCCCTGCTCCTCCTGCTGCGCATGCTCCAGGGGGTCGCCAACGGCGGTGAGTACGGCAGCGCCCTGACCTTCCTCATCGAGTACGCGGGACGCGGACGGCGGGGGTTGTACATCGGCTTCGCCTCGATGGGCGTGTTCGGCGGGCTCCTGGTGGGCGCGGGCATGTCCTCGCTCACCTCGGCCCTGCTCACCCAGGAGCAGATGTCGGGCTGGGGCTGGCGGCTGCCGTTCCTGACCGCGCTCCCGCTGGCGGCGCTCGGTCTGCTGCTGCGGTCCGGCATCGACGACACCCCGGAGTTCCTGGCCTCGCGCCGGGAGGGGCGCATCGCGAAGACCGCGCCGGTCATGGACACCTTGCGTACGCAGTGGCGGGTGCTCCTGATGTTCACCGCCGGCGCGATGACCAACGCCGTCCTGTCCTACGTCTGGGTCACCTACCTGCCCCAGTGGCTGGACTCCGAGGGCGGGCTGAGCCACAGCGCGGCCTTCGCCTCCAACGCGGTCGCCCTCGCCGTCTACCTGCCGTTCCTGGTCCTGGCCGGCTGGCTGTCCGACCGGATCGGCCGCAAACCGATGCTGCTGACGGGCTGCGTCTGCGTCGTCGTCCTCGTACCGCTCAGCTTCCTGATCGCGCACGGCCAGACCTTCGGCTCCGCACTCCTGGCCCAACTCGTCTATCTCGTACCCGAGTTCTTCATCGCCGTACCGCTGGCGGCCTGGCTGCCCGAGATGGTGCCCACCGAGGTACGGGTCACCACGACGGCGCTGGGCTTCAACGTGCCGTTCTCCCTCTTCTCCGGCACCGCGCCCCTGGTGGCCACCGCGCTGGTGGGCTGGACCGGTTCGCTCTACTCGGTCTGCCTGTACCTCGGCGGGCTGGCCGTCATCTCCTTCCTCGTCATCCTGTTCGGCATGCGCGAGACCGCGCACGGCTCGCTCGCGGCCGGGGCGGTGGACACCGGCCCCGCCCCGGCGGCCCTGGCCACCTCCCGTCCGGGCCGGACGGACGAGGCCCCCTCCCCGATCCCGTCCCCGCAGAAAGGATGACCATGACCATCCCCCTCGTCCCCGGCCGGTCCGCTCACGCCCCGTACGAGAGTGTCGAGACGTACATCAACGGCTGGACCGACCGCATCTGGCAGCAGCGCGGCATCGGGCTGATCCGGGAGTGCTACGCCCGGGACGTCGTCGTGCACGGGGCGCAGGGCACCGTCACGGGTGTGGAGCCCGTGGTGCAGGGCACCTTGCAGCGCATCACCTCCTTCCCGGACCGCGTCGGCGGCCCCGAGGACATCATCTGGGAGTCGCGCGGCGAGGACGCCTTCATCAGCTCGCACCGGGCCCTGCACACCGGTACCAGCACGGGTTTCAGCGCGTACGGCCCGCCCACCGGCCGCCCCTTCCGGATGCGGGGCATCGCCCACTGCCTGGTGCGCGAGGGGGAGTTCGTCGAGGAATGGCTGGTGCGCGACGAGTACGAACTGGTCCGCGGCATCGGTCTGGACCCGGCCGAGGTGGCCGTCGGCCTGGCCCGGTCCGCGGGCCCGGCCGCCCCGCAGCCGCAGGACGCCGGGAGCGACCTGCTGGCCGCGGGCGTCTCGGGCCCGCGCCCCCCAAGCCACCAGAAGGAGTGCGAGCTGGTGCTCTCGTACTTCGGCGAACTGTGGAACGAGTGCCTCCTGGACCGTACGGAGCGCTTCGTGAGCCACGACGTCATCTGCCACGACACGAGGGCGCGCACCGCGCAGGGGCGGGACCAGTACCGCGACGCGATCATCTTCCTGCTCGCGAGTTTCCCGGACGCCCGGATCAAGGTGGCCGACCTCGCCGTGTCCACGAGCCCCGGGCGGGGCACACGGGTGGCCGCCGTATGGCAGTTGGAGGGAACCTACCGGGGGGTGCCGGCCTACGGTCCCGTCACCGGCGAGCCCGTACGGGTCCTCGGCATCAGCCACTTCCTGATCCGGGACGGGCTCATCGCCGAGGAGTGGCGCGTCTACGACGAACTCGCCCTGCTGGTGCAGATCCAGCGGCAGCGCGACAAGGAC
Organism: Streptomyces sp. NPDC007088; assembly: GCF_042869355.1. Taxonomy (NCBI): domain Bacteria; kingdom Bacillati; phylum Actinomycetota; class Actinomycetes; order Kitasatosporales; family Streptomycetaceae; genus Streptomyces; species Streptomyces sp. NPDC007088. The sequence continues at coordinate 73,175 of NZ_JBIAFO010000015.1, forward strand.
GTCCAGTAGGACGGAGCCGTCCGTCCCCACCTGCGGACTCCTCGCGAGCGGATGCCCCGGCGCGGGCCGCTCGTCCCCATCCTGCCTGCCCCCTCGACGAGTTCACGTCACACGGGACCAATCCGGAGGGGCCAGGCCCCCGAATCACTGGTGTCACTGACTGCGTACCCGCCCCGGCTCTCGCCGGGGCGGGGCAATGGAAGGTTCTGATCTCCAGTGAAGTCTCGGCGCACCGCTCGACTCACCGCCCTGCTGGCCGTTCCGGCCGCGCTCACGCTCTCCGCCGCCTTCCCGGCCGCGGCGCACTCCGGGCACGAGGACCACACGGGCACCATGGCGGAGGGGCACTCCTATCAGGTCGATCTGGACCAGCTCAACGACTCCGGCGCACAGGGGACCGCGATGCTCACGCTCGACGGCCGCCGGCTCACCGTGCGGATAGAGGCGTCCGGGCTGGTACCCGGTCAGCCCCACGCCCAGCACATCCACGGCTCCACCGACGGTCACGACTTCCACTGTCCCGACGCGAGCGCGGACAAGAACCACGACGGCATCGTCACCACCGCCGAGGGCCTGCCGATGTACGGGGACATCAACATCTCGCTGACCACCAAGGGCGACACGTCGAAGAAGAGCGGACTGGACGTGACCCGCATGCCGGTGGCGGACAAGGACGGGAAGCTGTCCTACGAGCGCACCCTCACGGTGTCCCCGGCCGTGGCCGAGCACATCAAGGACCTGCACGTGGTGCAGCACGGGATCGACCCCAACGGCAACGGGAAGTACGACTTCGGCAAGGGCAAGAGCGAACTCGACCCGAAGCTGCCCCAGGAGGCCACCGCCCCGGCCTCGTGCGGCATGCTGGCCGGCGCGGCGGTCGGCTCGATGCCGGTGGGCGGGGTCGAGACCGGCTCCGGTGGTACGCAGGGTGTGGAGAGCCCCGTACTGCTCGCCGGAGGCGCGGCCGCCCTCCTGGGCGCGGGAACGCTGGGGTTCGCGGCGCGGCGGCGCGGCAACCGCACCGCCCCCGCCGGGAACTGAGGCGGGGTGAGCACACCGGAACCGCGGGACGCGCCGGCGGCGCCCGCCGCGCGGGGCCGGGGGCATAGGCGGCTGCTTCTCGCCGCCGTGTGCGTCCTGCTCCTGGCCGGCGGGGTGGCGCTGGGTGCCGCCCTGCTGCGCCAGGAGCCCGCCCCGCCACGGGTCCCGGCGTCGGCCGCGGGACAGGCCCCCGGCGCCCCGGCCTCGCCGTCCGCGCCGTCCTCGCCGAGGGCCCCCGGGTCCGGCGGGACGGCCTCGGCGCAGGACCCGGCGGCACCGCGTCCCACGGCGCCCGTCTCCCCGCCCACCCGCCTGGTGATCCCCTCCCTCCGGGTCTCCACCTCGCTGGAACGGCTCGCCCTGGACGAGAACCACGTCCTGGGGACGCCCCGGGACCCGGACGAGGCCGGCTGGTACGCGCGCGGCGCGGCGCCGGGGGCGCGGGGCCCGGCCGTCATCGCCGGGCACGTCACCTGGAACGGGAAGAAGGCCGTCTTCTTCGACCTGGCCCGCCTGCGGACCGGTCAGCGCGTGGAGGTGCGCCGTTCGGACGGCGGTACGGCCGTCTTCAGCGTCACCCGGATCACCCAGTACCCGAAGGACCGGTTCCCCAGCCTGGAGGTGTACGGCAACACCCCCGACGCGCAGTTGCGGCTGATCACCTGCGGCGGTGAGTACAGCCGGGACGGCCATCACTACAGCGACAACGTCGTCGTCTACGCGCGCCTCGTCCGGTAGGGCACCCGGGACGCGCGCGGACGACGAACCCCGCCCCGCCTCCGGCTCCGTGGGAACGGGCCGGAGGCGGGGCGGGGCCGGTTGCCCCGCGCCGGGCGCAGCGGGTCACGGCGTACGCGGAACCGGTGGTGCGTCGTGGCCGCGCCCGCGCGGTGCGGTCACATGGGCCGGCAGGTGCCGCCCTCGACCATCTTGAGGTGCCCGGCGACGACCGGGCGGGCCTTGCGGGCCGCGGCCAGGACCTCGGCGTCGCTGCCCGTCTTCAGCTCCTTGTCGATCGAGGCGAGCGTCTTGCGGTGCCCCGTCTCCTCGGTCTTCAGCCACGCGGTGTCGTACGCCCGGGTGCCGGCCTCGCGCTGGAGGGCGGCCAGGTCCCGCTTCTGTGTGGCGTTCGGTCCGGCGGGCAGCCGCACGCCGAGCTTGCCCGCGAGGGCCCTGAGGTCCGTGTCGAGCTTGCCGTGGTCGCGCACGAGCACCGCGCCGACCTTCTTCACGCAGTCGGTCGTCGCGTGCCGCTGGGCGTCCCTGCCCGCCGCGATCTCCGCGAGGTTGCTCTGGTGGGCCGCCCTCATCCAGGCCGCGTCCTGGGTGCTGACCTGCTGGGCCGCCGCCGGGGCCTGGGGTGCCGCGAGGGCCTGGGGGGCCGCCAGGGCGGTCAGCGCCGCGGCGAGCGCGGCCGTCGGTACCACACGCGTACGTATCACGTCGTACTCCCTTCGCCCCCGGTCCGGGCCGGGGGCGGCCGACCGGGAGGAAAACGGAAAGCGAGCGCTGTACAGCACCCGCCCCCGACTCATCCCACGCGACCCGCCGGTACTCACACGAACGGCCCCACGATCACCCGCCCGGCCCCGCGAGCGGCCCCACCGGGAGACACCCCGGCGAGCGCGGGTTATCTTGCGCCGGCTTCCAGACGTACCGCCTGCTCTTCTCCTGACCGTCCGGGCCCCCGGTGTCCGTGGCCGCCCGGTCACGGACACCGGGGGCTCACGACCGGCGGCGGGGGCGCGTCCCGTGTGGGACGCGCCCCCGCCGCCGGTCCGTCCGGCGTCCTCACCCGGCGAGGGTGTGGTGCAGGGCCTCCAGGCCCTCGCGGTAGATGCCGGTGAACAGCTCGGCCGCCTCCTCGTCGCTCACCCCGTCGGGCGTGAAGCGGCCGGTCCACTCCACCTCGGCGGCACCGGGCTCTGAGGGAACGTCGTGCACCCGGAGGGTCGAGAGGTAGCCGCGTACCGGGAACGGGGCCCGGAGGATCGAGTACGTGTAGTGGCGCTCCCGGTTGCTGAAGCCCTCCATGCGCTCGACGATCACCTCGCCGTCGGCGTTATGGAGTTCGCGCGCGCGACCGCCTTCGAGCGGCGTGCTCTCGGGGATGTACGGGAGCCAGTCGGGCAGGGAGTGGAAGCCGCCGATCAGCTCCCAGACCTGCTCGGGGGTGGCCGGGACGACCCGGCTCACGGATGTGGACGCCATGGGGTTCTCCTGTGGGGGGTGGAGTGCCTGCGGGGGGCCTGCCGGGGGTTCGGGGTCAGTTCCCGGCGGGGAGCGGGGCGGCGGCGCTGACCAGGCCGGCCGCGCGCAGTTCCGCCCAGAAGTCGGTGGGGACGCTCTCCTCCAGCGCCGCCACGTCCTCCGCGATACGCGAGGGACGCGTCGCGCCGGGGACCACCGCCGCCGAGGCCGGGTGGGCCAGGGAGAACTGGAGGGCGGCGGCCTTGATGCTGACGCCGTGCCGCGCGGCGATCTCCTTGACACGGGTCACCCGCTGGACGATCTCCGGCGACGCCTCCTGGTACTCGAAGTGCGTGCCACCGGCGAGGACGCCGGAGCTGTAGGGGCCGCCGACGACCATGTCGACGCCCAGTTCGGCGGCCTCGGGCAGCAGGCGCTGAAGGGCGCGCTCGTGGTCGAGCAGGGTGTAGCGGCCGGCGAGGAGGAAGCCGTCGGGCCGCGGCTCGTCCAGGGCGAGGGTCAGCTCGATCGGCTCGACCTTGTTGACGCCGAGCCCCCACGCCTTGATGACGCCCTCGTCGCGCAGCCGGGACAGCGCCCGGAAGGCGCCGGTGCGGGCCGACTCGTAGTACTGGAGCCAGTCGTCCCCGTAGAAGTCCTGGGCGATGTCGTGGACCCAGACGATGTCCAGCCGGTCGGTCCGCAGCCGCTTCAGGCTGTCCTCGACGGAACGCAGCGTGGCGTCGGCCGTGTAGTCGTTGACCATCTTGTTGGGCCGGCCGTGCTCGAAGAGGCCGCCCTTCTCGCCCAGCTCACGCGTGGCCGGGTCCTCGACCTCGTCGTAGATCACGCGGCCGACCTTGGTGGACAGCACGTACGAGTCCCGGGGCTGCTGGGAGAGCATCTCGCCCAGGCGCAGTTCCGACAGGCCCGCCCCGTAGAACGGCGCGGTGTCGTAGTACCGGACACCCTGGTCCCAGGCGGCCTGGAGGGTCTCCTGCACCTCGTTGTCGGGGATCGCCCGGAACATGTTGCCGAGCGGGGCGGTTCCGAAGCCGAGCCGGCCCGGAAGCAGTGTGGTGAGACGCATGACGCGGCCCTTCTCTTATCGAGCCGACGGACACACTCATTCGGCGCCCGCCGTTTACATGTCTCGACAATAATTGCATACGCGCCATAAAGCAAAAGGTGCGATTCGTGATGGTTTGGTCGCCCGGGGTGGCCAGGGCCGGGGCACGCGGGCCGGGGGCGGGCAGCCCCGTCCCGGCCCCGGCCCCGGCCCTCAGGGAGGAGGGCCCCTGGCCTCAAGCGGGAGCGAGGACCCGCGCCGGTTCGGTCCGGCTCGGTCCGGTTCGGCTCGCTTCGTAGAAAAGTCCTGTGCGTCCCGGTACAGGCCGGGCCTCGCCCCCGCGCCCCGGGCACTCCTGCTTCCACGCCGACGATCTTGGGCGAATCGGGCCGGGTTAGACTCCCCGCGCGTACCGTACGCACCAGCGCCGTGCGCACGGCGCGCGGGACGCGCGGGGCGGCGCGTCCGCAGGTCGCGCACGCAGGGGCGCGCACGCAGGGACGCACAGGGGAGGCCGCGGTGCCGCAAGCCAGGAAGATCGCGCTGTTCGCGGTCATAGTCTTCGTGCTCTACGTCATCATCACCGACCCCGCCAAGGCGGCCGACTACGTCCAGATGGGCTTCGAGGGCGTCTCCGACGGAGCCTCGGCCGTCGGCGACTTCATGACCTGGATAGCGAACGGCGGAAAATAGCCGCGGTGCCGTAGCCGTGCCCCCGTAGCCGGGCGGGAACTTATGCCGGGACGGACCCGGACGGCACGCGCACCGGGACAGCGCGCGAACCCGGACCGTGCACGGACCCGGGCAGCAAGCGACCCCGGACAGCACGCAGCCCCGGCCGGCACGCGCCCCCAGCGGCAGGCCCCCTGTACCTCCCGGTCCCACACCCCACACCCCACACCCCGCACGCCGCGCCACCCGTCCGGCCCCCCGCGTCTCCGCGCGGGCCGCCCGCGGCCTCACACGGCCCTACGCGGCCGTACGCACCCCGCGGCCTCCCTAGGGGCGCCCCGCCCGCGCCCCGTCCCCACCTTCCGGCAGGGGTCCCTCCCGGCCCCAACACGGCGTTATGCGGTGCTTGCGCACAGTGCGCATGTCTTGTGATGCTATGACCGCTTTTGACGGAAGAGTGAACAGGTCGGGCCAGGATCAGACCGAGGCGGAAACCGAGGCGGAAAAGGGATGGCGATGACCGTGCCGGCCAGTACTGCGCCCCGCAGCCGCGGCGCCGACACCCGAGCGCTGACCCAGGTGCTGTTCGGCCGGCTCAAGGACCTCACCCCCGGCACCCCCGAGCACACCCGGGTGCGCGCCGCGCTCATCGAGGCCAACCTGCCGCTCGTGCGGTACGCCGCCGCCCGCTTCCGCAGCCGCAACGAGCCCATGGAGGACGTCGTCCAGGTCGGCACCATCGGCCTGATCAACGCGATCGACCGCTTCGACCCCGAACGCGGCGTCCAGTTCCCCACCTTCGCGATGCCCACCGTCGTCGGCGAGATCAAGCGCTACTTCCGCGACAACGTCCGCACCGTCCACGTACCGCGCCGGCTGCACGAGCTGTGGGTGCAGGTCAACAGCGCCGCCGAGGACCTGACGACCGCTCACGGGCGCTCCCCGACCACCGCGGAGATCGCCGAACGCCTGCGGATCAGCGAGGAGGAGGTGCTGTCCTGCATCGAGGCCGGGCGCTCCTACCACGCGACCTCCCTCGAAGCCGCCCAGGAGGGCGACGGGCTGCCCGGACTGCTCGACCGGCTCGGTTACGAGGACCCGGCCCTCGACGGGGTCGAACACCGCGACCTCGTGCGGCACCTCCTCGTCCAGCTCCCCGAGCGCGAGCAGCGCATTCTCCTGCTGCGCTACTACAGCAACCTGACGCAGTCCCAGATCAGCGCCGAACTCGGTGTGTCACAGATGCACGTGTCCCGTTTGCTCGCGCGCAGCTTTGCACGCCTCAGATCCGCAAACCGGATCGAGGCGTAACCGGAACGGGTCATTTCGCATCCTCGGCCGACCAGCGCCCCAGCCGCCTGAAATCGCATCAGAAGCCCCTTTTCCAGCGCCTTTCCAGAACTCGTTTGTCGACATACCGCTACAGCGCGTTGCCGACATGTGACATTCTGCTGGAACTGCGTTTGCCGCAGCCTCGCCTCCGGTATTCAGGTGGAGGCTGCGTTCCTCAGACGGGAGCGTCCGCCGCTACCGTCCGCGACCTCAAGGGGGTGGCATGTCCGCAGAACAGGGCAGCTCGAAGGTGCTCACGCTCAGCAAGAGCACCCCCGACGGGCTCGACCGGGTGGCAGTGCTGCCGTCCGCCGAGCCGGTCGGTGACACACTCAACTACGCTCTTCCGGCGCCGCGTACGGAGTCGGTGGAGGTGCCCGTGACCGGCCCCGCCGGTTCCGCCGCCCCGGACGCCGGAGCCCCGGCCGGAGTGCTTCCCGCCGCCGACGCTCCCGCGGCCCCCGTCTCCCCCCGGATCTCGGACGCCAGCTTCGACACCCGGACGCTCTCCCGCGCGCTCTTCCTGCGCCTGGGCGACCTCGCCGAGGACAGCCCGGAGCGCGCCTACGTCCGGGACACCCTCATCGAGCTGAACCTCCCCCTGGTGCGGTACGCGGCGGCCCGCTTCCGCAGCCGCAACGAGCCGATGGAGGACATCGTCCAGGTCGGCACGATCGGCCTGATCAAGGCGATCGACCGCTTCGACTGCGAACGCGGGGTGGAGTTCCCGACGTTCGCGATGCCGACCGTCGTCGGTGAGATCAAGCGCTTCTTCCGCGACACCAGCTGGTCGGTGCGGGTCCCGCGCAGACTCCAGGAGTTGCGGCTCGCGCTGACCAAGACCAGCGACGAACTGGCGCAGAAGCTCGACCGCTCCCCCACCGTGCCCGAACTCGCCGTGGCGCTCGGGGTGTCGGAGGAGGACGTGGTCGACGGTCTCGCCGTCGGCAACGCGTACACGGCCTCCTCGCTCGACTCCCCGGCCCCCGAGGACGACGGCGGCGAGGGCTCCCTCGCGGACCGCCTCGGCTACGAGGACACGGCGCTGGAAGGGGTCGAGTACCGCGAGTCGCTCAAGCCGCTGCTCGCCAAACTCCCGCCCAGGGAGCGGCGGATCATCATGCTGCGCTTCTTCGCCAACATGACGCAGTCCCAGATCGGCGAGGAGGTCGGCATCTCCCAGATGCACGTCTCCCGGCTGCTGACCCGCACCCTCTCCCAGCTCAGGGAAGGGCTCATCGCGGACTGACCCCGCGCGAGGCCGCCGAGAGGCGACGGCGGGACGTCACCGAGGGGTGGCGGCGGGAAGAGGACGGGGATCGAGGCCCCGGGCGGCCGGGGACGCGGCCCGCCCGGCTCCTCACGGCCCCGGTGAGCCGTGGCCCGGTGAGCCGTGGCGCCGCGCCCCGGGACAGGGCGCGCGGGAACACGTACGGCGCGGAACACGCGCAGGCCGGAACACGTACAGCGCGGACACTCCGTGAGGAGCACCGCGCCGCGTGTGTTATCGCGCGCTCACGTGCGTACGCGGGCGCGCGGTCGAAAGCGGACAGGCGCCCGGCGGGCGGGCTCCGTACCGGAGGCGGGCGGGGGCCCGGCCGTGACCGGCCCCCCGTACGGGCTGGGGCCCGGAGGTCAGAGGACCGCCAGGGCGACGACGGCGACGATGATCACCACGGCGACGACGACGCCGACGATCAGGCCGACGCGCGGTCCGGAGGACCGCTGCGGCTGCTGGGTCTGGCTGCGCGGGCCCTCCTCGTCCACGAAGGCGCGGAACATCTGCGTGCTGCCGGCCGGGTCGGGGGTGCCCTCGGGTCCCTGGGGCGCGTGCGGGTTGTGTGCCATGGGCCAGGACCCTAGCGAATACTGCGGCCCCGGCCCAACCCCCCGGGGAACAGAAGATCACCTTCCGGCCCTAACCGGGCACCGATCGGCCTCCCCGCGCGCGAAGGAGGGCTGAAAACCGGTACCCGGCGAGGGTTTTTGGCCACGGAAGCGCCCTCGGCGACCGATTCACCCGGGGCCGGCACAGGGGACAGGGGACAGGGGACAGGGGACAGGGGACAGGGCCCGGACCGGACCGGACGAGGCCCGGACGGGACCGGACGAGACCCGAGCACCGCGCCCCCACACCCTCCGGCAGCCCCCACCGCCCGCCCCACGCCTCACCCGCCCCGGCGCTCTCCCTTACCCCACCCACCCCCTCCCTTTGCAAGCGCTACCCCAACCCTTTGCCAGAGCTTTGAACGGCTTGGTCCGTTTTAGTTTGCCTGGGGCAACCAACTGGTTTTATGGTTGCCCTAAGCAACAAAACAGGAGAACGACATGGCCGAGCAGCCTCAATATGAGGAGCTGGCCCGTCAGCTCAGCGCGTTCGGTGCCGTGAAACGCGGCCTGGGACGGATTCTTCCCCCTGATTGCCCCAGTGGTTCCGCCGCCGTCCTGCACCTGATCAGCAGGTACGGCGAGATGCGGATGAGCAAGCTCGCGGAGCTGCTGGCGGTCGACATGTCGGTGACCAGCCGGCATGTCGCCCATGTCGCGGACCGGGGGTGGGTCGAACGAGTCCCGGACCCGACCGACAAGCGTTCTCGCATCCTGCGGCTCACGCCCGAGGGCGGAGCCCTGCTGACCCAGCTCTCCGAGCGCCACGTCACGGCGCTCGCGCACTACCTGGAGGACTGGTCCGACGACGACGTGGACCAGTTGAACGGACTGCTCGCGCGGCTGCGCGACAGCTTCGGCGACTGCCGGACCGCCTGGGCCCGGCTCCCGGACTCCATAGAACAGACCACCGGTACACCCTCGTAAGAGAAGGAAGTCCATGGCAACAACCACACCGTCCGGTGTGCGGGGCAGCCATGCCAAGCACGGCTCAGGAGCACCCGCCGGCGGCGACGTGCAGATGAGCCACCGGCAGATCATGGAGGCGCTCTCCGGGCTGCTGCTCGGTATGTTCGTCGCGATCCTGTCCTCGACGATCGTTTCCAACGCACTGCCGAAGATCGTCGGCGACCTCGGCGGTGGACAGAGCGCCTACACCTGGGTCGTCACGGCCTCGCTGCTCGCGATGACCGCCACCACCCCCCTGTGGGGCAAGCTCTCGGACCTCTTCAACAAGAAGCTGCTGGTCCAGATCGCCCTGGTCGTCTACGTCGTCGGCTCGGCGGCGGCCGGTCTCTCGCAGAGCGCCGGCTTCCTGATCATCTGCCGCGTCGTGCAGGGCATAGGCGTGGGCGGTCTGTCCGCCCTCGCACAGATCGTCATGGCCGCGATGATCTCGCCCCGCGAGCGTGGGCGTTACTCCGGTTACCTCGGCGCGACCTTCGCCGTCGCGACCGTCGGCGGACCGCTGCTCGGCGGCGTCATCACCGACACCTCGTGGCTCGGCTGGCGCTGGTGCTTCTACGTCGGCGTGCCCTTCGCGATCATCGCGCTCATCGTCCTGCAGAAGACGCTGAAGCTCCCGGTCGTCAAGCGGGACGTCAAGGTGGACTGGGGCGGCGCCTTCTTCATCGCCGCCGCGGTGTCCCTGCTGCTCCTGTGGGTCACCTTCGCCGGTGACAAGTACGACTGGATCTCCTGGCAGACCTGGACCATGGTGGGCGGCGCGATCGTCCTCGGACTGATCTTCGTCCTGGTCGAGTCGAAGGCCAAGGAGCCGATCATCCCGCTGCGGCTGTTCCGCAACCGCACCATCACGCTGGCCTCGGCCGCCTCGCTGTTCGTCGGTATCGCGATGTTCGCGGGCACCGTGTTCTTCAGCCAGTACTTCCAGCTGGCGCGCGGCAAGTCGCCGACGATGTCCGGTGTCCTCACCATCCCGATGATCGCCGGGCTGTTCGTCTCCTCGACGGTCTCCGGGCAGGTCATCACCCGTACCGGCCGCTGGAAGGTCTGGCTGGTCGCGGGTGGCGCGCTGGTCACCGGCGGGCTCGGCCTGCTGAGCACCATCGAGTACGACACCCCGTACTGGCACGTCGCGATCTTCATGGCCCTGATGGGTCTCGGCATCGGCATGATGATGCAGAACCTCGTGCTGTGCACCCAGAATCAGGTGTCCCCGCAGGACCTCGGCTCCGCCAGCTCCACGGTCACCTTCTTCCGTTCCCTCGGTGGTGCGGTCGGTGTCTCGGCGCTCGGCGCGATCCTGGGCAACCGGGTCAGCGACCACATCAAGGACGGCATCGCCGGCCTCGGCGCGAAGGGCGCGCACGCGGCCCAGGGTGCCCTGGGCGGCGGGGGCGCCATCCCGGACGTCAAGGCCCTGCCCGAGCCGATCAAGTCGATCGTCGAGAGCGCCTACGGCAGCGGTGTCGCGGACGTGTTCCTCTTCGCCGCCCCCTGCGCGTTCCTCGCCTTCCTCCTGACCTGGTTCATCAAGGAGATCCCGCTGCGCTCCAGCGCGGTCTCGGCCGCCCCGGCGCCCGCGACGGAGGGCGCCCCCGCGTCCGCCGTCCCCGCCGACGCCCAGGCCGGCCAGGCCGCCCAGTCCGTGCAGGACACCGCCCCGGTGCCCGCGATGGCCGGAGCGGTCGCCGCGACCGAGCCGTCCACCGGTGCGGACGCCGCCCAGCCGGCCGCGCGCTCGGCCACCGCGGCGACCGCCTCGCTCGGCACGGTGCCGGGCGCGGAGATCCCCGGCGGGATCGGCGTCAGCGGCTTCGTCCGCGGGGCCGAGAACGCTCCGCTGGCCCAGGCCGCGGTCACGCTGATCTCCCTCGGCGGACGGCAGCTCGGCCGGGCCGTGGCCCAGCCGGACGGCGCCTACGCGCTGGACGCCCCGGGCACCGGCAGCTACGTGCTGATCGCCTCGGCCGACGGTTTCCAGCCGCAGGCCTCGACGATCGTGGTCGGCGCCGAACCGCTGACGTACGACATCGTGCTGAGCGGGACGAGCGGTCTGAGCGGCGTCGTCCGCTCGGCCGACGACCAGCGGGGCGTACCCGACGCGATGGTCATCGTGACCGACGTGCGCGGTGACGTCCTGGCCACCGGCAAGACGGCCGAGCAGGGCGAGTTCGCCTTCACCGACCTCGTGCCGGGCACCGTGACCCTCGCGGTCAACGCCCCCGGTCACCGTCCGGCGGCGCTGCCCGTCGAGATCGGCTCCACCGGCGTCACCCGCGTCGAGATCCCGCTGCGCTCCGGCGCCCAGGTGCAGGGGGTCGTCCGCGCCGCGGGCGGGCCGCTGCGGGACGCCCGGGTCACGCTCGTGGACGCCGCGGGCAACGTGGTCGGCACCGCCACCACCGGGGAGGACGGGGCCTACGGCTTCGCCGACCTGGACGGCGGCGAGTACACGGTCATCGCGACCGGCTACCCGCCGGTGGCCACCGGGCTCACGGTCCACGGGGCCGGGGTCGAGGGCCACGACATCGAACTCGCCCACCCGGGCGAGTAGCAGGTCCCAGGGACCGGGGGCGCGTTCCCAGCGGAGACGCGCCCCCGGTCCCTCGCGGAAAGAGGCCCCGGAACCGGTGGTGGACGGCAGGGGACGGCCGGACCGCCACCGGCCCCGGGGCCGGTACTTTTCCCGCGCCCACCGGCGCGGTCACGCACTTCGTGCGGGCGCCCCACAGGGAGCGCGACGCATGTACGCAAGGAGAAAAACGGGATGGGACTCAGCGCTCGTATCCGGACCCGCGACGGGTGGGCCGTGGCCCACGCGGTCGTCACCATGACCGACATGACCGGCACGCAGGTGCTGCGCGCCGAGACCGACGAGGAGGGCCAGGTGCACGACGCCTCCGTCCTCAAGTCCGGTCCCTACACCGTGATCGTGACGGCCGTGGGCTACGCCCCGGTCGCCTCCACGGCGCTCGTCACGGCCTCGGGCCGCGCCGACGTCGGCACCGTCGTACTGGCCCGGCAGGGCGGCGCGGAACTGCCCCCGCCCGGACCGTGGTCCATCGACCCGGCGCACTCCTCGGTCGGCGCGGTCGCGCAGCACCTGGGCATCTCCAGCGTGCACGGCCGGTTCACCCAGTTCTCCGGGCGCATCGACATCGACCAGGACGTCGAGCGCTCCACCGTCGAGGCGGTCATCGACGCCGCGTCCATCGACACAGGCAACGCGATGCGCGACGGCCACCTGAAGTCCGCCGACTTCCTCGACGTCGAGCAGTTCCCGGCCCTCACCTACCGTTCGACCGGCGTGACCCCGGCGGGCCCGGACCGGTGGACGGTCCAGGGCGAGCTGACGATGCGCGGCGTGGCCCGCCCCGTCGCCCTCGACCTCAGCTACCTCGGCACCGGCGCCGACCCGTGGGGCGGCACCCGCGCCGCCTTCCGCGCGACGACCGAGCTGCGCCGCGAGGACTTCCAGATGAACTACAACCAAGTCGTGCAGGCCGGTATCGCCGCGATCGGCACGACCCTGCGCGTCGAACTGGACATCCAGGCCGTGCAGGGCGCGGAACTCCCCCAGATGTGACGACGCGGACCGGGCGCCCGCGCCCGGACCGGGCCGCGTGAGGGCGCGGGCACCGGAGCCACTGGCTTCCGGCGCCCGCGCCCTCCGGCGTTCCCGGGCCCCGGCCCGTTCCCGCGCACGGGTCAGGGCCCCGCCCCCCGTACGAGCGACTCGCCCAGCTCCGTACGCCGGTACCGCACCTCGTGCCGCCAGCGCTCCCGTACGACGAGACCGGCCGCGCGCAGCACGCCGAGGTGCTCCGAGACGGTGCCCAGGGCCAGTCCGTGGGCCGCCGAGAGCCGGCTCGTCGAGGCCGGTTCGCCGAGCGCCGTGAGCAGCAGCGCGCGGGTGCGGCCGAGCAGCCGGGCGAGCGCCGCGTCCGGGGCGGGGCCGGCGCGCCGCTCCCACAGGGTGCCGTGGCCGAGCGCCGGGTAGAGCAGCGTCGGCTGCCACGGGGCGTCGAGGACGACGACCGCCTCGTCCGTCTTGAACGCGCTCGGCACCAGGAGCAGCCCCTCCCCGGCGAGGTCCCGGTGCTCGTCCCCGCCGAACCCGCTCTCCCGTACGACGAGGTCGCCGCGGCCGCGCACCATCGGGTGCAGGTCCGAGAAGAGCGCTTCGAGGCCGCCCTCGGCGAGGCGCCGCGAGCGCAGCGCCAGGTCCGCTTCGAGCAGCGCCTCGACCCGCGCCCAGTACGGGGCCAGCAGCGCGTCCCACGCGGCGCGCACCGACGCGGCCAGGAACGCGCGTACCGCCTCGGGCGGCGGGGTGAGCAGCGCGCGGCCCGCCTCGCTCCCCGCGGCCCCCGGCGTCTCGGCCAGGGAGCGCGTGATCTCCTCCCGCACCTGGGCGCCGGGGGTCGCCGCGAGGCGGGCGAGCCCCTGCGCGAAGGTCTCCCGGGGCCCGGCGGGCGGCGGGGACAGGAAGTCGGGCGAGTACCCGCGCCGGGGCTGGAGCAGCGTGAGCGGTCTCAGGTCGAGGGCGCGCAGCCGGGGCCGTACCTCCCTGAGCCAGGGCGCGTGCGCTCCGGGGGGCCGCGGGCCCGTCGCGACGCGGACGGCGGCCAGCGTCTCGAACAGCGGGGAGCGCGCGAAGCGGACGCGGTGCGGGTCGGCGGGCCCCAGGCGCAGCGTCACGGTCACGGCCACCCCCGGGGGCAGGTGTTTCGGCGGCCGCCGAAACAGTGGCGGCCACCTTAGCGCCCTCGCGAGCATGAGCGGACCGCGCGGCGCCCGCCGCCGCCCCCGTCTCCCCGAAGGGCCCCGTCCCCATGACGCCGACACCCGCCACCGCAGATCCCGCCGCCGACGCATGGGAGGAGAGGGACGCCGCGCTGTGGGCCCTGCTCGACTCGCTGGAGCCGGAGGAGTTCCTGTCCCGCATGGACGTCCTGACGGAGGAACTCGGCCCGGCCCACCCCGTCGCCCTCTTCGAACGGGCCGCCGCCCGCGACTCCCTGGGCCACTCCGACCTGGCCGTCCCCCTCTACCGGGAGGCGCTGCGCGGCACCCTGCCGGGCGAACGCCGGCGGCGCGCGGTGATCCAGCTGTCGAGTTCGCTGCGCAACCTCGGGAAGGCGCGGGAGGGCGTCGAACTGCTCACCGCCGAACGGGAGCGCGGCCAGGACCACTTGAGCGACGCGCTCGCCGCGACCCTCGCGCTGTGCCTCGCCGACGCGGGACGGGAACGCGAGGCGGTGTCCGTCGCGGTCGCCGCGCTCGCCCCTCATCTGCCGAGGTACCAGCGCTCGATGGCCAACTACGCCCGGCTGCTCGTGTCCCCCGAGGAGGACTGAGGCGGGCCCGGCACCCGGGCGTAGGCTCGCCCCATGGCACCCACTACAGCGACCAACACCAAGGTGGACCTGGCCGGACTGCTGGACTTCGTCCGGCCCCGGCACCGCGCGATCCTGCTGACCACCCGCTCCGACGGCACCCCGCAGGGCTCCCCGCTCACCTGCGGCGTGGACGACTCGGGGCGCGTCGTCGTCTCGACGTACCCCGAGCGCGCCAAGACCCGCAACGCGCGCCGTGACCCGCGGGTCAGCCTCATCGTGCTGAGCGACGACTGGAACGGCCCCTGGGTCCAGATCGACGGTACCGCCGAGGTCATCGACGCCCCGGACTCCGTGGAACCCCTCGTGGAGTACTTCCGCAACATCTCCGGGGAGCACCCCGACTGGGACGAGTACCGGGCGGCGATGGTCCAGCAGGGCAAGTCGATCATCCGCGTCACCCCGACCCGCTGGGGCCCGCTCGCGACCGGCGGTTTCCCGGCCCGGCTCACGCGCGACGAGGACTGAGGACAGAGGGCAGAGGACGGAGGGCAACTGAGGACAGGGGGCAGAGGACTGAGGCGTACGCGGGGCGGGAGCCGGGACACGCGGGGCCGGGGCCCGAGGCTCGCACGGGGCCGGGCTCCGGGCGCACGGCGGCCCGCCCCCGCCCCCTCAGCCCCGCGCGGGGGCCGGGTCCCCGTCGGCCGTACGCCCGCTGACCGGCTCCCGTGCGGGCGCCGCCTTCCCGGCCTGCGCCTCGATGCCGGCCACCAGCAGGTCCAGCGCGAAGGCGAAGTCCCTCTCGCGCAGGTCCTCGACGCCGCCGAAGCCCTGCGTGCCGAAGATCTCCTCCGTGCTGCCGAAGGACTCCACGAACTCGGGGCGCCGGCTCATCGAGCCGAGCGCGTCCCGGTAGTACTCGTCCTGCGACATGCCGGCCGAGGCGCACCGGCGCACGAAGTGGCCCTCGATCGTGCCGAACCCGTACACGAAGCGGAACACGGCCGACAGGGCGCCCAGTTGCTCGGCCGGGGTCATACCGGTGTCACGCAGGACGGCCCGCAGCCGGCGGGAGAACGCCTGCGAGTGCGGGCCGATGTTGAGGAAACTGCCCATGAGCGGGGAGACCCAGGGGTGCCGCACGATCATCGAGCGGTAGCCCGAGGCCAGTGCGCGCAGCCGCACCCGCCAGTCGGCCCCGGCGGGCGAGATTGCCCCGGCGGGCGTGCCGGGCCCGGGGACAGGGGCCGCCCCGGCGGGCGCGCCGGACGCGGCCTGAGCGCAGGACGCGGCCTGAGCGCCGGACACGGTCGTCGTCTCCGTCTCCGCCTCCGCTTCCGCTTCCGCTTCCGCTTCCGGCCCGCCGGTGAGCAGTTCGGCCATCACCGCGTCGAGGGCCAGTTCGAGCAGGTCGTCCTTGGTGTCGACGTACCAGTAGACGGACATGGCGGTCACGTCGAGTTCGGCGGCGAGGCGGCGCATCGAGAACTTCGACAGGCCCTCCTCGTCGAGGAGTCGTACCGTCGCCGCCGTGATGCGCTCCCGGTCGAGGCCGGAGGGCTGGTCGCTGCGCCGGGCCCGCGCCCGGGGACCGGTACCGGGCCCCGGGCCGGGGTTCGCGGTGGTCCCGGAACCGGACGTGGCGCCCGTGGCGGCCGGTCCGGGGGACGCTCCCGGGCCGGTGCCGCCGCCCGCGCGCTCCGCCAGCCACACGCTCGCCCTGCCCGCCCGCCCCGCACGGTCCGCCGCCCTCACCACTTGGCACTCACCACGCTGTCCTCTTCCCGGCACCGTCCGGCGGCCACGCGGCGCTCCGCGCGGCCCACGCCCATCATGATGCGCCCTCGCGCGCGGACCTGAGCTCAGCGCGCACCCATCACCTGCGCTTATTCCGGGCTTCCCGGGGGTGGAAACCCGCTCGTGCCCCGGCACGCGCCGGCCGTACGATCCGCCCATGCGCCCCGAACAGAGCCCCGCCGCGCGGACCGGCACGCCGCTGCGTCCGCCGAAACCGGTCCCCGGGGACCGCGTCGCGGTCGTCTCCCCGGCCTCCGGGCTGCCCGGGGTTCTCCCGCTCCCCCACGAGCTGGGACTGCGCAGGCTGCGCGAGGACTTCGGCCTGGTGCCCGTCGAGTATCCGACGACCCGCCGGATGAACTCCGCGCCGCGCGAACGCGCCGCCGATCTGCACGCCGCGTTCGCCGACCCGGAGATCAAAGCCGTCATCAGCAGCATCGGGGGCGACGACCAGATCACCGTACTTCCCCACCTGGACCGGGACTTGATGGCCGAGCACCCGAAGCCCTTCTTCGGGTACAGCGACTGCACCAACCTGCTCGCCTTCCTCGACCGCACCGGTCCCGGCGGCATCGTCGGCTACCACGGCGGCACCGTCATGGCCGAGCTGGGCAGGCCGGGGGCCCTTCACCCGCTCACCGCGGCCTCCGTGCGGGCCGCCCTGTTCACCTCCGGCCCCTTCGAACTGACGCCGGCCACCGCCTTCAGTGAGGTCGGCGGCGACTGGGCCGATCCGCGCACCTTCGACGCCGAACCGGAGAGCGTCCCCGCCGAGGGCTGGACCTGGCACGGTCCCGAGCGCGTCGTGACCGGGCGGAGCTGGGGCGGTGAACTGGAGATCCTGTCCTGGCTGCTGATGGCCGACCGCGAGATCGGCACGCCCGAGGAGTACGAGGGCCGGGTGCTCTTCCTGGAGACGTCGGAGGAACTGCCCCCGGCCGAGGCGGTGTTCCGCATCCTGCGGAACATGGGCGAACGCGGCCTCCTGCGCCGCTTCCCCGCGCTCCTGATGGGCCGGGCCCGCGCCTGGTCCCTGGACCGCCGCCAGGAACCGGCCGCGCGCACCGCCTACCGCACGGCCCAGCGCGCGGCCGTCCTGCGGGCCTTCGAGCAGTACGCGCCCGACACCCTCATCGTCTTCGACGTGGACCTCGGGCACACCGATCCGCAGCAGGTCATCCCGTACGGCGGGGAGATCAGGGTCGACGGGGTACAGCGCCGCGTCACGGTGACGTACTGAGCGCGGCGGCCCCGCCCCGGGGGCACCCCTCGGGGCGGGGGCCCGGGGCCCCGCCCCGCGCCGCCGCCCCGCTCGCACCCGCTCTACCCCTTCGGGTCGGTCAGGTCGTAGAAGGTGGCCTCGCCCGCCGTGACCTTCGTGAAGGTCTTCTCGACCCACGAGGTCAGCGCCGACGAGGTGCCCCCGCCGCCGGGCCCGCCGCCCATGCCCTCACCGCTCGCGACGAAGTAGTGCACGCGGCCCTCGGCCACGTACTGCTTGAGCTGCGCGAGCGTCGGGTACGGGTCGCTTCCGTTGAAGCCGCCGATCGCCATGACCGGTACGCCGGTGGCCAGTTGGTAGCTCGCCGCGTTCTGCGAGCCGATCGCGACGGCGGGCCAGGTGTAGTCCCCCGCGTCCTTCTCGACGAGCTTGCGCGCCTCGGCGCCGACGGTGGTCCCGTTGAGCAGTCCGCCCATGCCGCCGCCACCGCCACCGTCGCCCCCGGGTCCACGGCCCCCGTCGCCGGGCGCCCGGCCGTTCTGCGCCTGGCCCCGGCCACCGGGGGTCTGACCGTTCGGGGTCTGACCGTTCGGGGTCTGACCGTTCGGGGCCTGGCCGCCGGGGGCCTGGTTCGCGCCCGGCGGCCGCTGACCTCCCGGGGGCCGCTGTCCGCCGCCACCGGGGCCGCCGCGTCCGCCGCCGGGACCGCCGCCCCGGCTCGCGCCGGCCGGGCCCGCCGTGACGATCGAGCCCTGGTGCCCCTCGGACACCGTGCTGATCGTGTACGCCGTCGGGGCGGCCAGGCAGGCGGCCACCGCGAGGAGGGCGGCGCCCCCGCTCACGTACCGTCCCGCCCGTCCCGCGCACAGCAGGCCGAGCGCCGCGAGCAGACCGGCGGACAGGACGGCCGGGCGCAGCCACGGGAGGTAGCCGGCGGTGCGGCCGAGCAGGACGTACGCCCACCACGCGGTCACCACGACGACGAGGGCGAGGGCGGCCGAGGCCACCGCCTCCCGCCGCCTCCGCCACAGCAGGACCGCGCCCGTGCTGGTGAGCGCCGCGACGTACGGGGCCAGCGCCACCGTGTAGTACTGGTGGAAGATGCCCGCCATGAAGCTGAACACCAGCCCGGTGACCAGCAGCGATCCGCCCCACGCGAGGAAGGCGGCGCGGGTCGCGTCGGTGCGGGCGGCCCGGCGCGTCACGACGAGCCCGGCGAGGAGCAGGAGCAGCGCGGCGGGCAGCAGCCACGCGATCTGGCCGCCCACCTCGGCGTTGAACATGCGGCCGAGGCCGGTCTCGCCCCAGCCGCCACCGCCCCCGCCGCCGGGCCCTCCCGCGCCGCCGCCGACGCTGCCGGTCTCGTCGCCGCTGATCCGGCCGAGCCCGTTGTAGCCGAAGGTCAGCTCCAGGAAGGAGTTGTGCCGCGAGCCGCCGACGTACGGCCGCGAACCGGCCGGCCACAGTTCGACGAGCGCGACCCACCAGCCACCGACCACGACCGTCGCCGCGCCGGCCAGGGCGAGTTGGCCGAAGCGGCGGCGCGGCCGCACCGGTGCGCACACCGCGTACAGGACCGCGAGGGGCGGCAGCACCAGGAAGGCCTGGAGCGTCTTGGTCAGGAAGCCGAGGCCGACCGCCGCCCCCGCCGCGAGCAGCCAACGCGTACTGCCGCGCGCCCCGCCGGACGGGCCCGCTTCCGCCTCACCCGCTTCGAGGGCCCGCAGCACGCACGCGACCGTCACCGTCATGAGCAGCGCCAGCAGCGCGTCCGGGTTGTTGAAGCGGAACATGAGCGCGGCGACCGGGGTCAGCGCGAGCACCCCGCCCGCGATCAGCCCCGCGACGGGGCCGGAGCGGCGGCGTACCGAACCGTGGAGCACCGCGACCGTCGCGACGCCCATGAGCACCTCGGGCAGCAGGATCGCCCACGAACCGAGGCCGAACACCCGTACCGACAGCGCCATCGGCCACAGCGCGGCCGGCGGCTTGTCGACGGTGATGGCGTTGCCCGCGTCGAGCGAACCGAAGAAGAACGCCTTCCAGCTCTCGCTCCCGGCCTGGACGGCCGCCGAGTAGAAGGAGTTGGCGTATCCGGACGCGCTGAGGTTCACCGCGTACAGCGCGCCGGTCAGCACGAGCAGCGCCCAGAAGGCGGGCCGCTCCCAGCGCGGCCGGTCCGCGACCCGCTCCAGCGGGTCACTCGACGGCAGCGCGCCGAAGGGGGCGGTCGGGGCGGCGTCCGGGGGCCCCTGGGCCGCAACGGGTCCGGCGAAGGCGTCGGTCATGAGGCTTCCTTACGGAGGGGCGGCTCGGCGGGGAGCACGTCCACGCCGTCCTGGGCTTCACCGCGGTCTCGCGGGGCTTCACAGCGGTCCCCCCGGGCCTCCCGGGTGCGCGGGCCGGCCGTGGCGGCGTCCGCGAACACCCAGGCGCGCAGCAGGAGGAAGCGCACGACGGTCGCCGCGAGGTTGGCCGCGACGAGCACCGCGAGTTCGGTGCCGTGCGAGGGCTCACCGGCCGCCGCGTCCAGCGCGGCGAGCGAACCGCTGGTCAGGACCAGCCCGACCGCGAACACGACGAGTCCCTGCGCCTGTTGGCGTACGGCGCGCTCGCGTCCCCGCACCCGGAAGGTCAGCCGGCGGTTCGCCGCCGTGTTGGCGAGAGCCGAGAGCAACAGGGCCAGGGCGTTGGCCACTTGGGGCCCCGAGAAGCCACGGCACAGCGAGTAGAGCGCGAGGTAGAGCAGGGTGGAGGCGACGCCCACCGCGCAGAACCCGGCGAGCTGGCGCGCGAGCCCGTGCGGGACCCCGCTCAGCGCCCGGTCGCGCGGATCGTCGCCGAAGGGCCGGGCGAGCCGGTCCAGCGGCAGCCTGCCGCTCGCCAGCGCCCTGCCCACCCGCCACACGCCCTTCAGATCGTCCACGGCGGTACGCACGACGCGCACGGAGGAGCGCGGATCGTCCACCCAGTCCACCGGGACCTCGTGGATGCGCAGCCCGGCGCGCTCGGCCAGGACGAGCAGCTCGGTGTCGAAGAACCACCCGGTGTCCTCCACGAGCGGCAGCAGCACCGCCGCGACGTCCGCGCGGATCGCCTTGAACCCGCACTGCGCGTCGCTGAACCGCGCCGCGAGCGAACCGCGCAGGATCAGGTTGTAGGCGCGCGAGACGAACTCCCGGCGGGGCCCGCGCACCACCCGCGCCCCGCCCGCCAGCCGCGAGCCGATCGCGAGGTCGGAGTGGCCCGACAGCAGCGGCGCGACGAGCGGCAGCAGGGCGTTCAGGTCGGTGGACAGATCGACGTCCATGTAGGCGAGCACGGGCGCCTCGGAGGCCGCCCACACCTGGCGCAGCGCGCGGCCGCGCCCCTTCCGCTCCAGCCGTACGCAGCGCACCTCGGGCAGCGCCTCGGCCAGCCGCCGCGCGACCCGCGGGGTCGCGTCGGTGCTCGCGTTGTCGGCGACGGTGATCCGGAAGCCGTACGGGAAGGCCCCGCCGAGGTAGGCGTGCAGCCGCCGTACGGAGGGCTCCAGATCACGCTGTTCGTTGAAGACGGGCACGACGACGTCCAGGACGGGTGTCCCGTCCGCCACCGGCGTGAGCGCCCGCCGGGCCGGCAGCACCGAGGCGGGCGGTCCGGGCGGCACGGCCCCCGGAACCGGACCTGGCGTGGGGAGTGTTGTCATGACAACGACCCTGCCGCGAGGCCCTGTTGGGAGCGTGTGCCGAGCCTGTCGGCGGGCTGTGGATCAGACCGCTCCCTGTGCTTCGCGTTCCCGGGGACGCCCGCGCCGCCCGCCGGCCGGCCGTGTCACCGTCCGCCGGCCAGCCGTGTCACCGTCCGCCGAGCGGCAACCGCACCGTGAACACGGTCCGGCCCGGCACGCTGCGCACGTCCACCCGCCCGCCGTGGGCCGTGACGACGGCGCGCACGATGGCCAGTCCGAGCCCGGTGGACCCGCTCCCGGGGGCCGCCGGGCTCCCGGTCCCGGGCGCCGGCGTGCGGGCCCGTGAGGCGTCGCCGCGCGCGAACCGCTCGAACACGGAGGGCAGCAGACCGGCGGGGACTCCGGGCCCCTCGTCCTCCACCTCCAGTACGGCCGTACCGGCGGCTCCCGCGCCCTCGCCCCCCACGGCGCGGACGCGGGCCGTCACCCGGGTGCCCGGCGGCGTGTGCGTACGCGCGTTGGCGAGGAGGTTGACCAGGACCTGCTGGAGCCGCGCCGGGTCCCCCGCCACGAGGACCGGCTCCCCGGGCAGCGCGAGCCGCCACACGTGGCCGGGCCCGGCGGCCCGCGCGTCGCTCACGGCGTCCACGACGAGCGGTACGAGATCAGTGCTCTCGCGCGCGAGCGGGCGTCCCGCGTCGAGCCGGGCGAGCAGCAGCAGATCCTCGACCAGCCCGGTCATCCGCCGGGCCTGCGACTCGATCCGGCGCAGGGCGTGCCGGGTGTCGGGCCCGGCCTCCTCGCCGCTCCTGCGGGTGAGTTCGGCGTACCCGAGGATCGAGGCGAGCGGGGTGCGCAGTTCGTGGCTCGCGTCGGCGACGAACCGCCGTACCCGCGTCTCGCTCTCCTGGCGCGCGGCGAGCGCCCCGTGCACGTGGTCGAGCATCCGGTTCAGCGCGGCGCCGACCAGGCCGACCTCGGTGCGCGCGTCGGCCTGTGCCCCGGGGACGCGTTCGGCGAGCGCCACCTCGCCCTGGTGCAGGGGCAGTTCGGACACGCGGGTCGCGGTCGCGGCGACCCGGCGCAGGGGCCGCAGCGCGACGGTCACCAGCGCGGCCCCGGCGATCGAGGCGGCGAGCAGACCGGCGGCGGTCACGCACACCTCGACCACGACGAGGGTGCGCACGGTCGCGTCGGCGTCGGCGGTCGGCGTCCCCACGAGGAAGTCCCCGCCCGGCCCCTCGGCGTACCGCACGCGGTATCCGCCGAGCCCCGGCAGGTCCACGCTGTGCGCCGAGCCGTCACGGGCCACGGCGGCCAGCGCGTCGCGGGCGCCCGCGTCCAGGACCCGGGCCCGCGTGGAACGGCCGCCGCCGTCCTTACCGGACTCCTCGCTCAGGACGGCCCGTTCCACCTTCCCCGTCCCGTCCACGACGGCCCCGAGCGTGCCGAGGTCCTGCGGCCCCGTCGTCACGAACAGCAGCGGGTCCTGCCCCCGTCCGGCCGGGTGCCCGCCGGGCGGCCCGTCGGCGGCGCGCTGGGCGACGCCGCCGAGGCGCCCGTCGACCTGCGCGTACAGATGGGAGCGGAGCGCGAGCGTCGTGACGGTGCCGATCACCGCGCACACGACGGCGATGAGCGCCACCGCGGAGAGCACGAGGCGGGAGCGCAGCGTCAGCGGTCCGCGCCGCCCTCGCGCGCCGAACGGGCGGTACGCGAAGGACGGGCTCAGGCGCCGGCGCGGGACGCGGACGGCGGCCCCGCTCACGGCGCCGCGGCCGACGACCCCACAGGCACCTCGGCGGGCTTGATCAGGTAACCGGCCCCGCGCCGCGTGTGGATCATCGGGGCGTACCCCCGGTCGATCTTGCGCCGCAGGTACGAGATGTACAGCTCGACCACGTTGGCCTGGCCGCCGAAGTCGTAGCTCCACACGCGGTCGAGGATCTGCGCCTTGCTGAGCACGCGGCGCGGGTTGCGCATGAGGTACCGCAGCAGCTCGAACTCGGTGGCGGTCAGGTGGATGTCGCGCCCCGCGCGCGACACGTCGTGGCTGTCCTCGTCGAGTACGAGGTCGCCGACGACGAGCGTGGAACCCGTCTTGCGCGCCGCTCCGGCCGCCCCGGAACGCCGGATCAGCCCGCGCAGCCGCGCCACGACCTCCTCCAGGCTGAACGGCTTCGTCACGTAGTCGTCACCGCCCGCCGTGAGCCCGGCGATCCGGTCCTCGACGGCGTCCTTGGCGGTGAGGAACAGCACGGGCGTCTCGGGCCGCTCGCGCCGCATCCGCTGGAGGACCGACAGCCCGTCCATGTCGGGCAGCATCATGTCCAGGACGACGGCGTCCGGCCGGAACTCGCGCGCCACCCGTACGGCGCTCGCCCCGTCGGCGGCGCTGCGGATCTCCCAGCCCTCGTAGCGCAGCGCCATCGACAGCAGCTCGGTGATGGACGTCTCGTCGTCGACGACGAGCACCCGGACGGCTCGCGCGTCGGGCCTCGACGGATCGGAATGCCCCTGGGGCGGGATCGTCATCATGCGTCCAGCCTGTGCGGCCGCTCTGAAAGAGCCCTTGCGGAAGTCTGTGATTTCCCTGAGAAACGGTTCCGGGTACGGCAAAAAAAGGAGGCGTCCCGGCGGGGCCCGGCGGACGGCGGCGGGGCCCGGACGGCGGGGACGGCGCCTGCGGGGCCGCGACAGCCGGGACGGGCTCCGGTCACCGCCGCGGTGAGCGACCCGTCGACCCGTCAGCCGGTCTGCCACAGCTCGACCCGGTTGCCCTCGGGACCGGTGACCCAGCCGAACCGGCCGACGCCCTCCAGGTCCTGGGTCTCCCCGGACACCTCCGCGCCCGCCGCGCGCAGCCGGGCGAGCATCGCGTCCAGGTCGCGGACCCGGAAGTTGAGCATCGTCTGCCGGGCACGGGACCCGAAGTACGCGGTCCCGGTCGCGAAGGTCGCGAAGACCATGCCGTCATCCTGCCGGCGCCGTGCGCGTCCGCGCCGCACTTCGCCCACACCGCGCCTCACCCGCGCGGCACTTCGTCCGCGCCGGCCCTCATCCACGCCGGTCGTCATCCGCGCGCGAGCCCCCCGCCGCCGAGCCCGAACAGCGCGGCCCCGTTGTCGTGGCACACCGCCCGCAGCCAGTCCTCGCCCAGCCCGAGTCGTTCGAGCGCTTCGAGCTGGTGGACGTACGGATACGGGGTGTTGGGGAAGTCGGTGCCGAGCAGGACGCGGTCCCCGAGGGCGGTGAGCCGGGGCAGCTCGGCCCTCGGGAAGGGCGCGTCGGCCTCCACGAAGTCCGTGAACGCCATGGTCGTGTCGAGGCGCACCTGCGGGTACCTGTCCGCGAGGCCGAGGAACTCCGCGTACTCCGGCATGCCCAGGTGCGCGACGACCAGCCGCAGCCGGGGGTGGCGCGCGAGCACGCGGCCGACCGGGCCCGGCCCGGTGAACTTCCCCGGGACCGGGCCGGAACCGCAGTGCGTCACCACCGGCACCCCGGCCTCCGCGAGCAGCCCCCACACCGGGTCGAGCAGCGGGTCCGCCGGATCGTAGGCGCCGACCTGCACATGGGCCTTGAACACCCGGGCCCCGTCCTCGACGGCCTCCCGCACGTACGTCCCGACGCCGGGCTCGGGGAACAGCGTCGCGGTGTGCAGACAGCCGGGCGTGCGGCGCGCGAACTCCGCCGACCAGCCGTTGAGCCAGCGCGCCATCCCCGGTTTGTGCGGGTACAGCATCGAGGTGAACGCCCGCACCCCGAACCCCCGGAGCACGGCGAGGCGCTGCTCCTCGGCGAAGCGGTACGTGATCGGCCACTCCCGGCCGACGAGCGGGCCCGCCGCGTCGAAGTAGGCCCACACCTTGCGCAGCACCCGGTCCGGCATGAAGTGGGTGTGCACGTCGACGAGCGCGTCGGCCCCGATCCGCCGGGTGAACGCCCGCACGGCCCGGCTCTCCTCGCTCGCCCCGGACACCGTCTCCGCCCCGCCCGCCCCGCTCGTCGTCCCCTCGGTGTCAGCAGCCATGCGGACCACTGTGCTCCGCGCACGCCCCGATGATCAATACCGTGCGCCAACGGCTCCCCCGAGGCCCGCGCCCCCGCTCAGAACAACCCGGCCTGCACGTCCCCCTCCCCCGCGTCCGCGCCCCGCAACGGCCGTACGGCGCCGGGCGTGGTGCCCTCCCCCACCCCGGCGGGGACGAGGGGCCACCCGGCCAGCACGCGCGTGTCGACGAACAGCGGCGAGGGCGCGGCACGTCCCTCGGAGGACGGCCGCACGGCGCCGGCCGCGAGCCGGAGATGAAGGTCGGGCCCGGCGGCCCCGAGCAGTTCCCCGGACACGGCCACCCCCTCCGCGAGCCCGGCCAGGACCCCGGCCCCGCGCGGCCCCGGGGCCGGGAGCGGCAGGCCGAAGACCTCCGCGTGGTCCACCACCCGGCACGGCGACCGCTCCAGCGTCTCGGGCCAGCCGGGCAGCGCGAGGGCCCGCGCGTGCGCGCGCCCGACCTCCCGGGCCCGCTCCCCGGCGTCGGCGCCGGTCCGCAGCCGGGCGGTCCGCTTGCGCTCGTACGGGACGCGGTCCGGCACGCCGAGCCCGGACCGGACGGCCTCCTCGGCGCGGCGCGCGGCCATGAGCGGCCCGGACCCCAGCCAGCTGAACGCGACGGCGCCCTGTTCGAGCAGCCGGGCCGCGCCCCGCGCCACACCCGTGATCCCGACCTTGAGCAGGCCGTCACCGAACCACGCGAGATACACCCGGTAGGGCCGGGGATCGTCGGCGTAGGTGTCGGCGGCCACCGACCGGGCCCGGTCCAGGCGCGCGCAGGTCTCGCACTGCGCGCGGGTCCCGCCGCCGGGGATCACCTCCGCCGTGGGGCACGCGTGGCGGCGGCCGGCCCGCCACACCCCGAGACAGCGCCGCTCCCCGAGCACCCGGAACCCGACCACCTCCCCGGCCCGCAGCACACTCTCCCGCTCCCCGACCCGGGCGGGCCCCGCCCCGGTCCCGTCCCCCGACCGCACCCACCGCAGCACGGGCAGCCCCTCCCGCCACCCGACCCCGGCACACGACCACGCAGCGCTCATGAGCCGACGGTAACGAGCGGGACCGACAAGGGCGCGCCTGGGCCGGGGGCCGGCGTACAGGGCCTCAGTGCCCTCCGGAGGGCCGGTCGCACCCCGAGTGATCGGGATAGCCCCCGAAGGCCTCCGCCTCGACGGAGTCGAGGTTCATCGTGCCCTTCACGCACACGGGGTAGGTGTCGATGAGGAACCCGACACCGGTCGCCCCGTTCTGGTACGCCGACACGTCCCCGTCCTCGTAGCCGAGCCGGAGGAGCGTCGCCCGTGCGTCGGCCGGATCGAAGTCCGAACGGTAACGCAGGGGCGCGAGCGCCCTCTCCACCTTGCCGACCGCCGCGATCCCCGCGCACCGCTGCCGGCCGCGCAGCGGGAAGGGCACCATGAAGCCGTGGTTCTCCGCGTAGTGGTCGCCGGGCGCCCCGCCCGGAGCGGGCTTACCGCCGGACGCCGACGGGGTGGGCGTGGCGCTCTCCCCAGGGCAGGGAGAGTCCGGGGATGCCCCACTCGCCCTCGCCACCGCCCCCCGCCCCGGCTCCGCCCGCTCCGCCCCGCATCCCACCGCGAGCACCGCGAGCACCGCGAGCACCGCGAGCACCACCCACACCAGTCCCCGGAGCGGGCCCCCGGCCCCTCTGCTCGTCACCATGCCCTGATCCTCCTCCCAAGTGGGTGGCGGCACACAGTGGTTGGCGCCTTCCGGGCCGCCCCTGGAGGAGTTCGCCGCCGGGGAGCACGCATGGCCCGGGGCGAGGTCGTGACACGCGTTCGCGGGGCGGGGTGCACGGGGCCCCGACGCGGCCCGGGGAGGCGCCCACCCGGGTCACGTTGAAAAAAGGGGAGTCATAAGCTTAGGTTTACCTAACTAACACCGTAGACCGGCTTGTGCGGCTCGCGGGTTCCGCTGGGCCCAGCTCGTCCAGACCGAGCTGACGAGCCCTGCGGGTACCGTCGTTGCCGGCCGGAGCCGACCGAACCCTGGGGTACCGTCATGCCGTTCCGTCCCGCCAAGGCGCGCCGTACGTCGCTCACGATATCCGCGGCGGGTGTGGCCGCCGCTCTGGTGCTCACCGGCTGTGGTTCCGACGAGGACTCCGGTTCCGGCGGTTCCGCGAAGGCGAAGGACAAGCCGTCCGCTTCCGGCGGCGCCTTCCCCGTGACGATCGACAGCGCGCTCGGCAAGGCGACCATCAAGGAGAAGCCGAAGCGGGTCGTGACGCTCGGCCAGGGCTCCGCCGAGACCGCCATCGCGCTCGGCACCACCCCGGTCGGCATGGAGAGCTACCCGTGGGGCAGCGACAAGTCCGGTTACCTGCCGTGGATTCACGAGGCGCTGGAGAAGAAGGGCGAGAAGCTGCCGAAGCAGTTCACCGGCGGCGAGGACATCGACTTCGACGCGATCGTCGAGCTGGAGCCCGACGTCATCCTCGCGCCCTGGTCCGGCATCACGCAGAAGCAGTACGACATCCTGAAGGACATCGCGCCCACCGTCGCGTACCCGGATCTCGCGTGGTCCACGGACTGGGACCAGCAGATCAGGATCATCACCAAGGCGCTCGGCGAGCCGCAGAAGGCGAAGACGCTCATCGGGACCATCGAGGACGAGCTCAAGGCGGTCGCCGACGAGCACCCCGAGTACAAGAAGCTGACGTTCTCGTACATCTACAACAGCGGCCCCGGCACCCTCGGCGTCTTCAAGCCCGAGGAGCAGCGCGTCAAGATGGTCTCCTTGATGGGCCTGAAGGTCGACCCCGTGGTCAACACCTTCAAGGAGACCAAGGGCACCGACTCGGCGCTCATCGGCCTGGAGAACGCGCAGAAGCTCAAGAACTCCGATCTGGTCTTCACGTTCTACACGGACGCCAAGAACCGCAAGGAGATCGAGGGCCAGAAGCTCTACAAGGCGATCCCGGCGGTGAACAAGGGCGCCGTCGTCGCGAGTGACGACAACCCCTTCGTGACCGCCTCCTCGATCATCAACCCGCTGACCGTGCCGTGGGTCGCCGACAAGTACCCGGCGCTCATCGACCAGGCCGTCGCCAAGCTCGACAAGTAGCCGGAAGGGCACAGCGGCCGGGCCCGCCACCCCCCGAGGGGTGACCCCGGCCGTGCCACCGAAGCTCGTTCACGGGACAGTTGATCGATGACGACCACCACCGTCGGCCCCGGGGCCCGGACCCGCACGCGCGGGTCCGGGCCCGCCCGGTCCCTGCTCGCGCTGCTCGGCGCGGTCCTCCTGCTGGCCGCCGCGCTCCTGGCGAGCGTCGTGTTCGGCAGCCACCCGACCTCGCCGGGCGCGGTGTGGGACGTGCTGCGCGGCCACGCCGACGCGTACACCACGACGGTCGTCGAGAGCCGCTACCCGCGCACCGCGCTCGGTCTGCTCGCGGGGCTGAGCCTCGCGGTCGCGGGCACGCTGATGCAGGGCATCACCCGCAACCCGCTCGCCGACCCGGGTCTGCTCGGCATCACCTCCGGCGCCTCCGCGACGATCGTCACGGCGACCGCGTTCCTCGGCGTCTCGGGACAGTCCGCGACGGTGTGGTGGGCGCTGCCCGGCGCGCTGCTCGCGGGCCTGCTCGTGCAGGTGATCGGTTCGGCGGGCGGCGGCTCGGGCCTCGTACGGCTCGTCCTCGCGGGCGCCGTCGTCTCCGCCGTCCTGACCGCCTACGTCCAGGCCGTGTCGCTCAGCAAACCGGCCGTGTTCGACAGCTACCGCTACTGGGTCGTGGGCGCGCTCGGCGGCAGGGACTGGAACGTCTTCCAGTCGGTGTGGCCCTTCGCCGCGGCCGGGCTGCTGCTCGCGCTGCTGCTCGCCCCCGGGCTGAACACGATGGCGCTCGGCGACGAGGCGGCCCGCTCGCTGGGCGCCAACCCGGCGGTGATCCGCTCGGGCGGGATGATCGCGGCGATCCTGCTGTCGACGGCGGCCACGGCCGCGGTCGGCCCGATCGCCTTCGTGGGGCTGGCCGTCCCGCACGTCGTACGGGCCGCGGTGGGGGTCGACTTCCGCTCCCAGATCGTCTTCTCCGCGCTCGTCGGCCCGGCGCTGCTGCTGCTCGCCGACGTCGTGGGCCGGGTCGTGATGAGCCCCCAGGAGCTGATGGTCGGCGTGGTCACCGCGTTCCTCGGGGCGCCCGCGCTGCTGCTCGCCGTACGCAGGATGAGGGGGACGTCATGAGCCGCACGACGGACCGAGCGCGGGGGAGCGAGGCGACTCGTACGCCGGGCCCGCGTACCCGGCCGGGCGACGGCTCGGGCCCCCGGCGCGGTGAGGACCCCACGCGCCCCGGGGCCCCCGGCCGCGCGCGTGGCGACACGCGTTATCTGCGGATCGGGCGGACGGTGGCGCTGCCGGTGCACCCGCCGGCCGTCCTCGCGGGCCTGGTCGTGCTGCTGCTCCTGGTGGCCGCCGCCGCGGCGACGCTCTCGATGGGCCGGCTCGGTATCGCCGTACCCGATCTGCCGGGCGCGATCCTGCACGGGACGGGCGTCAAGGAGCGGTTCGTCCTGGAACGCATGCGGGGGCCGCGCCTGACGGTGGCGGCCGGTACCGGGGCGGCGCTCGGCCTGTCCGGGGCCCTGTTCCAGACGGTGACCCGCAACCCGCTCGGCAGCCCCGACGTGATCGGGCTCGCGGCGGGCGCGGGGGCGGGCGCGGCGGCCGTGGCGCTGCTCGTGCCGGGCGGCGCGGTGCCGGTCGCGGCCGGGGCGCTCGCGGGCGCGGTGCTGTCGATGGTGCTCGTGTACGTGTCGACGGGCAGCGGTTTCCGCCACCCCGGGCGGCTGATCGTGGCCGGTATCGGCGTCAACGCGATGGCGACCGCCTTCACTCAGTACGTCGTGTACGCGGTCGAGCGCGACAAGGCGAGTTCCCTCGCCGCGTACGTCAACGGCTCGGTCGCGGCCCGCTCGTGGAGCGACGCGGCGACGATCTGGATCGCGCTCGCCGTACTCTCCCCGGCGCTGCTGCTGCTCGCGCCCCGGCTGACGATGGCCGAGACGGGAGACGAGTTCGCGGCCGGGGTCGGCGCCCGGCCGCGTACCACCCGGGTGTGGGCGGTGCTGCTGTCGATCGTGCTGTCGGCCGTCGCGGTGAGCGTGGCCGGCCCGGTCGCGTTCATCTCGCTCACCGCCCCGCAGATCGCCCGCCGTCTCACCCGGGGCACCGGCCCCCGGCTCGTCCTGTCGGCGCTCGTCGGCTCGCTGCTGCTGGTCGTGGCCGACCTCGCGGCCCAGCAGTTGCCGTTGCCGGTGGCGCTGCCGGTCGGCGTCTACACCCTGGCCGTCGGCGGGCTCTACCTCGGCTGGCTGCTGGTCCGCGAATGGAGAAAGGGAAGCCTGTGAGCACCGAGAAGCGTGGCCGGCGCCGGAACGCGGACACCGGGACGGGGGCGGCCGGCTCCCCGGCGGCCGGGGCCGTGCCCGAGCGGGGGCTGTGCGTACGGGACGTCGTCCTCGGCTACGGCGGCAGGGAGCCGGTCGTACGCGGGGTGAGCCTGGACCTGCCGCACGGCGAGCTGACGGCGGTCATCGGCCCCAACGGCTGCGGGAAGTCGACCCTGGTCAAGGCGCTCGGCCGGGTCCTCAGGCCGGAGCGGGGGCAGGTGCTGCTGCACGGCCGGGACCTGCACGGCTACCGGGGCAAGGAGTCGGCCCGGGAGGTCGCGCTGCTGCCCCAGAACCCGGTCGCGCCGGAGGGCATCAGCGTGCGCGGGCTCGTCCGCCGGGGCCGCTACCCGCACCACTCGCTGCTACGGCAGTGGTCGCCCGAGGACGACACGGTGATCGCCTCGGCCCTGGAGCGGACCGGGCTGACCGGACTGGCCGAGGCGCAGATCGGTGAACTCTCCGGCGGGCAGCGCCAGCGCGCCTGGATCGCCACCGTCCTCGCCCAGCAGACCGACCTGCTCCTGCTCGACGAGCCGACGACCTTCCTCGACATCGGCCACCAGTACGAACTCCTGGAGTTCTGCGGCGAGTTGCACCGCGAGGGCAAGACCGTGGTGATGGTCCTGCACGACCTGAACCAGGCGGCCCGCTTCGCCTCGCACCTCGTCGTGATGAACGCGGGCCGCGTCGTCGCCGAGGGCCCCCCGGCCGCGATCCTCACCCCGAATCTGGTCGAGGAGGTCTTCGGCCTGCCCTGCGACATCGTCCCCGACCCGCAAACCGGCACCCCGATGGTCGTACCGCACGCGCGGGCCGGGGCGGGGAGGGCGGCCGGGGCGGCCGTAACGGACAGGAGGGCCGGCACCGATGGCACGGACGCGGTGGAGACCGGGGCGGGGTCCGGGGCCGGGGCGGGGACGAGGAACGCGGGCTGAGGAGCGCGGGCCGGGGAGCGCGGGCCGGCCCGCCCGGTACCGCGCCCCCGGCCCGCCCGGTGCTCCGCCCACCGCCCCCTCAGTCGCGCCCCTCCCCCGCCGGCCTCACTTCTCCCAGCCGATCTTGACGTAGTCGATGTCCCCGAGCCCGCTCGCGCCGTAGTTGGCGAGCTTGGCGCGCACCGCCCTGATCTGCGGGCGCTGGTACAGCTCGATCGAGTGGCCCTGGGCCCAGATCCTGGCGTCCGCCTGGTTGTAGAGCGAGCGGGCCTCGGCGGGATCGGTCGCGTGCCCGGCCCTGGTCATCAGCTCGTCGATCCCGGCCGTCCCGATGCCACCGAAGTTGAGATAGGACTGCTTGCCCCGGGGCCGCTGGAAGGTCGAGAACAGCTGCGAGGGGAAGATCTGGTCGACGTTGCGGAAGCTGACCAGATCGAAGTTGCCCCGGTCGACGTACTTCTCGAAGTAGTCGGCGTCGGGCACCTTCTGGAGCGAGACCTTGAAGCCGATCTGCCCGAGCTGCTGCTGCACGATCTGCGCCTGGTCCAGGGACGAGGAGCTGCTGCCCGCGCTCAGTACGTAGGTGAGCTGGAGCTTCTTGCCGCCCTTGGTGCGCGGGCTGTCCGGACCGTTGTCCTTCCACCCCGCCTCGTCGAGCAGCTTCGCGGCGCCCTGGGGGTCGAACTTCCCCCACTTCCCCGAGTTGGAGCGGTACCCCGCCTGGTTGGGCATGAAGAAGTGGTTGTCGAGCGGCTTCACCGGGGCTTCCAGGTCCTTGGCGAAGGCGGTGATGATGCCCTTGCGGTCGATGCCGAGATCCACCGCCTGGCGGACCTTGAGGTCCTTGAGCGGACCGCGTCCGCCGAGCGTGATGTGCACCTCGTCCCAGCGGGCCCCGTCGCGGATGTCCGTACCGGGCGCCTTGGCGAGCCGCTTGTAGTCCTCGGGGAGGATGGCGGGCGCGTCGTCGATCTCCTTGTTGAGGTACGCCTCGGTCAGCGCGCTGGTCTGGAGCGCGCGCCACGTGATCCGGGACAGCCGGGGCTTGTCGCCCCACCACTCCGGGTCGGGGACCGTGGTGACCGTCTGCGCGGTCTTGTCGATGTTCCCGACC
Source organism: Streptomyces sp. NPDC007088 (assembly GCF_042869355.1). Lineage (NCBI taxonomy): Bacteria > Bacillati > Actinomycetota > Actinomycetes > Kitasatosporales > Streptomycetaceae > Streptomyces > Streptomyces sp. NPDC007088. The sequence continues at coordinate 105,892 of NZ_JBIAFO010000015.1, forward strand.
TTCCAGGCCGCCGAGGTGACCGGTATCCGCTCGATCCAGCCCTTGTTGAACTTCTCGGGGGTGTCGATCTGGGAGGCGGGCAGCAGCGTGCGGAACAGCCGGGGCCAGTCGGCGTACGCGGCCTTGAAGGTGACCCGCGCCTCCTGGTCGTCCGCGCCGCGCTCGACCTTGGCGATCTGGTCGTAGCCGCTGCTGTCCGCCACGAGGTAGCGGTCGTCGCTCCCGTCGAGCGCCTTGGTGAGCGCCGCGAAGTCCCGCCAGCTCAGCCGCTTCCCGTCCGACCACCTGGCCTTCGGGTTGAGCTTGTAGGTGACGACCTGCGGGCCGGTCGAGGTGATCTTCGCCGACAGCAGGTAGTGGGGGTCCGGGTGCGGCACGCCCTTCGCGTCACGCGGCATCAGGAGTGGTTCGACCTGTTCGAGGATCGCCATGGCGTCCCCGTTCGTCCCGTCCACCTGATACGCGTTGTACTGGTGAATCCAGGTCTGGATACCGAACTTGACGGTGCCGCCCTGCCGCAGCTCCGCGACCGGGCGCGGGTTCACCTCCTGCGCCCCGGCCGGCAACGGGGCCGCCTTCCTGGGCGCCTTCGCGTCACCGTCGTCCGGGCCGCCGCACCCGGCCAGGACCAGGGCGGAGCACAGGGCGGCGGCCGTGACGGCGGTACGGCGGGCGGTGAGGGCGCTGCGCGCTACGCGCGTTCCGGTCATGGTGACAGTCCTCCACAGGACGGGGCGAGGGGCACGCCGGACCTGGGCGGGGGCTGTGCCAGGGGGAGCGTAGAGCCGCGCGGGAGACCCAGAAAGCACTTTCGTGCTATTGCCATCTTGTCTTCATATTGGTGCAACAGTGAGGGGCGAGGATCAGGAACGATCAGAAGGGGACGCGTCGTTGACGCGTTCACCCGGTCGCTCACGACCTGTGGCTCATGGCTCATGAGTCATGGCCCATGAGTCGTGGCTCATGGCTCATGGCTCATGGCTCATCGGTGACGGGTGGGCCGCCGGGCGACCCGGGCGAAACCGTCGGCGGTCGCCGGTGGCCGTCCGAGTGGGCCAGGCGCGGGCCGTGCGCGGAACGACCGCGGGACCGGTACGGCACAGTGCGGGACGAGTACGTGGAGGGACCCGGCGCATGACCGCTTTTCTGGCGAGGCGCCTGGGGTACTACGTCGTGCTGCTGGTCGTCGCCGTATGCCTCTCCTACCTCCTCGCGTCGGTCGCCCTAGACCCGCGCGCCTACTTCGAGGGGCGCAGGCCACCGCCGCCGCCCGACGCGGTCGCCGCCCACCTGCGCTCGCTCGGCCTGGACGACTCGACCCCGCTGCCGTCCCGCCTGGGGCACTGGTTCACGGGCGCGCTCCACGGCGATCTCGGCCGCACCATCGACGACACCCCGGTGGACGCGGAACTCGGCCGCCGGCTCGGCGTGAGCCTGCGCCTGCTGCTCGCGGGCACGGTGCTCGGGACGGCCGGCGGCATCCTGGTGGGCGCGTGGACGGCGGTACGCCAGTACCGGCTGCCGGACCGCGTGGCGACGCTCGTGTCCTTCCTGCTCCTGTCAACGCCCACCTTCCTGCTCGCCGTCCTGCTGAAGATCGGCGCGATCAAGCTCAACTCCGTCCTGGGCACCGACCTCGTCCAGTTCACCGGCGAGAAGGACCCGGACCTGCGCGCGGGCCTGCTCGGCACCCTGCGCGACCGGGGCGTTCACCTGCTCCTGCCGACCCTGTCGATCGGGCTCGTGACGGCGGCCTCGTACAGCCGCTACCAGCGCAACACGATGCTCGACGTGCTGGGCGCGGACTACCTGCGCACGGCCCGCGCGAAGGGGCTCAGCCGGCGGCGCGCGCTGTGGCGGCACGGGCTGCGCACGGCGCTCATCCCGATGGCGACGTACTTCTCGTACGGCTTCCTCGCGCTGTTCACCGGGGCGACCTTCACCGAGATGATCTTCGGCTGGCACGGGATGGGCGAGTGGCTCGTCGAGTCGATCACGAAGAACGACGTCAACTCGGTGGTCGCGGTCTCGGGCTTCGCCGCCGTCGTGGTCCTGGCCTCCGGTTTCCTCGCCGACGTCCTGCACGCGGCGCTCGACCCCCGGGTACGCGCGTGAGGGCCGCGAGCGCTCCGGGGCCCCTCCCGGACGGGCGGCCCGGGACCCACGAGGGGCCCACGGAGGGCTCGCCCAAGGGAACGCCGACGTACCCGCCGCCACAGGCCCCGCCGCAGGACCCGCAGAAGGGACTGGCACCGTGACCGTCGAATCCGTGGCCGCGGCGGCCGACGCCGAGGACCGCTCCCCGCACCCGGTGGACCGCCCCGAGCGCGCCGCGCCCGCCGGGCGGGCCCGCGTCGTACTGCGCCGTTTCCTGACGCGGCGCGGCGCGCTCGCCGGACTGCTGGTCGTCCTCCTCCTGTTCGTCCTGGCCTTCGCCGGGCCCCACGTGACGCACTGGTCGTACACGGACATCGACTACACGGCGCTGCGCGCGAAGCCCTCCTCGGAGCACTGGTTCGGCACCAACCGCATCGGCCAGGACGTGTTCGCGCAGACCGTGCGCGGCCTCCAGAAGTCGCTGCTGGTCGGCCTGCTGGTGGGGGTCGTGGCGACCGCTCTCGCCTCGGTGGTCGGCGCCTGCGCGGGCTACTTCGGCGGCTGGACGGACCGGGCGCTGATGTTCCTCGTGGACCTGCTGCTGGTCTTCCCCGGCTTCCTGATCATCGCGATCGTCGCACCCCGGCTGAAGGCGGCCGGCTGGCTCGCGTTCGTGGGCCTGCTCGCGCTGTTCGCCTGGATGGTGACCTCGCGCGTGGTGCGCGCGATGACCCTGTCGCTGCGCGAGCGCGAGTTCGTGCGCGCGGCCCGCTACACGGGCGTGGGGCCGCTGCGGATCATCTGGCGCCACATCCTGCCGAACGTCGCGTCCTTCCTAGTCATCGACGCGACGATCGCGGTGGGCGGCGCGGTGATGAGCGAGACGGCCCTGTCCTACTTCGGTTTCGGCATCCAGTCCCCCGACGTGTCCCTGGGCACGCTGATCGCCGACTACACGGGATCGGCCGTCACCTACCCGTGGATGTTCTTCTTCCCCGCGGGCCTGCTCGTGGTGTTCGTCCTCGCCGTCAACCTGATCGGCGACGGACTGCGGGACGCCTTCGACCCGACGTCCTCCGGGCCCGGGGGCGCGCGGCGCCGCGGAGGCGGACGCACGCGCGGGCCGGGACGCCCGCTCACCCGAAAGGCACGGTCGACCGCGCATGACGCATGAGCCGCCCCTCCTCCAGGTCCGCGACCTGAAGGTCGACTTCGCGGGTGTGCCCGCCGTGCGCGGGGTCTCCTTCGACCTGGCGCCCGGCGAAGTCCTCGGCATCGTCGGCGAGTCGGGCTCGGGCAAGTCGGTGACCTCGCTCGCGGTGCTCGGCCTGCTGCCGTCCGCCGCGCGCGCCTCCGGTTCGGTACGGCTCGGGGGTACGGAGCTGCTGGGCGCCCCGGAGTCCCTGCTCGACGGCGTACGGGGTGCCCGGGTGTCCATGGTCTTCCAGGACCCGCTGTCGGCGTTCACCCCCGTCTACCGGGTCGGCGAGCAGATCGCGGAGGCGGTACGCGCGCACCAGGACGTGTCGAGGGAGAAGGCGGCGCGCCGCGCCGTCGAACTCCTCGATCTGGTGGGCATACCGGAGCCGCGGCGGCGCGCCTCCGCCTTCCCGCACGAGTTCTCGGGCGGGATGCGGCAGCGGGCCATGATCGCCATGGCCGTCGCGAACGACCCCGAGGTGATCCTGGCCGACGAGCCGACCACCGCGCTCGACGTCACCATCCAGGCCCAGGTCCTGGACGTCCTGCGCACCGCCCAGCGGGCGACGGGCGCCGCGATGGTCCTGGTCAGCCACGACCTGGGGGTCATCGCGGGCAGCGCGGACCGGGTCGCCGTGATGTACGCGGGCCGCGTCGTGGAGACCGCCCCCGCCGGGGAACTGTTCGCCCGCCCCCGGATGCCGTACACCCTGGGCCTGATCGGGGCGGTGCCGAGACTCGACGGCCCCCGGGGGCGGCTGACCCCCGTGCCGGGCGGCCCGCCGTCCCCCGAGGCGCTGCCCCCGGGCTGCCCCTTCGCCCCGCGCTGCCCGCTCGCGGCCCCCGAGTGCGAGAGCGCGGAACCGGGGCCCTCGGCGTGGACCTCGCCGTCCGGCGACCACCGGGCGGCCTGCGTACGCGTCGCGCGGGTGAGCGGCCGCACCCCGGGGGAGATCTTCGTGGACGGTGACGCGGCGGCACCGGCGGGAACGGAGGCGGAGGCGGGGAGGCAGGAGGAGGCGGGGACGCTCGCGGAAGCTCCGCAGGGCTCCCCCGCGCCGGTCGTCCTGCGGGTCCGCGACCTGACGAAGACCTTCCCCCTGTACAAGGGCTCGGTGTTCCGGCGTCGTACCGGAAGCGTGTACGCGGTGGACGGCGTGGACCTGGAGGTCCGGGCCGGTCAGACGCTGGGCCTGGTGGGCGAGTCGGGCTCGGGCAAGTCCACGACGCTGTACGAGATCCTGGGCCTGCGCCCGCCGGAGAACGGCACGATCGAGCTGCTGGGCCAGTCGGTGGCGGACCTGGACCGGGCGGCGACCCGGCGTCTGCGCTCCGGCGTGCAGATCGTGTTCCAGGACCCGATGGCGAGCCTGGACCCCCGTATGCCGGTCTCGGATCTGGTGGCGGAGCCGCTGCGCGCGCAGGGGGCGGCGCCCTCGCGGATCGCGGCGCGGGTGCCGGAGCTGCTCTCGCTCGTGGGCCTGTCGCCGGACCGCGACGCGGACCGCTTCCCGCACGAGTTCTCCGGCGGCCAGCGCCAGCGCATCGGCATCGCGAGGGCCCTGTCGGTGAACCCGGACCTGCTGGTGCTGGACGAACCGGTGTCCGCGCTGGACGTCTCCGTCCAGGCCGGCGTCCTCAACCTGCTCCAGGACCTCAGGCACCGGCTGAACCTCGCCTACCTCTTCGTCTCGCACGACCTCTCGGTGGTGCGGCACGTCGCGGACCGGGTCAGCGTGATGTACCTGGGCGCCACGGTGGAGGCGGGCCCGGTGGACGAGGTCTTCGAACGCCCGCGCCACCCGTACACCCAGGCCCTGTTGTCGGCGGTCCCGATCCCCGACCCGGTACGCGAACGCGCCCGGGAACGCGTCCTGCTCCCGGGCGACCCGCCGAGCCCGACGGAACGCCCCACCGGCTGCCGGTTCCGCTCCCGCTGCCCGCTGTACGCGACCCTGCCGTCCCCGGACCGCGAACGCTGCGAGACGGTACGGCCACGGGTGGGCCCGGGGAGCCCGGCGGCCTGCCACTTCCCCCGCGTACGCGAGGTGGTGGGCGGCGGGGAGCGCTGAGGGACGCTCCCCCGAACGGAATGCCGAGGCACCGGTACGGTTCCCGGGGGCCGGCGGACGGGAAGACGGATCATGGACGCGGCCGCGGCCGGGGCCACGGGTACGGTCCCGGCCGCCTGCCGCCGTACCGCCTCGCGGCGCGCCCCCGCGTCGCGCGCCACGCGGAGCGGACCCCCTCCCCGCCCGGACGAACCGAAGGAGCACCCGCCCCGATGCCCTCCACCCCCGCCGTAGGTTCCCCCTTTCCCGACTTCACCCTCCCCGGCGGCATCCTGAACCCGGGGCCGGAACCGGAGCCCGAGTTCACCCGCTCCGACTACACCCTGTCCTCGGCGCGCGGCCACTCCCTCGTCCTGGCCTTCTACCCGGGCGACAACACGGCGGTCTGCACCCGGCAGTTGTGCGCGTACTCGGCCGGACTGGAGACCTTCGGGGACCTGGACGCCCAGGTATGGGGCGTCAGCACGCAGGACGTCGACAGCCACGAGTCCTTCGCCCGCACCCGCGACCTCCGCTTCCCCCTGCTGGCCGACACCGACAGCGCCGTCTCGCACCGCCTCGGCATCACGGCCCCGGTGATCGGCCTGCGCCGCGCCGTCTTCCTCATCGACCCGGAGGGCGTACTCCGCTGGAAGCACGTGGCGCTGCTGGGCGTGACCTACCAGTCGGTGGACACCCTGCGCCGGGAACTGAGGAAGGTGGGCGGCTGAGGAGGAAGGGGGGCGGCCGGGACGGAACGGGCACGCGGGCGCGGGCGGGAGGGGTCCCCTCGCGCCCTCGGCCGTCCCGGTGCCGTGCTCGCCCCCTGCCCTCTCCGGGAGGCAGGGCCTGGACACGCGCGCACCGGTCCCCTCCCACGCGGGGCGGGAGGGGACCGGTGCGCGCGGCCGTCCGGGCCGGGGCCCTCGCGGGCCCGGCGCCGCGGAGCCGGCCCCGCGGGCTCAGCCCTACGAGGCCAGCCCTACGGGGTCCGCCCTACGAGGCCAGCCCTACGGGGTCAGTCCTTCGGGGTCAGTACGAAGACCGGGATCTCGCGGCTGGTCTTCTTCTGGTAGTCGGCGTAGTCGGGGAAGGCCGCGACGGCGCGGTCCCACCACAGGGCCTTCTCCTCGCCGGTGACCTCACGGGCCGTGTAGTCCTTGCGGACCGTACCGTCCTGGAGTTCCACCTCGGGGTGGGCCAGGACGTTGAAGTACCACGTGGGGTGCTTGGGGGCGCCGCCCAGGGAGGCCACCGCGGCGTACTCGCCGTCGTGCTCGACACGCATCAGGGGGTTCTTGCGGAGCTTGCCGCTCTTCGCGCCGAGGGTGGTCAGGACGATGACGGGCAGGCCGCGCATCGTCGTTCCCTCGGTGCCGCCGGAACCCTCGTAGGTCTCGACCTGATCGCGAACCCACTTCTCGGGGCTCGGCTCGTACTCGCCGTGCAGAGGCATGTCTGCTTCCGTCCTTCGCGTCGTCTTCGTCACAAGGGGCCTGTGCTGCCCCGGTTCCGCGTTCCCCGCCGACGATCGCTCATGACCGGGCCCGGGGCAAACACCCCGGGCCCGGCCATGACCTGAACCGTCGCGTCGGTCAGCGGCGGCCCTTGGCCCGGGACACGGCGGCCACACCGACCACCGCGAGGGCGATCTGGATGAGCCACTCGATCCAGTCGATGCCGTTGGTGTCCTTGACGTCCAGGGCGGAGGCGATCGCCGCGCCGACGAAGGCCGCGATGATACCCACGGCGATCGTCCAGAGGATGCCGATGCGCTGGCGGCCCGGGAGGACGAGCCGCCCCAGCGCACCGATGATGATGCCGATGACGATGGCACTGATGATGCCCGAGATCTCCATGACTGCCCCTTCGGGAACTCTGCTTCGCCTGGGATGACTTGACGGTGGACGACGTGCGGCTTGTGGGACGACAGGGGGCCGACGTGTGTGCGGGGCCCTGTGTCTGGTGTGCCCCCGAAGGGGCGTCGCACTCCCGTAAAGGCGACGGCCCGGCCCGGCGCTTGTGCGCCAAGCCGGGCCGTCGTTCCGGGCCGTCGTTCCGGGCCGTCCTGCCGGGTCCTCCTACGGAACGGAGGGGAGGACCGGAGGAGCGGGGCGGGTGCGGTTACTTGCCGCGGCCCCTGGCCAGTTCCTCCGCGTCCCTGCGGAACGCCCACGTCATCTCGGGTTCCATCGCGAACCTGAACAGCCGTTGCACGGGCGGCGTGCACAGCGTCGTGATCACGGTCATCGCGATCACCGTCAGCGCGATCTCACCGGCCGGGGTGTGCACCCAGTCGTGCTCGTACCAGTCCCAGAAGCGGGAGCCCTTCGCGAGGAAGCCGTGCAGCAGGTAGCCGTACAGCGTCCCGGCGCCGAGCGCCGTGAACCACATGTGGCGGCGCGGCACCCAGGCCAGGAAGCAGGCCACCAGGACCAGCGAGCAGCCGAACATCGCGAGGGTCATCACGATGCCCGTCCAGCCCGGGGAGCCCAGTTCCTGGGCGCTGTCGCGGTGGTAGAACCAGGCCGCGTTCATCCGGGGCGCCGCCCAGTACGCGAACAGCAGGGCGCCCGCCATCACCGGCACCGCCAGGACGCGCGCCTCGCGCCGCCGTACGAGCTGGAAGTGCTCCGGCTTCAGCTTGAGGCCCAGGACGAAGAACGGGAGGAACTGCAGGACCCGCTGGAGGTCGAGGTCGTCCCCGATGTCCGGGGAGATCGCCGCGAGCATCGCGATCGCCAGGGACAGCGGCACCGGCCAGCGCACGGCCTTCCAGATCGGCGTGGTCAGCCGCCACACGAACAGGGCGATCAGGAACCACGTCAGGTACCAGGGGTCGAGCAGGCTGAAGGGGTAGTCGGGATCGCTGCCGGCTGTCCGCTTGAAGAGCGTGTACGCCACTTCGAACAGGACGTAGGGGACGGCGACCCCGGTGATGAGCCGGCGCAGCTTGTCCGGCCGCATGTCGAAGGAGCGCGACATGTAGCCGGAGATGATGATGAACGCCGGCATGTGGAACGTGTACACCGTGATGTACAGCGCCGAGGCCGCCCGGCTGTCCCCGCGCAGCGGCTCCCACGCGTGGCCCATGGCGACCAGGACGATCGCCAGGTACTTCGCGTTGTCGAAGAACGGGTCCCGCTTCTTCTTCGGCGGGGCGGCGGGCGCCGGGGAGCCCCGGTCGGCCAGGTCCGTACGGCCCGGCTGCTCCATGGTCGCCACCGACCCCTGGAGCCGCTCCCGGCGCATCGCGAGCGTGGGACCGTCGACGCCCGTGTTCAGCGGCGTGGGGCCGCTGACCGGTGCGTACGGTCCCGCGTGGCTCTCGTCGCGCCCAGAACGTCCGTAGCCCGCGTGGCTCTCGCGCCGGCCGGGACGTTCGTAGCCCTCGTGGCTCTCGCGCCGGCCGGGACGCTGGTAGCCCTCGTGGCTCTCGTAGCGCCCGGGACGTTCGTAGCCGTCGTAGCGCTCGTGGCTCTCGTGGCGTCCGTGGCGTTCCGCGGGCGGAGGGGTGCGCGCACCGGGCGGCACGGCCCCGTCCCGCCCGTGCCCGCGCTCGGTATCACTCACAATCCCTCCCAGTTGGAACGCCGACAGATTTTTCTGCGTCTAACCGAGAATGCGGGGATCATGTCTGTGGGAGGCATCACGGGCAGGGTAGTCACCTCCCCCGCGGCGCGCACAACCCCTGGGCCTGTGGCCAATCCCACCCGTTCCCTTTCGGCCAACAGCTCGTTCCCAGCCGCTCCACAGCGGGCTCCCAGGACCTCCAGCCGGCCTCCTCCTTCTCCACCGGGCCGTCACGCGCCCGCCGGACGGGGGTGGCCGCCCGCACGACGCGGCGCTCAGTCCGCGTGCGCGGGGGCCGGTCCCTCGCTGCCGGGTCCCACGAGTTCGGACAGCACGTCCTCCATGGTGACGAAGCCGCGTACGGTGCCGTTCTCGCCCGTGACGGCGGCGAGGTGGCTGTCGTCGGCGCGCAGCGCGGTGAGCGTGTCGTCGAGGGGGGTGTCGACCCGGACGCGGGTGAGGGGCCGGAAGGCCGTACGCGGAAACGGCTGATCGCGTTCGGCGACGCCGAGGGTGTCCTTGATGTGCAGGTAGCCCAGCAGCGCCCCGCCCTCCCCGGTCACCGGGAGGCGCGAGAAGCCCGCGCGGGCGGCGGCCCGCTCCAGTCCGGCCGGGGTCACGCCCCGGTCCACGGTGATCATCGTCGCGCCGGGCACGATGATCTCGCCGACCGGGCGGGTACCGAGTTCGAGGGCGTCGCGCAGGCGGTCGCGGTCGGCGGCGCTCAGCAGTCCGGCCTCGCTGGAGTCCTCCACCATGCGGGCCAGCTGGTCGTCGGTGAACGCCGACTCGACCTCGCTCTTCGGCTCGACGCGCAGCAGCCGCAGCAGGCCGTTGGCGAAGGAGTTGATGCCGAACACGACGGGCCTGAGCACCTTGGTGAGCGCGACCAGCGGCGGGCCGAGCAGCAGCGCGGTGCGCACCGGTTCGGCGAGCGCGATGTTCTTCGGCACCATCTCGCCGACCAGCATGTGCAGATACGTCGCGAGGGTCAGCGCGATGACGAAGGAGATCGGGTGCACCAGCCCGTGCGGGACGCTGACCGACTCGAAGACCGGCTCCAGCAGATGCGCGATCGCCGGTTCGGCCACCGCGCCCAGCACCAGCGAGGAGGCGGTGATGCCGAGCTGCGCGGTCGCGAGCATCGCCGAGATGTGTTCGAGGGCCCGGAGGGTGGAGACCGCCCGCTTGTCGCCCGCCTCCGCCAGCGGCTCGATCTGGCTGCGGCGTACGGAGATGAGGGAGAACTCGCCGCCGACGAAGAAGGCGTTGGTCACCAGCGTCAGGAGGCCGATGAGGAGCTGGAGGACGATCATCGGGTCTCTCCCTCAGGCCCCTGGGGGCGGGGGTCGGTCTCGGGACGCGGGTCGCGTTCCGGACGCGGGGCGCGTTCGGGGTCGCTGTCGGTCTCGGGGCGGGGGCTGGACGCGGAGGGGGTCGCGCCCTCCGGGCCGGTCTCCCGGCCGGTCTCGTGCTCCTTGTGGCCCGAGCCCTTCGTCGGACGGGTGCCCTTCGCGTGCCGGTCGCCCTTCGCGTGCCGGTCGTCCTTCGCGTTCCGGTCGTCCTTCGCGTTCCGGTCGCCCTTCGCCGGGCGGGCCTCCTCGCCCCCGTCGTCGGGCGGCGTCCCGTGCTCCCCGGGGAACGGCTCGGTCACCAGGACGCGTTCGGCCCGGTGGTGTTCCACGGCGAGCACCGTCAGGTCCCAGCCCTCACTCTCCACGCGGTCGTGCACCTCGGGGATGCGGCCCAGCTCCGTCGCGAGGAGGCCCGCGACCGTCTCGTACGGGCCCTCCGGGGCACGCAGGCCGATGCGGCGCAGCTGGTCGATGCGCAGACCGCCGTCCGCCTCCCAGGTGGCGCGACCGTCGAAGGTGGTGCCCGCGGGCACCAGATCCTCCGTCTCCTCCGGGTCGTGCTCGTCGCGCACCTCGCCGACGACCTCCTCCACGATGTCCTCGACCGTCACGACGCCCGCCGTGCCGCCGTACTCGTCGATGACGACGGCCATGGTGTGCGCGGACCGCATGCGTTCCAGCAGCGTGTCGGCGGGCAGCGAGTCGGGGACCAGCAGCGGCGGCGTGGCGATCTCGGTGACCGGGGTGCGGGCGCGGACCGCGGGCTCCAGGGCGAGGACGTCGCGGATGTGGACGGTGCCGATGACGTCGTCCAGGTGGTCGCGGAAGACCGGGAAGCGGGACAGCCCCGTCGCGTGGGTGAGGTTCGCGGCGTCGGTCGCGCTGGCCTCGGCGGCCAGGGCCTGGACGTCGACGCGCGGGGTCATGACGTTCTGCGCCGTGAGTTCGCCGAGGTGCAGGGTGCGGATGAACAGCTCGGCGGCGTCCGCCTCCAGGGCCCCCTCGGCGGCGGAGTGCCGCGCGAGCGCGACGAGTTCCTCCGGTCCGCGCACCGACTCCAGTTCCTCCGTGGGTTCCAGGCCGAGGCGGCGCACGAAGAAGTTCGCGGTCGCGTTGAGGCTGTGGATGAAGAAGCCGAAGAAGGCCGAGAACCTGCGGTGCGGTCCCGCGACCGTCCGCGCCACCGGCACCGGCCGAGAGATCGCCCAGTTCTTCGGGACCAGCTCCCCGACCACCATGAGGACCACCGTGGACAGGACGACACCCAGGAGCGAGCCGACCGTGCCGGCGACCGCCTCGCCCAGGCCGACGGCGCGCAGCGGGCCGCCCAGCAGCGTCGCGACGGCGGGCTCGGCGAGCATCCCGATGACCAGCGAGGTCACGGTGATGCCGAGCTGCGCGCCGGACAGCTGGAAGGTCAGGTGCCGCACGGCCTTCAGGGCGCTCTCCGCGCCGCGCTCCCCCGCGTCCGCGGACCGCTCCAGATCGGAGCGCTCGACCGTGGTCAGGGAGAACTCGGCCGCGACGAACAGCGCGCAGGCCAGGGTGAGCGCGAAGGCGATCACCAGATACAGGATCTCGGTCAACCGGGCTCCTCCACTCGCATGTCGTACGTACGTCCCGCGCACGGCACGGCACGTGGGTGTCGGCCGTCTCGGTACAGGTCGGCCGGGGCGGGTGCCCAGAGAACACCTGCCCCGGCCGGACGTTCCGACTCCACGGTTCTACACGGGTGTAGAGGCGGTGCGGGTGGCCGGGAGGGCCGGGAGGGCGAGGGCCGCGGCGCCGCCCCGGCGGCCGGGCTCAGCCGTTGGGCAGGATCACCGCGCGGCCCCGGACCTTGCCCTCGTGCAGCCGCTCGTACGCCTTCGGGGCCTCGTCGATGCCGTACTTCTCGATGTGCACGTCGATGGAGCCGGCGCGCGCGAGGTCGAATACCTCGCCGAGTTCGCTGCGGCTGCCCCAGTACGGGGCGGTGACCACGGTCTCGTACGGCTGGAGGCCGAAGCCGACCGCCAGGGAGCCGCCGCCGATGCCGACGATGGTCACGTCCCCCTCGACCATGGCGCAGCCGCCCGCGGTCTCGACGGTGGGCGGGACGCCGACGAAGTCGAAGACGGCCTCGGCGCCGCGCCCCTCGGGGGTGAGCCGGCGGACGTTTCCGGCGGCCCGCTCGTCGGAGATCACCACCTCGTGCGCGCCGACCTGCCGCGCGAGCCGCAGCTTCTCGTCGTTGACGTCGAGCGCGATCACCCGCGCCGGGGTCAGCGCGCGCAGCAGCTGGATGCCGATGTGGCCGAGGCCGCCGGTGCCGATGACGACGGCGGTGGAGCCGGGCCCGAGCTTCGGCAGGGAGCGCTTGATGGCGTGGTACGGGGTGAGTCCCGCGTCGGTGAGCGACACGGTGGCGACGGGGTCGAGACCGCGCAGCCGCAGCAGGTGCCGCGCGTCGTCCACGATCATGTACTCGGCGATCGCGCCGGGCGCGCCGAGGCCGGGCGGGCGGATGTTGAGCCTCTCGGCGTACAGGCAGTAGTTCTCCTTGCCCTGCGCGCACTTGGAGCAGCGGCCGCAGCCCCAGGGCCCGTACACGACGACGGACTCACCGACCTCGACGTGCTGGACGCCCTCGCCGACCTCCTCGACGATCCCGGCGCCCTCGTGCCCGAGGGTGAGCGGCAGCGGGAAGGGCAGCTGGTCCTCGGTCCAGCTCATGACCGCGATGTCCGAGTGGCACACCCCGGCCGCCGTGACCTTCAGCAGGATCTCGCCGGGCCTCGGGCTGGGCTTCGGGATCTCGACGACCTCGGGGGCGGCGCCCACCGTGCGGTACTGGACCGCCTTCATCGTGTCCGGCATGTCCTTCACTCCTGACTCTGGGGCTGGTGACTCTGGGGCTGGGGGCTGGGGGGAGCGGGTGCGTGCGGGCCCTTTGCGGCGGCCGGAGCGCTCACGGATCGCGTTTCGGTGCGTCCCGCACCGACCTGCCGGACTCCGGCGGACCGGGCTCGGGCGGACCGGGCTCGGGCGGACCGGGCTCGGGCGGACCGGACTCCGGCGGACCGGACTCCGGCAGATCAGCCCCACGCGGACCGGCCCCAGACGGACCGGGCCACTCCTCACCATCCGTCCGCCGCTCCTCACCCGCCCGCTCCTCCCCGCCAGTCCGCTCCTCCGGGCCGGGGGGTCTCCCGCCGAGGTCCTCCTCCACGGTCGCGTTGCCGGGGTACACGGGCGGGTCCCCCGGCTCGGGTACGAGGGCGCGGCGCACGGCGAGGACCGTCGTGTCGTCGGTGAGCCTGCCGTGCGTGTGCCGCAGCGTCTGGTCCCGTACGAGGCGTACGAGCAGTCCGGGCGCCGCGAGCAGCGGATCGCGCGCCATGGCCTCGGCGAGCCGTTCGCGCAGCGGGAAGAAGGCGCCGGAGCGGTCCCTGGCCTCGGTCACCCCGTCGGTGACCAGCAGCAGCGTCTCGTCCTGGGCCAGCTCGATGCGCACCATGACGGGTGGCTCGTCCAGCAGCGCGCCGAGGCCGAGCGGCAGGGCGGGCACCGTCGTCAGTTCCCGCACACCCCTGGGCCCGACCGCGAGCGGCGGTTCGTGGCCGAAGTCGACGAGTTCGACGGTATCGGTCGGCTCGTGTCCGGGCGGCGGGAACCCGACGAGGGCGGCCGTCGCGAAGCGGTCGCCCTGGTCCTGGCCCATCGCCCGGCCGTACTCCTGGTAGCGCCGCATCCGCGTCTCCAGGTGGCGCGCGGCCACGGTGAGGTCGCGTTCGTGGAAGCCCCATTCGCGGAAACTGCCGAGGATCGCGGAGGCCGCCGTCACCGCGTTGAGGCCCTTGCCCTGGACGTCGCCGACGATGACGCGGGTGCCGTACGGAGAGGGCTGGATGTCGTAGAAGTCGCCGCCGACGCGGGCCTCGGAGTCGGCGGCGAGGTAGACGGCCGCGTGGTCCATCCCGGCCCAGTGCGCGGGCAGCGGGCGCAGCACGGTGGAGCGGGTGGTCTCGGCGACGGCCTGCATGTGGCTCACGTAGCGCGCGTCGCGCAGCCGGAACGCGCAGGCGGCGACCGAGAGGGCACTGCCCGCCACGACGAGCGCGAAATCGGGCCACCCCGTGCGGTAGTCGGCGTCGAGCACCCGGTTCAGCGCGAAGTACACGGCGACGGTCAGGACCGAGAACAGCACCGTCGTCCGCACCCCGCACAGCGCGGCGGCCGTACCCGGCACCACGACCAGCCAGGAGATCACCCGGAAGTCGACACCGGTGAGGATGTCGGCCGTGGGCACGACGACGAGCAGCACGAGCGGCACGAGCCACCCGACGCGGCGCCCGCGCACCCGCAGAAGTCCCGCGCGCACCGGGGACCAGACCGTCCCGCGCGCCTGCTTCCAGGGAGTCACCGCTTCAGCGAAACACGGGCGCGAGGGCCCCGCATCCGCAGGTCCGGGGCGCGCTCGCGCACCTTTCGTGCCGTCTCCGGGTCCGTCCGGGGCACACCGCTTACGCCCGTTCTCCCGAGTTGCCGGGCGGGCCCGCGCGGTGTGCTCTGGACGGAGTACGTCGATCACGGACGCGGCCCGCCACCGAGAGGGGCGGGGGCGTCGAGGCAGTGGAGTGCGCCGGCTGGCGGCGTACGCGTACGAGAGGAGGCCGCGCCATGGCACACGCGGCACCCGCGCAGAGCGCGGGTTCGACCCGAGGGGCGCGCGGCGGCGGCAACCGGGCCCGCGCGCTCCACCTGTTCACGGGCGCGCAGGCGCCGTTCTGGATGGCGGCCGCCTACGGCCTGTGGGCCTCGGTCACCACGCGGTACGCCGGTCCGGTCACCGGCTGGAACGTGTTCTTCGGCTTCGTGACCGGCATCCTGTTCGGCGTCCTGTACGCCGTGGTGCGCGCGGTGGCCCCGGCGATCCCGCGTCTGCGCAGGGCGCTGACCTGGGCGGTGTTCTGGGCGCTCGCGGTGGGCTTCCTGCACAGCCTGTCGAACTCCGGCATCCTGTGGGACGTGATCCTCGCGCTGATCGTCGGTGCCGTCACCTTCGCGATGGCGATGTACCACTTCTTCACCAAGGAAGTGCACGACGACGCGCACTGAACGCGGGGGGCGCCCACTGAACGCGGTGGGCGCGCGCGGAACACGGTGGGCGCACCCGCGCGCGGAACGCGGAACACGGTGGGCGCGCGCGGGTGCGCCCGGTGCGGCGGCCCGCGCGCCGGGGCCGCCGCGCCCGTCGTGTGTCCTCCCTCACCCGTACGCGGCCGAGGACTGGCGGCGCGGTGAACTCCCGCGTTGCCTGGGTACGTGCGAGGCGTGGGAGACGTACGAGGTGGAGCGGGCGAAGGCGGCGCGGGAGCGTCGCCCGGCGGCTCTGCCCGGCGCCCGGCCCGGCCCGGCCGCCCCCGGCGCGGTCCGCTGGGCCTGCTGCGCACGGTGCTCGCCGCGGTCCTCGTCGTGGTCGCGTGCGTGTGCGTCCCGGCGGGGGCGCTGTCGGTCTGGGCGAAGTACGAGATCGGGGACACCGGCTCGTTCGTGTCCACGGTGTCGCCGCTGGCCGCCGACCGCGATGTGCGCGAGGCCGTCGCCACCGCCGTGACCAACGGGGTCATGGACCAAGTCGACCTGGGCCCGCTCAACGACCAGGCCAGGGACTTCGTGCACGACGCGGCGGTGTCCTTCACCGGTTCCGAGGCGTTCCGCGACGCGTGGGACGCGGCGACCCACGGCGCCCACGCGGCGGTCCTGAAGGCCCTCAACGACGAGGAGACGGGCGGGGACATCACCGTCGACCTCGGTCCGGTCACCGAACAGGTCAAACAGAAACTCGTCGACAACCACGTCCCGTACGCGGACCGCATCCCCGTCGCGCACACGGAGATCACCTTCGTCGAGTCGAGGGAACTCGGCACCGCGCGCGAGGTCTTCCACGCCTTCCAGACGGCGGGCCCGTGGCCGGCCGTGGCGGCGCTGGTCCTCGCGGCGGCCGGGCTGCTGCTCGCGCACCGGCGGCTGCGGGCGCTCGGGCTGACCGCGATCGGTTTCGCGCTGGGCGGGGTGGTGCTGCGCGTCGTCGTCATGGCCGGCCGCTCCGAGACGATGGACCGGCTGCCCTCCGACATCGCGCGGCCCGCGGCCGGGGCCGGCTACGACGCCCTGACGCATTCCCTGACGACGGGCGCCTGGTGGCTGATCGGCGCGGGCGGCGTGGTGGGGGCCGGGCTGCTGGCCCTGACCGCGCTGCGAGGGCGCCGGACGTCCGGACCGGCGCACGGCGAGGACGCGCCCGCCGGTGCGCGGGGTCAGAGGTGGCGGGCCCGGAAGCCCCTCTCGCGGTAGCCGGCCCGGCCCCTTCCAGGGAGGCGCGTGCGTGCGGTGGCCGGCACCGGATTCCCGTACGCCGCCGGACGGGGGAAGCGGCCCACGCGTTCGTACGCACAACTGCCGCCAAACGGGCGAATAGTGACAACCATCCCAAGCCGACAGGTCTCCGGCAGCGAAGCATGGATGAGGGCCGCAACGGTGTGGCCGTCGGAAAAAGGGAGAACTCCATGTTCGGTAAGGCCAAGAGCGCGGCTGTACTCGTCGCGGTGGGTATGGCGGTCGTCGGCGGCGCGGGCGCGGCGTCCGCCGACGCGGGCGCCGAGGGCTTCGCGGCCTTCTCCCCGGGCGTCCTGTCCGGGAACGTCGTGCAGGTGCCCGTCTCCGTCCCCGTGAACGCGTGCGGCAACAGCGTCAACGTGGTCGGCCTGCTCAACCCGGCCCTCGGCAACGGCTGCGCCAACGGCAGCGGCCGCGGCCACGACAAGGGCGGCTGGGACCACAAGGGCGGCCGGGACCACGGCCGCGACCACGGCGGCTACGGCGACGACGACCACCGCCAGGGCGGCCGCTGGTAAACGGCCTCCGGGCCCGGCGTCCCGCCCGGCCGCGCGCGCCGCGGACGGCGGACGCCTGACGTACGGCGCGTGACGTACGGCGCGTGACGTACGAGCGTGACGTACGAAGAACGACGGGCGGACTCCGGCGACCTGCCGGGGCCGCCCGTCGGCGCGTCCCGGCACCACGGGCGGCCCGGCGTTCAGCGCCCGTCCGCCGACGCGGAGGGCCCGGTCCGCGCCTCCTCCTCGGCTCGTTCGCGGCCCAGCCGCACGTGGAGCGTGTCGAGGGCGGCGAGCGCGGGCGCGCCGAGCCGGAGCGCTCCGGCGGCCACGTTGGCGTCCACATGAGCGGGGTCCCCCGTCCCGGGGATGGCGAGGACGTGCGGCCCCCGGCTCAGCGTCCAGGCGAGACGGATCTGCGCGGCGCTCGCGCCGGACCCCACCGCCTCCGGCGGAAGGTGTTCCCGCCCGGGACCGGCCGCCCCGTTCTGCCGGCCCCGGCCCGCTATCGCGTAGAACGGCACGAACGCGATGCCGTACTCGCCGCACAGGCGCAGCAGGGCGTCCTGTCCGGGGGCCGCTCCGAGCCCGTAGGGGTTCTGCACGCACACGACGGGGGCGAGGGAGCGGGCCTCTTCGAGCTGCTCGGCCCGTACGTTGGACAGCCCCAGGTGACGGACGAGCCCGGCGTCCCGCAGCGCGGCCAGCGCGCCGAAGTGCTCGGCGACCGAACCCTCGTCCACGACGCGCAGGTTGACGACGTCGAGGTGGTCGCGGCCGAGCTGCCGCAGGTTCTCCTCGACCTGACCGCGCAGGTCGCCGGGCGCGCCGTGCGGCAGCCAGCGGCCGGACGGATCACGACCGGGGCCGACCTTCGTGGTCAGGACGAGATCGTCGGGGTACGGGGCGAGGGCCCGGTTGATCAGTTCGTTGGCGGAGAGCAGCGGCGAGAAGTAGAACGCGGCGGTGTCGATGTGGTTGACGCCCAGGTCGCGGGCGCGGCGCAGCACCGACACGGCCTGCTCGCGGTCGCGCGGTACGGCGCCCGGCACGAGGGCCCGGCCGGTCTGCGGCAACCGCATCGCGCCGAAGCCGAGCCGGTGGACGGTACGGTCGCCGAGGACCCAGGTGCCGGAGTCCGCCGCCGAGGGTGCGCCCGCGGTACCGGGGGCGCCGGTCCGGGGCGCGGGGGCGGAAGTGGGAGTGGTGGAGGTCATGCCGGGATGGTGGCCGCCGCCCTAGGCTGCGGCCCAGGGATTCGCACATCCGCGAATCCGCGGTCCGGGCCCCGAGTCGGCGGAGGTGGCCGTGCCGGCGGAACTGTCCTTCTCGGCGCGTGATCTGGCACAGGTGCGGTTCGCGGTGTCACCGATGTGGGAGGTCGGGCCGAGCCTGCGGCTGCTGGCCTCGGGGCACGCGCACCCCGTGCACCGCGCCTGGGCCGGGCAGGTCCGGCCGAGGATCGCGCGGGCCGGCCTGGACATCGGGACGCTGCGCGAACTCGTACCGCCCACCGGTTACGTCCCGGACTTCCTGAACCCCGCCCCGGCCGGAGCGGCGCCCACCCTGGACGAGGAACTGACCGCGATAGCCGCGACGCCCGCCCCACGGCTGCGGACAGAGCTGGACCGCCTGGCCGGAGAACAGGGCGGACACGGCGGACACGGCGGACACGGTGCCGGAACCGGCATCGGCACCGGAGGCCGCGAAGGCCGCGAAGGCCACCGTGCCCTCGGGCCGCGTTCCCGGGCCCTGTACGCGGACCCGGCCGCCGGGCTGGCCCGCCTCACCGGGGAGATCGCCGCCTACTGGGAACTGGCACTGGCCCCCTACTGGGCGCGGCTGCGCGCGGTCCTGGAGGCCGACGTCCTGCACCGGGCCCGGCAGGCCGCCGAGTACGGGACGGGCCGTCTGTTCGGCGGTCTGCACCCGTCGATGAGCTGGGGCGGCGACGCGCTCCGGCTCGCCCTGCGGCGGCGTGCGCTGCCGCGCGGCGCTGCGGGTGCCGGACTGGTCCTGATCCCCTCGTGTTTCGCCGGCCCCGGTCCGTACACGCGGGTGTCGCCACCGGACCCTCCCCAACTCGCCTATCCGGCCAGGGGGACCGGCGAGTTGTGGCGGCCCCGTCCGGCGAGTGCGGCGGGCCCGCTCTCCGCCGTCCTCGGCCGCTCGCGCGCCCTGTTGCTGACGGAGCTGGACGCCCCGGCCTCCACCACCGAACTCGCCGCCCGTACGGGGCTGTCCCGCCCGGCCGTCTCCCAGTACCTCACGGCGCTGCGGGACGCCCGCCTGGTCAGCGCGCACCGGGCGGGCCGCTGGGTGCTGTACGCCCGGACGGCGCTCGCGGAGGCCCTGCTGGCGGAGTGAGGGCCCACCACGCGCCCGCCGCCCGCCTCTTGGCGGAACGGGACGGAGGTGACGGGCCGTCGGCGACGGACGCCCCGTGCCTCTCCCCGCCCGGACCCTGCTCCCCCCTACGCCTTCCGCCCCACTCCCCCGTGCTGGCCGATGGGGGCCGGGGCGGGGCCGGTGCCGTCCGGGCGCCACAGCGGTACGGAGACGACGCCGGGATCGACGAGGTGGAGCCCCTCGAAGTACGCCTCGATCTGCGGGACGGGCCGCAGGAAGTACGGGACGGCGCCCGTGTCGTTGTAGGCGTCCTGAGCGCGTTCGTAGTCCGGGTCGGTGCCGCGCGAACCGTCGTTGACCGACAGATGGCTCCCGGACGGGAGACCGGCCATCAGACGGCGCACGATCGACCGGGCCTCCTCGTGGTCCGCGACGTGGCCGAGGATGCCGCTCAGGATCAGGCCGACGGGCCGCTCAAGGTCGAGCGTCCCGGCGGCGGCCTCCAGGATCTTCTCCGGCTCGAAGAGGTCCGCCTCGACGTACGAAGTGGCGCCCCGTTCGGTCGAGTTCAGCAGCGCACGGGCGTGGGTGAGGACCAGCGGGTCGTTGTCCGTGTAGACGATCCGCGCCTCGGCGTCGAGGGCCTGGGCGACCTCGTGCGTGTTGTCGGCGGTCGGCAGTCCCGTCCCGACGTCCAGGAACTGCCGTACGCCCGCCTCGGTGACGAGGTACCGGATGGTGCGGCCCAGGAAGGCCCGGCTGCTGCGGGCGATGGTCGTGATGCCGGGGTACACGGAGGAGTAGGCGTCCCCGGCCTCGGCGTCGACCGGGTAGTTGTCCTTGCCGCCCAGCCAGTGGTTCCAGATGCGGGCGGAGTGCGGAACGGACTGGTCTATCGCGCGCGAGGGCGCCGGACCTGACGGGGTCACGTAGTCGGTCATGACGGCAATCTACGCCGTGGTCCCGCGCCGACAGGCGAGTTGATCCACCGGCCGCTGAACCCCGTTTTCGCGGACGCCTGTTGCCGCCGCCGGACGGTACGCGGGTCCGTTGCGCTCGCCGGTCCGGAGGCCGCTCCGGTGAGGCGCCAAAGGGCGCCGCGAGCCCCCGCCCGAGGCCGGCGGACCGGCCGCGAAAACGCCGCCTCGAAGCCTCTGGGCATCGAACTGAGCTACTCCCCGGTCCAGTTGGTGGCCCCCGGCCACCACGCCCCCGCCCTGCCGACGGCGGCGGCTACGGCTACGGCTACGGCGCGCGCCAGGCTCCTCGCCGACTGGGGCCTGACCCCGCTCACCGGGCGGCTGAGCCCCGGGATCAGGTCTCCGGATGACGGCAGGGGTGACGGCAGGGGTGACGGCAGGATGACGGCACACCCGATGGGGTGAACCCGGGGCGACTCGGATGCGGCCGGGCCCCCGGGCGCCGAAAGATGATCTCCCCACGTCACCCGGCGTAACCCGACGCCACCCGGCGTAACCCGACTCCTCGGAGATCCTGCCGATGACCACCGCCACGGAAAGCTTCCCCATCCTCAAGCTGGAGCGCGCCTTCGAGGCCCTGGACGCCGACCAGGACGGCTTCCTGAGCTGGGCGGACTACGACAACCTCGCCCGTCGTTACCTGTCGGCCTACCGGCTCGACAAGGACGACCGCCGGTCCAGGGCCCTGCTCGCCTTCTTCCAGATGCACTGGCTGGAGCTGCTGCGCCACGCGGGGGTGAACGCCGACCGGCTCTCGAAGGACCAGTTCGTCACGGCCAGGCGCCTCGCGAGCATCGACACCAGCCGGCAGAACCTGACCGACGGCGGGGCTCACGCGATCTTCGACGTCATCGACGTCGACGGCGACAACGAGATCGACCGGCAGGAGTTCGACCGCCTCCTGCGGGACGTCTGCCTGAGCGACCCGTCCGGGACGGTGGACGTGTTCAGCGGGCTGGACGCCGACGGGGACGGCAGGGTCTCGCGCCAGGAGTTCCTCCGCGCGATCCGTGAGCACTTCCTGTCGGACGCCCCCGAGGCACCGGGCAACCAGTTCTTCGGCCACATCTGAGCGAGCGGGCCGCCCACCCCGGCCGGGAGCACCCGCGCGCTCCCGGCCCCTGGCCCTCGCCGGACCCGTCCGGCGTCACAAGACGGGCGGCAGTGCCAGCCAGTCCTGCCAGGAGAGGTCGCGGCCCGGGTAACGGGGTTGCCGGAAGGGCCAGTCGGCGTCGATCCAGCGCGGTACGAGCGCGTCGAGCGCGCGTTCCGTCGCACCGCCGGCCAGCTCGTCCACCACCCACCAGGAGATCTCCCCGTCGGCACCGGCGCGCTCGGGCGGGTCGATGTAGACGCAGCCGAGGACGGCCGTCTCCCCCTCGTCCAGCAGCGCGTAGTTGAACGACTGGTGCGCGGCGATCTCCCGTTCGTGCCGCAGCAGGTCGGCCCGGTCCTCCTCGAAGGTCATCGTCTCGGCGGGCCAGCCCCAGACCGGGCCGAACATCTCCCACAGACGCTCCCGCGAGCCCGTCACCGCCGGGTAGTCGATCGCGGTGTCCGCCTCCCGGATCGGCCGCAGGTGCAGCGCGGTGCCGGGCACGGGCACGCGGAGGGGGTGGACGAAGTCGCCGGGCAGCCAGGTCATAGGAGCGAAGGCTAACCGGCGCCCGGCCTCAGCCGCCTTCATTTCTCCCCCTCCCCGGCCCTCCACCCCCGCCCGCGTCCGGCTCCCCGCCCGGCTCCCCGTCCGCCGCCCGGCGCGCGCGGGCCGCGAAGCGCTCAGCGAACTCCGCGACGAGCAGGCGCAGTTCGGAGGGCGCTTCGATGACGAACGGCAGGTCGAGCGAGGCGAGTACCGGAGGCAGCCAGTCGAGCCGCTCCGCCCGCAGTTCCACGCGCAGCCAGCGCCGCACGCCGCCACCGGGGTCCCCGTCCCCGGAGGACCCGGTCCCGGGCTCCGTCCCGTCCCCCGACCGCCCCTCCACCCCGTCCATCCCCTCCATCCCCTCCACCCGTGCGACGCTCTCCGGGAGCCGGGCGCGGACCTGCCCGGCCGTCCCGTACATCCGCAGGCGCACCTCGTACCGGTACGCGGCCGTGGCGAACCCGGACAGGACGCGCCGCGCCGGGTCCGGCGGGGCGTCGGGGGCCTCGAACGACCCGGGCAGGGTGCGGGCCTCCGTGACGCGGTCGAGCCGGAGGGTGCGGTCCTCCCCGATCCCGGGGTCCGCGCCGGTGACGTACCACCGGCCCGCGTGCGACACGACGCCGTACGGGTGCAGCGTGCGCCCGCCACGGCGGCCGGTCCGGTCGGTGTACGCGACCGCGACGGGACGGCGGTGGCGTACCGCGTCGGCGAGGGTGAGCAGGATCTCCGCGTCCGGCGGTTCGAACGCGGCGGCGGGTTCCGTGAAGGCGAGGGAGTCGAGGACCGCGTCGAGCCTGCGGGCGAGAGGCCGGGGCAGCACCCGGCGGATCTTGGCCGCCGCCGTCTCGCTCGCGGTGAGCGTCGTCGTCAGCCCCGCCCGGCGCCCCGCGACCAGGCCGAGCAGGACGGCGATCGCCTCCTCGTCGCCGAGCATGAGCGGCGGCAGACGGTGACCGGGGCCCAGCCGGTAGCCGCCGTACCGGCCGCGCACCGCCTCCACCGGCACGTCCAGGTCGATGAGCTGTTCCACGTACCGCCGCACGGTGCGCCCGTCGACGCCGAGCCGCCCGGCGAGTTCGGCCGTCGTCCGGGTACCGCCCGACTGCAACAGCTCCAGCAGGGTGAGCACACGGCCGGTGGGTCGGGACATGGTCCGAGCCTAGAGCGAATACCGGACCGGTTCCGCCCGCTATTCGTCCTAACGTGCACCGCGAGGAACCAAGCATCGCCCCATCACTCACCCCCCGGGAGAACACCGTGAACTTCGTCTCGATCCGCGTCATCACCGGCGACGTCGCGCGCCTCGTCGCGTTCTACGAGCGGGCCACCGGGCTGCCGGCGGCCTGGTCCACCGAGGACTTCGCCGAACTCGGCACACCGGGCGGCGCCACGCTCGCCATCGCGAGCACCCGTACGGTGCCGTTGTTCGCGCCCGGCTCCTCGCGCCCGGCCGACAACCACAGCGTGATCCTGGAGTTCCTGGTGGACGACGTGGACCGCGTGCACGAGAACCTGACCGGTTTCGTGACCGAGTTCGTCAACGAGCCCACTACCATGCCGTGGGGCAACCGGTCCCTCCTGTTCCGCGACCCGGACGGCAACCTCGTCAACTTCTTCACCCCGGTGACCCCGGAGGCGATCGCGAAGTTCGGCCGCTGACGCGCGGCGCCGTCGGCGCGGACAGCGGGGCGGGCCCGCCCAGGCGTCCACGCCGGTGGCCCGCGCCTCACCACGGACGCCGCTCCCGCGCTCGTCCCGCCCGGTCCGCTACTCCGCCTTCGCGTACTCCACGAACGCGCGGAACGAGGCCGTGCCGACCACGAGAATCGGTCCGCCCCGCACCTTGCTGTCGCGGACGGGGACGAGGCCGGGAACGCCCGGCGCGATCTCCAGGCACTCACCGCCGTTGTTCCCGCTGTGACTGCTCTTGATCCACCGCGAGTACGCGGTCGCACCGATCAAGGGGACGGGGCCGTCCGCGCGTTTGCTGTCGCGGACGGGGACCGTGCCGGAGGAGATCGGATCGGCAACCTCCACGCAGTTACCGCCGTTGTTGCCGCTGTAGCTGCTCTTGCGCCAGGTACGTTCGCTCATCGGAACCGGCCCTCCTTCGGGCTACTTCGTCTTGGCGTACTCCAGAAACGCGGTGAACTCGGCCGCGCTGACCACGAGGACGGGGCCGTTCTGCACCTTGCTGTCACGGACGGGGACGAGGCCGGGGAAACCGAACGCGCTTTCCACGCAGTCGCCGCCGTTGGCCCCGCTGTAGCTGCTCTTGATCCACCGCGAGTACGCGGTCGCGCCGATCAAGGGGACGGGACCGTCCGCGCGTTTGCTGTCGCGGACGGGGACCGTGCCGGAGGGGGTCGGGTCGGCGATCTCCACGCACTCGCCGCCATTATTGCCGCTGGAGCTGCTCTTGCGCCAGGTACGTTCGCTCATCGGAACCGGCCCCCTTCG
The DNA here is from genome assembly GCF_042869355.1 of Streptomyces sp. NPDC007088. Taxonomy (NCBI): domain Bacteria; kingdom Bacillati; phylum Actinomycetota; class Actinomycetes; order Kitasatosporales; family Streptomycetaceae; genus Streptomyces; species Streptomyces sp. NPDC007088. The sequence goes on from NZ_JBIAFO010000015.1 coordinate 130,486, forward strand.
GGCTACTTCGTCTTGGCGTACTCCAGGAACGCGGTGAACTCGGCCGCGCCGAACGTGAGAACGGGACCACGCCGCACCTTGCTGTCACGGACGGGCACGACGCCGGGGAGGCCGGAGGCGATTTCGACGCAGTTGCCGCCGTTGTTGTCGCTGTAACTGCTCTTGAGCCACGTTGCCGCGCCGAGGTCGTGGTTCACCATGCTGGTCGTACCCTTCCATCGCGGCTCGGATCATGGCCGCCGATTCAGAAGCAGACAAAGCGTCAGCCCTGAGCACATCATAGGTCTGACCGTGCCTGGTGACAGCTCCCGGTTCATCGACGAAGTGGCCCTGGTCCAGCGATTCCGAGTACACACACCGGGTGCCGTCCGGATGATGGATGATCGACATCGGGCGCAACGGGCGGACGATGTGGGGCGCGTCCGCCGGTGCCACCTGGATGCGAATGTTGGGCAGAGCGCCCATGATCAGCAGGTGGTTGCACTGTTCGCTCATCACTTGGGCGTCTCCGACCACGTTGGTGATGCAGCTTTCATCCAGTACCACCACGAGAAGCGGGCCTCCCGGGGCGATGAAGCGGCCCTGACGGCTCAGCCTCGCTCGCACGGCGCCTTCCACCTCGTCCAGCGGCTTCACTTGCGCGAACTGAGCGAAGGCGTACCCGTGGGTCTGGAGCAGTCCGGGCATCACGACACTCTGATACTCGAAGATCGCTGTCGCCTTGCTGTCCATCTGCGCACGCCGCTTGAACCAGTCCGGATGCTGCACCTCGGGATACCAGTCGGTGCGCGCCCACAACAGCACCAGTAGACCACCGGCGCCCAGAAACTCGTCAGCCAACCGCACAGCCCTCTCGTCCGGCACGCGCGTACCGGCTTCGAAGCGCGCCAGCAGCGAGCGATCGCAGTGCATCTCGGCCGCCAACTCAGCCTGTGTGTAACCGGCTTGCTTCCGCAGGTGACGTAAGACCTGCCCGAAGGTCTCGGCCGATCCCCCTTGAGGCAGCTCCGCCCTGTCCCCGTTCCTTCGCTGCCCCATTGACTTCCCTTCAGCCGTGTGACACCGACCCTTGGCACGTGTCACGCATTGCGCGGATGCCTACCCCAGCGCGAACCTGAACTCACACTCCGTAGCGAGAAAAGATTCTCTTATCGTGATGTACCACAACACAAGGGACCGCAAGGGATGAATGCCTCTCCAGCTCCGCAGGACATCGCCTCCGCGCTTCATCTGGCGCTACTCGCACGGGGGTTCGACCTTCCGATAAGAGGCGCCCTCGGGGCCGAGGGGCCCGTCGTGGAGGTGGACCCGTTGCCCTGCGCGGTCGCGGTGCGGCTGGCCAAGGTCCTCGGAGGCAAGGCCACGGGAGTCACTCTCGGTAATCCCCGCACGGAACCCGGTCCGCCGCCGCCCCAGCCCGCGACGGGGACCATCGTGGTCGACACGCGCCGTGAGCAACTCGCCCGGTTCCAGGCCGCGATGGGCGGCCGCTGGTGGCTGCGTCCGGTGCGCGGCGGGTGCGAGTGGAGCGCCGCGCCCTCCGACGTGCGGATCGCCGGTCCCGCCGAACGACTGCGGGCCGAGGCCGCCCGCGCCAACGCCCGTAGCCGAGGAGAAGTCCTGTGACGCACCAGAACCCCGACGCGCCCCCCGGAGAAGACGGCCCGGACGCGCCACCGCTCTGTTCCGCCTGCGCCAAGCTCATGGACCAGGAGCGCAGGGCGCTCGCCGTGTACGACCACAGCCAGGCCGTCGACTGCCGGGTCCTGCTCGCCCGGCACCGGCGCGCCAAGCACGGCCTCAAGGACTGAGAGCACTGCTCTCGGTGGACCGCGCGAGGGCGGCCAGGCGCTCCAACGCGCCGGCCAGCACGCTCGGTTCCGGAGAGGCCAGGCCCAGCCTGACCCGTCGCGGTGCCGTGTACGGCGGCACCGCGAACGCGCTGCCCGGGGTCACCGCGACGCCCCGTTCGCGCGCCGCCGCGACGAAGGTGTCGGCGCGCCACGGGGACGGCAGTTCCCACCAGGCGTAGTAGCCGTGCGGGTCGGTGTCGATCACGAAGTCGCCCGCCAAGTGGCGTGCCACCAGGGCCTGTCGGGCCGCCGCGTCGCGTCTCTTCGCCTCGCTCAGGCGGGCTACCGTGCCGTCCTCCAGCCAGCGTCGCGCCGCCTCCAGCGCGAAGCGGGGCGCGCTCCAGCCGCCCGTGCGCAGCGCCGTCTCCGTACGGCCCGCCTCCCCCTTCGGGACGTACAACAGGCCCACGGTCAGGCCGGGCGCCAGTCGCTTCGAGAGGCTGTCCACGACGTACGTGCGGGTCCGGTCGCCGCCGGGGGCGGGGGCCTCGTCCTCCCGCAGGAAGGACCACACCCGGTCCTCGATCACGGGGATGCCCAACTCGGCCGCCACGGCCGCCAGTTCCGCGCGCCGCGCGCTCGGCGTCGTGCGGGAGGTCGGGTTGTGCAGGACCGGCTGGACGTACAGCGCGGCGGGACGCTCGGCGCGTACGGCCTCCGGGACGATGCCGTACGCGTCGGTGGGGAGCGGGACGAGGAGCCGGCCGAGGCGTTCCGCGATCTCCTTGACCAGCGGATACGTCAGGGGCTCGACGCCGAGGCGGGCGCCGCGCGGGGCGGCGCGGACCAGGGCCGCCGCGATGGCCTGCCTGCCGTTGCCCGCGAACAGGACACGGTCCGGGTCGGCGTCCGGGCCGAACAGCCCGGCCGCCGCGCGCCGGGCCGCCGCCGTGCCGCGCGGCGACACCGTGCCCGTCGCCTCGGCCAGGACGTCGGGGCGCAGGAGCGGGGCGAGGGACGCGGACAGGGCCTCCGCCTGGCCCGGGACGACCGGGTAGTTCAGCTCCAGGTTCACCGGCACCGCCGCGCCCCCCGTGCCCGGCTGGGTCAACGGGCGTCCGCTGGGCGGTTCCACGGCCCGCACGAAGGTGCCCCGGCCCACCTCGCCCATCACCAGTCCGCGCCGGACGAGTTCCGCGTACACCCGGCCCGCCGTGGACGGCGCGACGCGGTGCCGGTGTGCGAACGCCCGCTGCGTCGGCAGCCGGTCCCCCGGCCGGAGCCGGCCCGCCGCGATCCGCGCCGCCACCGCGTCCGCGAGCCGCCGGTAGTCCTCCACGCCCGCTCCCCCCGCCTCCTATTGCACCGAGTGCAAAGGAGAGCATTGCACCGAGAACCGGTCCGTTTCTAGCCTCTGACCATGGCAGACACCGCCGAGGTCAACGGCATCCGCGTCGCGTACGAGGACGACGGGCGGCGCAGCACCACCGCCCGCCCCGGGACCCCCCTCGTCCTGATCCACGGGCACCCCTTCGACCGGTCGATGTGGGACCCGCAGCGCACCGCCTTCCGCGAGCGGCGGCGGGTGATCGTCCCGGACCTGCGCGGCTACGGCGAGACGACCGTGGTCCCCGGCACCACCCCGCTCTCCGTGTTCGCCGAGGACCTGCGCGCGCTCCTCGACCACCTCGGCGTGGAGCGCTTCGTCCTCGGGGGGCTGTCCATGGGCGGGCAGATCGCCATGGAGTGCCTCCCGGTGTTCGGGCAGCGGATACGCGGACTGCTGCTCGCCGACACCTTCGCCGAACCGGAGACCGAGGACGGCGTACGCGCCCGCCGCGCCATGGCCGACCGGCTGTCACGCGAAGGAATGAACGGGTACGCGGCCGAGGTGTTGACGCGCATGGTCGAGCCCGCCGGGCCGCGTCCCGAGGCCACCCCACACGTCCTGCGCATGATGCGCGCCGCCCCGCCCGAAGGGGCCGCCGCCGCCCTGCGCGGCCGGGCGCTGCGCCCCGACTACCGGCCGCTGCTGCGCGCCGTCCGCGTGCCCACCCTCGTCGTCGTGGGACGGCTCGACACCTACACGCCGGTACGGGACGCCGAATCGCTGCGCGCGCTCGTACCGGACAGCGAGCTGCACGTGATCGAGGGCGCCGGGCACCTGCCGAACCTGGAACGGCCGGGCGAGTTCGGCACGGCCCTCGCAGGGCTGCTGTGGCGCGTCGACGGCTGAGGGCCGGGGCGGGTCCGGCCGCCCCGGACGGCGCCTAGGGGACGAGGGCCCCGGCCGCGCGACTCGTGGGCGCGCCCCGCGGCGGGCTGCCGCTCGGCCCGGGTCGCACCGCGAGCGCCGTACGCTTCCCCGGCCTGCCGGACACGGCCCGCGCGCCGTCCTCACCGGCCCGCGGGTCGGGCCACGCGGGCACGGGACCACGGGGACCACGGGGAAGGAGCGGCGGCGATGAAGAAGAAGGCGAAGACGAAGGCAAAGGCGGAGGCGGAGGCGGAGGCGGAGGCGGAGACGAGGACGGGGAGCGCCTTCAGCCGGTGGTCGGTGCTGGCCGGGCGGATCGTCTCGGCCGGAATCCGGCCGGAGGAGGCGTCCTGCCCCCGGTGCGGCTCGCGGACCGTCCAGTGCGTGGTGGCCGGCGACACTGTGACCCGCGTCGGCTACGCGCGCTGCTGGTGCGCCACGTGCCTCCACGGCATCCACGTCTCCCGCGTGCGCGCCGCCGAAGGGTGCCCGCTGCACTCCTGGGCCGACCCGGACGCCGTACCGGACACACCCCTCTTCCACGAAGTCCACCCCTGACGTCCGGGCGAAGGCGCGCGCTACGCCGCCGAGCCGAGCAGCGCCTCCGCGACCGCCGTGCGCGCGTACAGGACCTCGCGGCCCGAGCGGTGCGCGCTCACCAGGCCCGCGTCGCGCAGCGCGGTGAGGTGCTGGGAGACGCCGGGCGCGGAGAGCGCGGCGAGGCGGGCCAGGCGGGTCGTCGAGGCGGGGCTGTCGAGTTCGGCGAGCAGCCGGGCCCGGGAACGGCCGAGGACCGCCGCCAGCGCCTCGCTCGCCGAGGACCTGCGCTCCGCCCACAGGTTGCCCACCCCCCTCGCGGGATAGGCGATCTGCGGGGACTCGCCGGTCGCCGCGCGCGTCAGCACCCGCGGCCACACGAAGGCCGAGGGGACGAGGAGCACACCCTGGCCGCTCGTCCCGCGCTCCAGCGCGCACACCCGGTGCGCCAGGCGCAGCGCGCCCTCCTCCCACTGGATCGTCTCGTGCAGCCCGGCCATCACGTGGCCCGTGCCGTACTCGGCGGCCTCGCGGGCCCGGCCGAAGACGTCCGCCTCCAGCAACTTCCGCACCCGCGCCCAGTACGGGGCGACCGCCGCCTCCCAGTAGGCCGTGATCTCCGCCGTCACCCGCTCCAGTCCCGCCACCGGATCGGCGCGCAGGGCCCGCGCCCCGGGGCCCTCCTCCCGGCCGGAGGGCAGCCGCGCGGCGAGCAGGTCCAGTTCGGCCCGCACCTGCTCCGGGCCGGTCGCGCGGATCGCCGCCAGCTCCTCCGACAGGTCCGGGAAGGGGCGGGCCGGAGTCGGGTTCAGGAAGTCGGCGAGGTAGCCGTCGCGCGGGATCAGCTCGGACAGCGGACCCGAGTCCAGGCGCAGCGCCGAGACGCGGGGCCGCACCTCGGCGAGCCAGTGGCGGTGCGGCACGTTCCCGGCGGCCGAACGCAGCAGCCGGTAACTCGTGACCACCTCCCACATCGGGGAGACCGCGAACCGGCTGTGCGCCAAGTCGGCGGTACTGAAGGTAAGTTCGACGTCCATCGCGGATGCTCCCCCCGGACTCCCACGGCGTGGGTTAAGCCTGAGCTTAATCATTGCCGTCTCGGGCGGGGCCGGCCGCAGGCTCGCGTCATGCCCACCGAGCCCGAGCGTTCCGACGCCGCCAGCGCCCCCACCGCCGCCGCCACTCCGTCCGCCGCCGCCCCCGCCACGCCCGCCACGCCCGCAGCCCGTGCCCTCGTCTCCGGTCTCGTCCCGGCCGCCTACCGGGGGCTTCCGGCCACCGTGTGGACGCTGTTCGCGGGGACCGTCGTCAACCGCTTCGGCTACGTCGTCACCCCGTTCCTCGTCTTCTTCCTCGCCGACCGGGGGATCACCGGGACGCAAGTGCCCTGGGTGCTCGGCGCGCTCGGCGCGGGCAACCTCCTCGGCCCGGCGCTCGGCGGTTTCCTCGCCGACCGGATCGGACGGCGCCCCACCATGCTGTTCGGGCTCGTCGGCGCGTCCCTCGCGCAGGGCGCCCTGTTCTTCGCGCCGGGCCTGGCCACCCTGGCCGCCGCCGCCCTCCTGCTGAGCACCACCGGGGCGACGGTCAGCCCGGCCGCGTACGCCCTGATGGCCGACGCCGTCGCACCGGTCGCCCGGCGCCGCGCCTACGCCCTGTTCGGCTGGGGCGTGAACATCGGGACCGCCGCCGCCGGGATCGTGGGCGGACTGCTCGCCGCGCACGGCTACTGGCTGCTGTTCGCCGTCGACGCCGCCTCCATGCTCGGCTACGCCGCGATCGTCGTGGCCCGGCTGCCCGCGCCGCCGCCCGCCGCCGGGCGCGCGCCCGCGAAGAGCGGGGGCGGGGGCGGTGGCGGGGGCTACGGCATCGTGCTGCGCGACCGGCTCGCCCTCCTGCTGCTCCCGCTCCTGGGCGTCCACCTGTTCGTGTACTCGCTCACCGAGGCCGCGCTGCCGATCGCCGTGGACGACGCCGGGCTCGGACCGGCCGTGTACGGGGCGCTCGCCGCCGTCAACGCCGTCCTCGTCGTCCTCCTCCAGCCGCTCACGACGCACTGGCTCGCGGACGTCGACCGGGTACGGGTCCAGGCCGTCGCCGGGGTCCTCATCGCCGCCGGGGTCGCGCTCACCGGGCTCGCCGACAACGTGTTCCTGTTCGTCGTGTCCGTCTTCGTGTGGTCGGTGGGAGAGGTACTCGCGGCCGGCATCAACGCCGCCCTCGTCGCCGACCTCGCCCCGGCCGAGGCACGCGGCCGCTACCAGGGCGCCTTCCAGTGGTTCTGGGGCCTCGCCCGGTTCCTCTCCCTGACCCTCGGCGTCACCCTCTACACGGCGGCCGGCCCCGCCGTCCTGTGGTGGACCGCGCTCGCCACGGGCCTGCTCGGCTCCGCCGGCGTCCTCGCCCTGCGCCCCGCCCTCGCCCGGCGCGCCGCCCACGACCTCGCGGCCTGAGCCGGGGGCGGGCGCGGGGCTGCCGGCCTCAGCGCACCGCGACCGCCTCGATCTCGACGAGCATGCCGGGATCGGACAGCGCGGTGACCTCGGCGAGGAGGCTGGCCGGCTCGCAGTCCCGCGCGGCGAGCGCGTCGAGGAGAACGTCGTAGTGGGCCTTGCACGCGGACAGGTCGGTGGTGAAGACGCGGATCTGCACGACGTCCGCCATCGTCATCCCCGCCTCCGTGACGCTCTCCTCCAGCCGCCGCACCGTCAGCCCGATCTGGCCCGCCATGTCGCCCTGACAGACGACGGCCCCGTCGTCGTCGCGTGCCTCGTGGCCCGAGACGAACAGCCAGCTTCGCGGGGCGTCCACCCGTACGGCACGGTGGTACATGAGCCGGTCACCCGCCCTGCGCGGGCCGAACCTCCGGACGGTCACGTCTCCCTCTCCCTCCTGCCCGGCCTCGCCCGCGCCTCCGGTCCAGGAGCGCCACGGCTTCTGGACCGGAGGCTAACGCGGCCCGGCCACCGGACACCGCAGGCACGGCGACGGTCCCGGGGCTCCGCGACGTCCCGGCGCGCGGAGCCCCGGAGACCTCGCCCCCACGACCCCGCGCGCGGTTCCCCTGCTCGCCCGCCCCGGTACGGCCGTGGGCGCCGCCGCCGGCCCCGGAGGCGTCACGCGCACTCCCCGCGCGGCACGCCCAGCGCGTCCCGGCCCGGCTCACACGCCGATCGCGCCGCCGTCCTCGCGCCACACCGCGACGACCGAGGGCCGGACGACGCGGCCCTCGCCGTCCGGCCACACCGAGGCCGGTTTCTCCACGCTCGCCCCGTCGACCTCGCCCGGGTGCTGCACCGCGACCAGCACCCGGCGCTCCTGGATCACCGGTCCGCAGGTCTCCGCGCCCTTCGGCATCGTCAGGAACTGCTTGAGCTCCCCACGCCGCTCCCCCGCCGTCGCCACCCCGAACAGGCCGTCGTGCGAGCCCAGTCGCGCACCGTCCGTGGAGATCCACAGGTTGCCGTGCGGGTCGAAGGCCACGTTGTCCGGGCAGGAGACCGGGCTCACCCGTTCCTTCGGGAAGCCCGCGAAGTACGTCGCCGGGTCCTCCGGGTCCCCCGCCACCAGGAACAGCCGCCACGCGAAGCCCTCCGCCGCCGGGTCGTCCCCGTACTCGGCCAGCTCCAGTACGTGACCGTGCTTGTTCGCCGCGCGCGGGTTGGCCTCGTCGGCGGGGGCCTTGCCGCTCGCGCCCCGGTCCGTGTTGTTGGTGAGCGCGACGTACACCCGGCCGGTGCGCGGCGAGGGCTCGACGTCCTCGGGGCGGTCCATCTTCGTCGCGCCAACCCTGTCCCCGGCCAGCCGGGTGAAGACGTACACCTCCTCGGCGCTCATCCCCGGCACGTGCGAGGTGTCACCGGTCGCGAGCGGAACCCAGGTGCCCGAACCGTCGAACTCCCCGTCGGCCGGAGGCTTCCCGCTCCCGTCGATCTCGGCGGCCGGGGAGTCCCCCGTCAGCTTCGCCACGTACAGCGTGCCCTCGTCCAGGAGTGTGCGGTTGTGCGCGCGGGCGGCGCGCCCGCCGCCCGCGCGCATCCGCCGCGAGGACACGAACTTGTACAGGTAGTCGAACTTCTCGTCGTCGCCCATGTAGACGACGGCCCGGCCGTCGGCGGTCAGCCTCGGCTGCGCCGCCTCGTGCTTGAAGCGGCCCAGCGCGGTGCGTTTGCGCGGGGTGAAGTCCGGGTCGTACGGGTCGAGTTCCACGACCCAGCCGAAACGGTGCGGCTCGTTCGGCTCCCGCGACACGTCGAAGCGCGGGTCGAAGCGTTCCCACTTGCGCTCGCTCGCCCCGGTGCCGATGCCGTACCGCCTGTCGGTCGCCGAGGAGGCGTGGGCGAAGTACTGGTTGAAGTTCTCCTCGCCGTGCAGGGTCGTGCCCCACGGCGTCGTCCCGCCCGCGCAGTTGTTGAGCGTCCCGCGCACCCGGCTGCCCGTGCGGTCGGCCGAGGTGCGCAGCAGCTCGCTGCCCGCCGCCGGGCCCGTGAGCAGGAACTCGCTGGTCGCCGTCAGCCGCCGGTTCAGCGCGTGCCGGGGCACCGGGGTCAGCGCGCCCGTCCCGCGGTCCTCCTCGACCACGACGACCGAGAGGCCGTGCGCGGCCCACGCGATCTCGACCTGCTCCCGGGTCGGCGCGTCCGGGTCGTAGCCACGGAACATGAGGACCTCGTCCGTGTACTCGTGGTTCGCCACCAGAATCTGCCGACGGGCCGCGACACCCCGTTCCCTCTCCAGCGGGAGCAGGCTCAGGAAATCGTTGTTGTAACCGAACTGCCGCGCCTGCGCCCGCGCCGACTGCCGTTCCGCGTCGAATGCGGGCGCCCCGCGGAGAATCGGTTCGCCCCAGCGGATCACGATGTTCTGCCGATATCCGGGCGGAACGGTCACGCGGTCCGCCGTGTTGGGCGGTACGGGCGTGAAACGCAGGCCCTTCGCACCGTCCCCGGGGCGCGTGCCGTGCCCGGAACCACCGCCCGCCGCCCGCGCCTCCGGGGCAGGCAGGACACTCGCCCCCGCCGCCGAGGCCAGAGTCACCACGGCGGCCGTGCCGAGCACCGCGCGGCGGCTCAGCGCACCGGCCAGGACCTCGCCGAAGTACGGGTTGCCACTCGTGTTGGGGGCTTCGTGGAAGCAGGCGTCCCCGCAACGGAAACGGCAGGTCAAAGCCGATCTGCCGCCCTGGTGCGAGCTGATCAGCGGGAGGTGTGGGCGCACGGTCTCCACCGTCCGTTCCTGGGTCCGTCGTTCACCGGTGCGGTGCGTGACGGGGCTGACGCCAGGAGGGGGCCGGAAAAGCGCGGCGGCAGCGGAATGGAGGAAGCGTGAACTCCGCCCGTACGGCGGATGTTCGGCAATTGATGAGGAGTACATGAGCTTCCCCGGTGCGGGTAATGGACGCACCAAGACCACCCTGCCCATGATCACGTATTACTGCGGCTAACCTTACGTATCCGCCCTGGCCAGGGATTACCGGGAATCAACTCACGCGAAGGGGTGCGCGCATGGGCATTCTGAATCTTCTGCGGAACGCGTTCGGGCGCCGGAAGTCAGATGCGGACGGCGTGCCGGAGGCACGACAGGAGCAGGACGGGGACACCGCTCTCGCCGCGGCCGACACCGCCGACGCGGAGAACCAGGCGGCGGACGGCGCGGACGAGGGCGCCACCGCGACGCGTACGGAGGACGTGGCCGGAACCGGGGCCGGGGCCGGGGAGCGGGACTCCGCGACCGTCGCGACCGCCGAGGCCGCCGCGCCGACCGTCCCCGCGCAGGGCACCGACCCCGTCGAACGCCGCCGCGCCTCCGCGGCCGAGGACCTCGTCGCCGCCGCCTTCGACCGCGCCAAGGACGACGCCGCCCCCACGGTCCCGAAGCCGTCGGAGCCGGTCGAGGAACGTGAGAAACCCGGGAAGGCCGAGACGCCTGCCGCCGAGGCGAAGCCCGTACCGGAGCCGGAGCGGAAGCCCGCGCCCGAGCCCGAGACCACTGCGGGCACGAAGGCCGGGAAGGCCGCGAAGGCCGCCACGGAGCCGGACTCCAAGGCCGAACCGCAGGCTGAAGACACTCCGGAGGCCAAGGCCGCGCCCCGAACCGAGGCCAAGCCGGAACCCGAGGACAAGGACAAGGCCGAGGACAAGGCCGAGGCCAAGCCCAAGGCCGAGCCGAAGCCGGAAGCCGAGCCCGCGAAGAGCGAGGCCGCCAAGAGCGAGCCCGCCAAGACCGCTCCCCAGTCCAAGACCGCTTCCAAGTCCGAGGCGGCGCCCAAGTCCGAGGCGGCTCCCAAGTCCGGCGGGCCCAAGGCCAAGACCGCTCCCAAGGCCAAGACCGCTCCCAAGTCCGAGCCCAAGGCGGAGGCCGCCCCCAAGCCGGAGCCGAAGGCCAAGCCGGCCGCCGCCTCCCCCAAGCCGGAGCCGAAGGCCAAGCCGGAGCCGAAGGCCAAGCCGGCCACCGCCGCGAGGCCCGCCGTCCCCGCCACCCGCGTCAAGTCCAAGGCGCCCGCGCTCTCCGCCGCGTACAAGAGCGCCGGGACCGCGCTGCGCGAGGCGGGGCTGTCCGGGGTGCGGGCGAGCGTGTACCTCGTGCTCGACCGGTCCGGTTCGATGCGGCCGTACTACAAGGACGGCAGCGCGCAGGCGCTCGGCGAGCAGGTCCTCGCGCTGGCCGCGCACCTCGACGCCGACGCCCGGGTGCCGCTCGTGTTCTTCTCCACGGAGATCGACGGGACCGGGGAGCTGAGCCTCGACTCCTTCGAGAACCGGGTCGACGCACTGCACGCGGCGGCCGGACGCATGGGCCGTACCCACTACGAGCGGGCGATCGAGGAGGTCAGAGCGGTGCACGCCAAGAGCGCCGACCCCGCACGGCCGGCCCTCGTCGTGTTCCAGACCGACGGTCCGCCCGACGTCCGCACGGCCGCGACGGACGCGCTCAAGGCGGCCGCCGAGGCCGACCCGGGGATCTTCTGGCAGTTCGTGGCCTTCGGCGAGCACGACGCGAAGGGCTTCGACTACCTGCGCAAGCTCACGGCCGAGAACGCCGGCTTCTTCCACGCGGGCCCCGCACCGCGCGAGCTGACCGACGCCGAGGTCTACACGGGCCTGCTCGCCGCCTGGCGGCCGCAGGGCACCGGGAACCCCCCGGAACCCGGCACCGCGTAACCCTCCGTACGCGCCTCGCGGCGCAAGCGCACCAGGCCGTCCACGGGGGAAAACCCCCGTGGGCGGCCCTTTGCCGTCAGCTACGATTTCAAGGTTCGAAGAAGACGGCCGGTACTCACCGTCCCTCACCGCACGTAGCGACTTGGGAGCAGCCCGCGATGGCTCGACACCTCATCACCAGCGCCCTTCCGTACATCAACGGAATCAAGCACCTGGGCAACATGGTGGGGTCCATGCTCCCGGCCGACGTGTACGCGAGGTACCTGCGCCAGCGCGGGCACGAGGTGCTGTACATCTGCGCGACCGACGAGCACGGCACCCCCGCCGAGCTGGCCGCCGCCGCCCGCTCCATCCCGGTCGCCGAGTTCTGCGCCGAGGCGCACGACGCGCAGAAGGCGGTCTACGACGGCTTCTCGCTCGACTTCGACCACTTCGGGCGCAGCTCCTCGCAGCAGAACAGGGAGATCACCCAGCACTTCGCGCGCAGGCTCCACGAGAACGGCTTCATCGAGGAGCGCGCGATCCGGCAGGTGTACTCGCCGGTCGACGGCCGCTTCCTCCCGGACCGCTACGTCGAGGGCACCTGCCCGCACTGCGGCTACGACAAGGCGCGCGGCGACCAGTGCGAGAACTGCACGCGGGTGCTCGACCCGACCGACCTGATCAACCCGCGCTCCGCGATCAGCGGCTCCACCGACCTCGAAGTACGCGAGACCAAGCACCTGTTCCTGCTCCAGTCGAAGTTGCAGGGCGAGGTGGAGAAGTGGATCGAGCAGGTCGGGGACCACTGGCCGCAGCTGTCCTCGTCCATCGCCCGCAAGTGGCTGACCGAGGGCCTGCACGACCGGGCGATCACCCGTGACCTGGACTGGGGCGTCCCCGTCCCGGCCGATGTGTGGCCCGAACTGGCCGCCGAGGGCAAGGTGTTCTACGTCTGGTTCGACGCGCCGATCGAGTACATCGCCGGTACGAAGGAGTGGGCGGACGCCGCCGGGGACGGAGAGAGCCGCGACTGGAAGTCCTGGTGGTACGACGCGGAGGACGTGACGTACACCGAGTTCATGGGCAAGGACAACGTGCCCTTCCACTCCGTGATGTTCCCCGCCACCCAGATGGGCACGCGCGAGCCGTGGAAGCGCGTCGACGTGCTGAAGTCCTTCAACTGGCTGAACTACTACGGCGGCAAGTTCTCCACCTCGCAGCACCGGGGCGTCTTCACCAACGACGCGCTGGAGGTGCTGCCGGCCGACTACTGGCGTTACTTCATGATCGCGAACGCCCCCGAGTCGGACGACTCCTCGTTCACCTGGGAGCACTTCCAGGCCACGGTCAACAAGGACCTCGCCGACACCCTCGGCAACTTCGTCAACCGCGTCCTGTCCTTCTCCCGCAAGCGCTTCGGGGACGCGGTGCCGGAGGGCGGGGCGGCCGGTGCGGCGGAGGAGAGGCTCGGTGAGGAGATCGCCCGTCTGCTCGCGGAGTACGAGGAGCAGATGGAGGCCCTCCAGTACCGCAAGGCGGCCTCGGCGCTGCGCGCGCTGTGGTCGGCGGGCAACTCCTACCTGGAGGAGAAGGCACCCTGGCTGGAGATCAAGACCGACCAGGAGGGCGCGGCGCTCACCCTGCGCACCGCGATGAACCTCATCCACCTGTACGCGGTGGTCTCCGAGCCGTTCGTCCCGACCTCCGCGAAGGCGATGCGCACGGCGTTCAAGCTGCCGGACACCACGGCGACCTGGGTCAGCGCCGAGGAGGCCCGCGCCCTGTCCTCGGTGCCGGCCGGCACCCCGTTCATCGTCCCGCCGGTCCTCTTCGCGAAGCTCACCGAGGACGACCTCGACGCCTTCAAGGAGCGCTTCGGCGGAGGGGAGTAGCCTCCGGCGGTCCACGGCGGCCCCGGCACCCTTCGGACGGTGCCGGGGCCGCCTTTCGCGCGCGTTCACACGGGCCGGCGGCGGCGCACCAAGCCGCTCCGCGAGGGCGACGTAGGCGGCGTCGTACACGGTGGCGTCCTCCCGGAGTTCCCGCATGCGGGGAAGCCGCCCCTCGTGCGGAATGCGCCGCAGGGGAAGAACGGCAACGCGCGCACGAGTTCCCCCGCTTCGCTCCGGCCGATCCTGCCGCCTCGCACCAGGCCCCGCGCGGCACCCAGCGCCTCGATGCCGATCAGTGCGGGCGCGTACAGCCCCGCGCCCCGCGAGCGGTCGGCGCACGCCTGACCCATCGGTCCCCTGTCGGGGAAGAGCGCGACAAGGACCGAGTCGTCCACGACGATCACCGCTCCCTGTCCTCCCGCTGGAGAGCGACGATGTCGTCCATGGGGAGATCGCTCACAGCGCGGGACCGGATTCCTTCGACGACCTCGTCCAGCGTCGGGCGACGAGCGAGACCCTCGACCTCCACACGCGGATACTCCTGGAGGGATCTGCCGGTGGCCGCGGCCCGACGGCGCGGTGTCGCGTACGCCTCGTCGTCGAGATCCCGGATCCGCACGGCAGCCATGCCCTCCACCGTAGGGAATGCGGCGCTGCGGCAGCGCTACACGCCCGCCCCTACCGCCACAAGAGTGACCCCGGACCCGGACCCCGGGGAAGAACGGGTGATTCCGGTGCGCGCGGCCACGCCGGGATTGGTACACCTAGTCGCGCCCCGGCGCTCGCGGCGACCCGTCCCGTGGTCGCGATTCGCCCTGCCCGCAAGGGCGTTCGGCTTCGGCGAGCGGCGCTCCCGCCCCATCCAAGGAGGACATACGTGAGGTCAGACCTGAGGTACGGGGACGCTCTGCGTGCCGAGATCGCGGCCCCCGGGACGACACCCCTCATCGGCGTCTACGACATGTACTCCGCGTCCGTCGCCGCCGGGCACTACGACGGGTTCTTCGTCTCCGGCTTCGGTTTCGCCGCCTCCCACTACGGGCTGCCCGACATCGGGTTCATCGCCTGGCCCGACATGGTCGACTTCGTGGCACGGCTGCGCGGCGCCTTCCCCCGGCAGCACCTCCTGGTGGACATCGACGACGGGTACGTCGATCCCGAGGTCGCCTGCCACGTCGTCCAGCGGCTGGAGCGGATCGGGGCCTCCGGCGTGATCCTGGAGGACCAGAAGCGGCCCCGGCGCTGCGGGCACGCGGACGGGAAGCAGGTCCTGCCGCTCGCCGAGTACCTCGACAAGCTGAATCTGGTCCTGGAGAGCCGGGAGGACTTGCTCGTCATCGCCCGCACGGACGCCACCGAGGAAGAGGACATCCTGGTCCGCGCGCGGGCCCTCGCCGAGACCGACGCCGACGTCGTACTGGTCGACGGGGTCCGCAGCGTCGAGTGGATTCGCCGGGTACGGGACGTCATCGGGGACAAGCCGCTGCTGTTCAACCAGATCGCGGGCGGCAAGTCACCCCGCCTCTCGCTGACCGAACTGACCGGACTCGGCGTGGACGTGGCCATCTACAGCACGCCCTGCCTCTTCGCCGCGCACCGCGCCATGGACACCGCCCTCGCCGAGCTGCGGACCGCCGACGGCCGCCTGCCCGCGGCGGACGGCGGCGCGGAGATCGGCGTACGCGAGTCCACCGAGCTGCTGGCCCGCAACATCAGCCGCCACCACGGGCCCCACGCGGGAACGGGCCCGGCCCCCAGCGTCCCGGCGGTCCGGGGCGAGCCCGCCCCGGACCCGGCGACAGCCACCTGAGCCCACGGCGCGCACGGCGGCGGCCCTCGGCCGGAACATCGCGTTCCGGCCGAGGGCCGCCGTCCTCGCTTAGCTGGACCCGCTGCTGCGGGGCCGCTTCGGGGGTGGTGCTCCGGGACCCCTCCCGGACTACTTCTGGACCGGCTTCCTGAGCTGGATGTTCAGCTCGCGCAGGCGGGTCTCCGCCAGCTCGGTGGGCGCGCCCATCATGAGGTCCTGGGCGTTGCCGTTGAGCGGGAAGGCGATCGTCTCGCGGATGTTCGGCTCGTCGGCCAGGAGCATCACGATGCGGTCGACGCCCGGGGCGATACCGCCGTGCGGCGGGGCGCCGAGGCGGAAGGCGCGCAGCATGCCCGCGAACTCCTGCTCGACCGTCTCGCGCTCGTAGCCGGCGATCTCGAAGGCCCGGAGCATGATCTCGGGCTCGTGGTTGCGGATCGCGCCGGAGGACAGCTCGATGCCGTTGCACACGATGTCGTACTGCCAGGCCAGGACGGACAGCGGGTCCTGGTTCTCCAGGGCCTCCATACCGCCCTGCGGCATCGAGAACGGGTTGTGCGAGAAGTCGATCTTCCCGGTCTCCTCGTCCTTCTCGAACATCGGGAAGTCCACGATCCAGCAGAACCGGAACACGTCCTCCTCGAACTGCCCGGCGCGCTTGGCGGCCTCGACACGGACCGCCGACATGATCTTCGAGACCTCGTCGAACTCGCCGGCGCCGAAGAACACGGCGTGCCCGGGGGCCAGGCCCAGGCGGTCGGTGAGGACCTTCACGTCGTCCTCGGTGAGGAACTTGGCGATCGGGCCGCTGAGCGCGCCGTCCTCGCCGACCCGGACCCAGGCCAGGCCCTTGGCGCCCTGCTCGACCGCGTAGTCGCCGAGGCCGTCGAAGAACTTGCGGGACTGGCCGGCGGTGTCCGGCACCGGCAGCGCCCGCACGTGCTTGCCCGCGAACGCCTTGAAGCCCGAGTCGGCGAACACGTCGGTGATGTCGTGCAGTTCGAGCTTCGCGCGCAGGTCCGGCTTGTCGTTGCCGTACTTCAGCATCGACTCGCGGAACGGGATGCGCGGGAACGGCGAGGTCACCGGGCGGCCCTGGCCGAACTCGGTGAACAGCTCCGTCATGAGCTTCTCGACGGGCCCGAACACGTCCTCCTGCTCGACGAAGCTCATCTCGACGTCGAGCTGGTAGAACTCGCCCGGCGAACGGTCCGCGCGGGCGTCCTCGTCGCGGAAGCACGGCGCGATCTGGAAGTAGCGGTCGAAGCCGGAGACCATGAGCAGCTGCTTGAACTGCTGCGGGGCCTGCGGGAGCGCGTAGAAGCGGCCCGGGTTCAGGCGGGAGGGGACGACGAAGTCGCGCGCGCCCTCGGGGGAGGTCGCGGTGAGGATCGGCGTCGCCATCTCGTTGAAGCCGAGCGCCGTCATCTTCTGGCGCATCGCGGCGATGACCGCGGTGCGCAGCATGATGTTGCGGTGCATGCGCTCGCGGCGCAGGTCGAGGAAGCGGTACTCCAGGCGCCGCTCCTCGTTGACCCCGTCCTCCGCGTTGATCG
The DNA here is from genome assembly GCF_042869355.1 of Streptomyces sp. NPDC007088. Taxonomy (NCBI): domain Bacteria; kingdom Bacillati; phylum Actinomycetota; class Actinomycetes; order Kitasatosporales; family Streptomycetaceae; genus Streptomyces; species Streptomyces sp. NPDC007088. Next base: position 147,473 of record NZ_JBIAFO010000015.1, read on the forward strand.
TGAAGGGCAGCGGGCCGGCCTCGCCGAGCACCTCGACCTCGCCCGCCTCGACCTCGACCGCGCCGGTGGGCAGCTCGGGGTTGATGTTCTCCTCGCCGCGCGAGACGACCTTGCCGTCGACGCGGACCACCGTCTCCTTGGAGAGCTTGTCGAGCGCCGCGAAGGCCGCCGTGCCCGGACGGGCCACGAGCTGCGTGATGCCGTAGTGGTCGCGCAGATCGATGAAGAGGATGCCGCCCAGGTCTCGGCGATTGTGCAGCCAGCCACTCAGCCGGACGTCGGTACCGACGTCAGAGGCGCGGAGCTCGCCGCAGGTGTGGGACCTGTACCGATGCATCGTTCATCCAAGTCTTTGCGAGAGTGTGGGCCCGGGACCCGGTCCGAGGACGGGGGCCTTGCGGGGCGCCGGATGTCTGGAGCCCCCAGGTTACCGCCCGGGGCCCCGGCCCCTCTCGCGGATAGCGGAGGGGCCCCGGCCCGTCCGGGAGCCGGGCGGCGGGCGGCGGCGCCCGTGACAGGCCGCTACGCTCGGTGGCAGCACAGCGGGAATACTTCTTGAAGTGGGGCAATGGGCACCGAGGACGTGACCTACGAGGAACGCGGCGCGTGGTCCGGCGTTCCGGCGGCCGCTGAGGTACTGGCCGCCGTCGGCACCGGGGTGTGGCGCTGGGACAGCCGCCGGGGAACGATGGCGCTGGACCGCGAGGCGGCCCGGCTGCTCGGGCTGCCCGAGAAGGCGGCGACCGTGCCCGAGTCCCGGGTCCGGGCCTGTTTCCACCCCTCGGACTGGAACGAGGTCCAGGGCATCATCACCCTGGCCGCCGCCGAGGGCACCGTGGGCGAGGCCCGCATGCGGATCATGGACGACAAGGGCCACGTCGTCCGCGTCGTACGCACCCGCTCCCGGCCCGTCGAGACCCCCGAGCAGCGCGCCGCCCGCGAGAACAGGGGTGCGGACGAGGCGGGCGCAGCGGACTCCGTCAACACCGGGGCGCCCGTTACCACCGGGAATTCCGCACCCGCCGAAGCGGCCGCGAAGGACGCCGCCGGCCCGGCCGCGGGAGGCGCCGCCGGCGCCCCCTCGGACGGCACCGCCCAGGACGCCCCGGAAGACCCCGCCGCAGGCGCCGCCCAACGCCCCGCCGGGGACGCCCCGCAGGCCCCCGAGCCCCCCGAAGGCGCCCCGGACGAGCGGGCGCTGAACGCCGCGCGCACCGTCGTCGGCGTCGACACCGAGGCCCCCGGGCCGTCGAGCGCCCGGCTGGTGGACCGCTACGGGTTCGTCCTCGTGGGCACCCTCCAGGAAGTCACCGAGCCCTCCCCCGACACCGCCGCGCGCACCCCGCTGACCGGCGACTGGCGCCGCTCCCGGGAGGCGTTCCTGCTGGACGCGGGCCGGGCGCTGGCCGAGGCCAGGTCCACCACCGAGGTGCTGCGGGTGGCCGCCGGGCTGTCCATGCCCGGGTTCTCCCCCGACGGGCTGGCCGTGTTCGGGGTCGAGGGCGACCACCTCACGATCGTCGGCCACCACGGGCACCGCAGGGACGCCGCCGTCCCCTTCTCCGACATCTCCCTGAACACCGACTACCCGGCCGCCGAGGTCATCCGGACGGGACGCGCGATCTACCTGTCCTCCCCGGACGAGTACCGCGACCGCTACCCGACCGTCTGGCCGGTCGTGGCCGACTTCCACCGCCACTCCTGGGCCTTCCTGCCGCTGACCGTCGCCGGCCGCACGATGGGCGTCTGGCTCGCCGCGTTCACCTACCCGGTGTCCTTCACCCCCGACGAGCGCTCCGTACTCACCACCGTCGCGCGGATGCTCGCGCAGGCGCTCGCGCGCGCCGGGGTCGCCGAGTCGGAACGCGAGCTGACCGAGGGCCTCCAGCGCTCCATGCTGCCGACGCTCGGCCCGAAGATCCCCGGGATGACCCTGGCCGCGCGGTACGTGCCGACCGGCGGCGGGCTCCAGGTCGGCGGCGACTGGTACGACATGATCCCGCTGCCCTCGGGCCGGATCGCCCTGGTCATCGGCGACGTCCAGGGCCACGACGTACGGGCCGCCGGGCTCATGGGCCAGCTGCGGATCGCCGTACGCGCCTACGCCTCCGAGGGCCACCGGCCCGACGCCGTACTCGCGCGCGCGACCCGCTTCCTGGCCGGGATCACCGACCGCACGACGTACGGATCGACCGCCGCCGCCCCCACCGGCCAGGAGGAGCAGCCCTCGACCCGGCTCTACGGCACCGCCGCGGGCGCGGCCGACGAGGCCGACGACGACCCGCGCTTCGCGACCTGCCTGTACGTCGAGGTGGACCCCTCCAGCGGGGTCCTGGACATCGCCCGCGCCGGTCACCCCGAACCGGCGATCCGGATGAGCGACGGGACCTTCCTGCGCCGCCCCGTCGGGGGCGGGCTGCCGCTCGGCATCGACCCGGACGCCGACTACCCCACGACCCGGCTCGTGCTGGAGCCCGGCGAGACGATGATCCTGTGCACCGACGGGCTCATCGAGACCGGCGGCCACGACCTGGACACCGGCTGGGAGCGGCTGCGGCACGCCGTGGAACAGCACCCCGACGACGACATCGAGGCGCTCGCCGACGAACTCGTGGACGCCGTGCACGGGCCCGCCGCCGCCGACGCGGTCGGCCCGCTGCGCGCCCTGCACGAGGACGACATCGCCGTCGTACTGCTGCGCCGCGCGCTCATCGGCTCCTCGACCCGGCTGCGGCACCCGCAGGGCAGGCGCGTGATCCTGACCATCGCCCAGGCCGAACCGGAGCGGGTGGCCGGGGCCCGGCAGCAACTGCGGGAGCTGCTGCACGACTGGCCGGAGCGCGATCAGGTCGACTCGGCGGCCCTGCTGGTGTCCGAGATGATCACCAATGTGCTCGTGCACACCGACGGGGACGCCCTGCTCGTCGCCTCGGTGAACGGTCCGCCCGGCTCCCGCCGGATGCGGGTCGACGTGACCGACAGCGACGACAACCTCCCGCACCGCCGCCACCCCGGCGAACTGGCGTCCTCGGGGCGCGGGCTGGTCCTCATGGAACTGCTCGCCGACGCCTGGGGCGTGGAGCCCCGGGGCGAGGGCAAGTCCATCTGGTTCGAACTGCGCGAGCGGCCCGAGGGGGAGAAGGGACCCGCCGGGGGCGGCGCGGGCGCCGAGGCCGTGGGCCCCGTCCCCGACCTCGACGACCTGCCCGACCTGGACGACCTGCCCGGTCTCGACGACCTGCCGGGACCGGACGGCACGGCGCCCGCCCGGGGCGGGGCTCCCGGGGAGCGGACCGGGGAGGCCCCGGGCAGGCGCTGAGGAGCGCGCTCCGCCCCTCACACCCGGCCGGCGCCGCTCCCCTCCCGGCCGCCCGCGCCCCCGTTCCCGCCCGCGTCCCCGTTCCCGCCCGCGCTCCCCGCGTCCGCGCCCCCGCTCCCGTACCGTTCGCGGACCTCGCGGAAGACACCGAAGGCGGCGGCGGTCAGCGGGACGGCGAGCAGCATGCCGAGGATGCCGGCGAGCGAGGCCCCCGCCGTGATGGTGACCATGACGACGGCCGGGTGCATCTGGACGGTGCGGCTCTGGATCAGCGGCTGGAGCAGATGGCCTTCGAGCACCTGGACGGCGAGCACGACGCCGAGGGCCCACAGCGCGATGACGAAGCCCCGGTCGGCGAGCGCGACGAGCACCGCGACCGCGCCGGAGAGGAAGGCCCCGAGGTAGGGGATGTACGCCCCGAGGAACACCAGCGCGCCGAGCCCCACCGCGCCGGGCACCCCGAGGACCAGCAGGCCCACCGTGATGAAGGTCGCGTCGATGAGGGCGATGATCGTGGTGCCGTGCATGAAGCCCTCGACGGCCTGGAAGCCGCGCCGGGTGATGGCCTCCATGAAGTCCGGGGTGTCTCCCGGGGACAGCGAGCGGATGGTGCGCAGGGCCCGGTCCGCGTCGCGCAGGAAGAAGAACATGAGCAGCAGCGCGAGTACCGCCGCCGCCACGAACTGCCCGAGGACGCTGAGTCCGTTGAGTACCCCGGAGGCGGCCGAACCGCCGAACTTGCCGAGCAGGTCACGGGCGTTGGAGGCGATGTCGTCGAGCGAGGCGTCCTCGGCGCCGGCCCAGGAGGCGACGTCGTCGACGGCGCTGCGGATCGAGCGCAGGATCTGGTCCCCGTTGTCGATCATGGCCTTGGTGACGATCCAGCCGGCCCCGCCGACCGCCGCGACCACCGCGACGCAGGTCAGCCCGGCGGCCAGGGAACGCTGCACGTGCGCCCTGACCAGCAGGTGGTAGAGGGGGCGCAGCAGGGCGGTACCGAGGAGGGCGAGCAGGATCGGGGTGACCGCCGTCTTCAGTTCCACGCACAGCCAGATCCCGACGGCGGCGACAGCGGTCACCAGGAGCGCGAGCACACACCACGCGGCCACCCGGCGCGCGGGCTCGGGCAGGAGAGCGACGAAGGGCTTGGGCATCCCCCCAGCCGACCACGCCCCCGGCCCGCTCCCGCCCCGACAGGCCGGACGGGGAGCAGGGCCACCGGACGGTGGCCGACGGGTTGGGCCGCACGGCGCACTCGCCCACCCGGCTCTCTCGTGGTGCGCACCCCCCGGCGGGTGGGCCACCGGCCACTCCACACCCCCGGCAGGCACCCCGGAGGCGGAACGGGGCCTCCGGAAGAAAAGGAGGAAGGCCGGGTGTCCACGGGGGAGAGGAACACCCGGCCTTCCGGCTGAGGGGGGCGGAACGCGTCCGGCGCGGCTCGGTGGCCGCGGATACGTGTACCCGCCTGCGAACCACCGTACCCGGTCGTCGGCCCGGCACGGTGGACGCGGCTCACATGCCGTGCACGGCGGGGACGCTGCCGAGCCGTCCGGCCTTGAAGTCCTCGAACGCCTGCTGGAGTTCGGCCTGTGTGTTCATGACGAAGGGGCCGTAGTGGGCCATCGGTTCGCGGATCGGCGCTCCGCCGAGGAGGACGACCTCCAGGTCCGGGGTGTGGCTGTCCTGCTTCTCGTCGGCGCGCACGGTCAGCGTGGAGCCGTCGCCGAAGACGGCGGTCTGCCCGGTGCGCACGGGGCGGCGGTCGGTGCCGACGGTGCCGTGACCGGCGAGGACGTAGACGAGGCCGTTGAAGTCCGGGCGCCACGGGAGGGTCGCCTCGGCGCCCGGCCGGATGGTCGCGTGGATCATCGTGATCGGCGTGTGGGTCGCGCCGGGCCCCTGGTGTCCGTCGAGTTCCCCGGCGATGACGCGCAGCAGGGCGCCGCCGTCGTGCGTCGTGAGGAGCTGGACCTGGCCACCGCGGATGTCCTGGTAGGCGGGGTCCTTCATCTTGTCCCTGGCGGGGAGGTTGACCCACAGCTGGAGGCCGTGGAAGACACCGCCCGACATGACGAGGGACTCCGGCGGCGCCTCGATGTGCAGCAGGCCGGAGCCCGCCGTCATCCACTGCGTGTCGCCGTTGGTGATGGTGCCGCCACCGCCGTGGGAGTCGGAGTGGTCGAAGGTGCCGTCGATGATGTAGGTCACGGTCTCGAAGCCGCGGTGGGGGTGCCAGGGCGTCCCCTTCGCCTCTCCGACGCCGTACTCCACCTCCCCCATCTGGTCCATCATGATGAACGGGTCGAGGTAGCGGTAGTTGATCCCGGCGAAGGCGCGGCGCACCGGGAAGCCCTCGCCCTCGAAGCCGGTGGGCGCGGTCGTCACGGCGAGCACGGGGCGCGGGGCCGCCTCGGCGGGCGCCACCACCCGGGGCAGGGTCAGCGGGTTCTCTACGGTCACTGCGGGCATGTCGGGACCTCCTCGTGAGTCCGAGTTTAGTTGAATCTCGAACTTTCTGCCAGACCGAACCACGGGCGGCGGCCGGACATTCCCCGATTCCGCCCGCCACCCGCCACCCCGCTGGTTCACTGCGGGCATGACGAAGGAACCCGGAACGGAGACCGCCCCCGCCCGCTTCAAGGACCTGGCCCTGGACGCGCTCGACCACCAGGGGCTCGCGGACTGGTGGTGCGCGGCGCTCGGCTACGTACGCGGCCCGTGGGAGCCGGCACAGGAGACGCCCCGGCGCCCCAGGCACTGGCCCGTACCGATCACGGACCCGGCGGGCGAAGGCCCGCTGATCTGGCTGAATCCCGTCCCCGAGCCCAAGACGCTGAAGAACCGCCTGCACCTGGACGTGTACGGGGACGTGGCGGCGCTGCTGGACCTGGGCGCGACGCGGCTGAGCGCGCCGGACCCGGAGAACGGCGTGACCTGGCACGTCCTGGCGGACCCGGAGGGCAACGAGTTCTGCGTGTTCACGCCAAAGGCGTAGGGCGCCGTCGGGCCCGGGACGCCCCACAGGCCGCGGGCGAGGGCCGCGCGGCGGCCGGGGCGGTGCCCGTACGGCTCAGCCGTACATCCGCCGCATCGCGAAGTCGACCATCTCCTCGACGGCCTTCGCGTCGAAGACGATGCGGTGCTCGCCCTCCATGTCGATCACGAAGCCGTACCCGGTGGGCAGCAGGTCGAGCACCTCGGCCCCGGTGATCACGAAGTACTTGGAGTCCTTCCCGGCGTACCGGCGCAGCTCCTTGAGCGAGGTGAACATCGGGATGACCGGCTGCTGGGTGTTGTGCAGCGCGAGGAAACCCGGGTTGTCCCCGCGCGGGCAGTACACCTTGGAGCCCGCGAAGACCTGCTGGAAGTCCTCGGCGGTCTGCTGGCCGGTGGTGAAGGCGCGCACGGCGTCGGCCAGCGAGGGCGGCGAGGGCTCCGGGTACAGCGGAGGCTGCTGCGCGTACCCGCCCTGGCCGTGCGGCGGCGGCGGGGCGTACTGCTGCTGGCCGCCCGCGTTCTGGTCGTAGCCGTACATGGGGGCAAGAGTACCGAGCGGCGGGCGCGCGCGTACGGGGTCCGGCCACCTGCGGCACAGGGGCCTCAGCGGCCCCGGGTGACGGCTTCCTCACCACCTTCGGGCCGCCAGGGGTTGCGTCTTATTACTGACGGGTAGCATCATCGGGACTACCAGCTGGTACATCAACGTGTGGGTGGAGGGCAGCCTCCCCGATTCCGCGTAAGGGAGCCGTCGCCATGGGGCACTACAAGTCGAATCTCCGCGACATCGAGTTCAACCTCTTCGAGGTGCTGGGCCGGGACAAGGTCTACGGCAGCGGGCCCTTCGCGGAGATGGACGTCGACACCGCGAAGTCGATCCTGAGCGAGCTGAACCGGCTCTCGGAGAACGAGCTGGCCGAGTCCTTCGCCGACGCGGACCGCAACCCGCCGGTCTTCGACCCGGCGACCAACACCGCGCCGGTGCCCGACACCTTCAAGAAGTCCTACGCGGCCTTCATGGAGTCCGAGTACTGGCGCCTGGGCCTGCCCGAGGAGATCGGCGGCACGACCGCCCCGCGCTCCCTGATCTGGGCGTACGCGGAGCTGATCCTCGGCGCCAACCCGGCGGTCTGGATGTACTCCTCCGGCCCCGCCTTCGCCGGCATCCTCTTCGAGGAGGGCAACGAGTGGCAGAAGAAGGCCGCCGCCATCGCCGTCGAGAAGCAGTGGGGCTCCACCATGGTCCTCACCGAGCCGGACGCCGGCTCGGACGTGGGCGCCGGCCGCACCAAGGCCGTCGAGCAGGAGGACGGCTCCTGGCACATCACCGGGGTGAAGCGGTTCATCACCTCGGGTGAGCACGACATGTCGGAGAACATCCTCCACTACGTCCTGGCGCGCCCCGAGGGCGGCAAGCCCGGCACCAAGGGCCTGTCGCTGTTCCTCGTCCCGAAGTACGAGTTCGACCGCGAGACCGGTGAGCTCGGCGAGCGCAACGGCGTGTACGCGACCAACGTCGAGCACAAGATGGGCCTCAAGGCGTCCAACACCTGCGAGATGACCTTCGGCGACCAGCACCCCGCCAAGGGCTGGCTGATCGGCGACAAGCACGACGGCATCCGCCAGATGTTCCGCATCATCGAGTTCGCCCGCATGATGGTCGGCACGAAGGCCATCGCGACGCTGTCCACCGGCTACCTCAACGCGCTGGAGTACGCCAAGGAGCGCGTGCAGGGCCCGGACCTCGCGAACTTCATGGACAAGACCGCCCCGAAGGTCACCATCACCCACCACCCCGACGTGCGCCGCTCGCTCATGACGCAGAAGGCGTACGCCGAGGGCATGCGCGCCCTCGTGCTGCACACCGCCGTCGTGCAGGACGAGATCGCCGCGAAGGAGGCGGCCGGCGAGGACGCGAGCGAGGCGCACGCGCTCAACGACCTCCTGCTGCCCATCGTGAAGGGCTACGGCTCGGAGAAGTCCTACGAGCAGCTCGCCCAGTCGCTCCAGACCTTCGGCGGCTCCGGGTACCTCCAGGAGTACCCGATCGAGCAGTACATCCGGGACGCCAAGATCGACACCCTCTACGAGGGCACGACGGCCATCCAGGGCCAGGACTTCTTCTTCCGCAAGATCGTCCGCAACCAGGGCGCGGCCCTGAACTCGGTCGCCGAGCAGATCAAGAAGTTCATCGCCGTGGGCAGCGGTGGCGAGGAGCTGGCCGCCGCCCGCGAGCAGCTCGCGAAGGCCGCCGTGGACCTGGAGGCCATCGTCGGCACCATGCTGACCGACCTGGCCGCGACCCAGGAGGACGCCCGCGCGATCTACAAGGTCGGCCTGAACACCACGCGCCTGCTGCTGGCCTCCGGGGACGTCGTCGTCGGCTACCTGCTGCTGCGCGGCGCGGCCGTCGCCGCCGAGAAGCTGCCGAGCGCCTCCACCAGGGACAAGGCGTTCTACGAGGGCAAGATCGCCGCCGCGAAGTACTTCGCCGCCACCATCCTGCCGGGCGTCGGTGTCGAGCGCGTCGCCGCCGAGAACGTCGACCTCTCGGTGATGGACCTCCCGGAGGAGGCGTTCTGACCCGCGCGGTCTGACCCGCATGGTCTGACCCGCACGGTCCCTTCGGGCCTTCGGGCCTTCGGGCCTTCGGGCCTCCGGGCCCGTCGGCGTGGCGGGCCGGCTCGCCGGCCGTACGAGCGCGCCGGACCGGTACGCCGGAGGGCGGCACCCCGTGATCGTGGGTGCCGCCCTCCGGCGTGCCCGCGCTCCGCGCTCTGGGGGCCCGACCGGGGAAGGGCGGCCGGAAAAGGCCCTCGCTAGGCTGGCCGCCATGACCACCAGCACCGCAGCCCGCTTCGACCGCGGCCACACCGACGACCTGATGTCCTTCCTCGCGGCCTCCCCCACGCCGTACCACGCCGTGGACCAGGCCGCCCGCCGCCTCCGGGAGGCGGGTTTCCAGCAGGTCGCCGAGACGGACGCCTGGGACGCGAGCGGCGGTGGCAAGTACGTGCTGCGCGGGGGCGCCCTCATCGCGTGGTTCGTTCCGGAGGGCGCCGAGGCGCACACCCCCTTCCGCGTCGTCGGGGCGCACACCGACTCGCCGGGCCTGCGGGTCAAACCGCAACCGGACTTCTCCGCGCAGGGCTGGCGGCAGGTAGCCGTGGAGATCTACGGCGGCGCGCTGCTGAACTCGTGGCTCGACCGCGATCTCGGGCTCTCGGGCCGGCTGAGCCTGCGCGACGGCTCGACCCGGCTGCTGAGCGTGGACCGGCCCCTGCTGCGCGTACCGCAGCTCGCGATCCACCTCGACCGCTCCGCGAACGACGCCCTCAAGCTCGACAAGCAGCGCCACCTGCAGCCCGTGTGGGGCCTCGGCGAGGTGCACGACGGGGACCTGATCCGCTTCGCCGAGCGGGAGGCGGGCCTCGACGAGGGGTCGGTCACCGGCTGGGACCTGCTGGCCCACCCCGTCGAGCCCCCGGCCTACCTCGGCGAGGACCGCGAGCTGCTGGCCGGTCCCCGTATGGACAACCTGCTGTCGGTGCACTCCGCGACGGCCGCGCTGATCGCCGCCGCGCGGGGCGCGCACCTGTCGTACATCCCCGTCCTCGCCGCCTTCGACCACGAGGAGACCGGCTCGCAGTCCGACACCGGCGCCGACGGGCCGCTGCTCGGCACCGTCCTGGAGCGCTCGGTGTACGCCCGGGGCGGCTCCTTCGAGGACCGGGCCCGCGCGCTGGCCGGCTCGGTGTGCCTGTCCTCCGACACCGGCCACGCCGTGCACCCCAACTACGCGGAACGGCACGACCCGACGCACCACCCGCGCGTCAACGGCGGCCCCATCCTCAAGGTCAACGTGAACAACCGGTACGCGACCGACGGCGCGGGCCGCGCGGCGTTCGCGGCGGCGGCCGAGCGGGCCGGGGTGCCCTTCCAGTCCTTCGTCTCCAACAACTCGATGCCCTGCGGCACGACGATCGGCCCGATCACCGCCGCCCGGCACGGAATCCACACCGTCGACATCGGCGTGGCGATCCTCTCGATGCACAGCGCCCGGGAGCTGTGCGGGGTGGACGACCCCCACATGCTCGCGAACACGCTGGTCGCCTTCCTGGAGGGCTGAGCGCGCCGAGCCCTTGTGTGACGGGGCGTCCGCCGGGTACCCGAGCGCTACGGACGGCTACCAGGAGGCGCGTCATCATGGGTCTGGGCGGATGCATCATCCTCATCGCGGCGGGAGCGATTCTCACCTTCGCGACGGACTGGGACATGCAGGGGGTGAACCTCGACATCGTCGGGGTGATCCTCATGGTCGTCGGCATCATCGGGGTGGCGACCTTCACGAGCATCGCCCGCAAACGGCGCATGGTGACCATGGGACAGCCCATGGTCACCCAGCCGACGTACGAGACCGAGGAAGAGCGCATCCGCCGCGAGCACGGCGGCTACTGACCGGGGGGAGTCGGACCGCCACTCCGGCGTCCGACGCCCCCGGCCCGGCCCGCACACCCCGCACACCCCGCCCACGACGGCCGGCAGGTTCAGCCCGTCCGGCGGCTTGAGGACAGGCGAACCGGCCCCCGGCACCCCGGCCTCAGGCATCCAGCCCGGCCAGCACCAGCGCCAGGCGCTCCGTCCCACCGCCCGAGAGAACCACCGGGACCCCCCAGTCCTGCTGATGCACGTGGCAGGCCGGGTAGGGGTTGGCCGGATCGTCGTCGCAGGACGCCGCCATGGCCGACACGTGCAGCACGCCCTCGGGCACGGTCGGGTCCAGCTCCACGACCCGCGCCAGATCCGTGCCCGCGCCCTCCCCCGCCACGAGCAGCTCCGGCGGCGTCGCCGACACCAGCAGCCGGGTCGACGGGCCGTAGCGCGTGTCGAGCTTCTGCCCGGCGGGCGCCTCGAAGACCACGTCCAGCCGGAGCTTCCCCGGAGCGACCTCGGTCGCCGCGCGACGCGTGCGGTGTGCGACGGACTCGACGCGTACCGCCTCCTCCGGCAGCCTCAGCCGCGTCAGCCGGTGCCGCGCCGACTCGACGACCACGACCTCGTCCCCGTCCACGACGGCGGCGCTCGGCTCCCGCAGATCCGTCGCGAGCGTCGTCACCTGACCGCTCTCCGGGTCGAAACGGCGCAGCGCGTGGTTGTACGTGTCCGAGACGGCGACCGAGCCGTCGGGCAGCGCCGTGACCCCCAGTGGGTGCTGGAACAGCGCCTGCCCGGCGTCCCCGTCCCGGTGCCCGAAGTCGAACAGCCCGGTGCCGACCGCCGTGCGCACGGTCCCCTCGCGGTCGATCCAGCGCACCGCGCTCGTCTCGGCGTCCGCGATCCACAGCCGCTCCCCGTCCGCGCTCACGGCGAGCCCCGAGGGCTGCGCGAACCACGCCTCGGCGGCGGGCCCGTCGACCAGGCCCTCGTTCGTCGTACCCGCCGCGACCGCCACGGTCCCCGACGCCGGGTCGTAGGTCCACAGCTGGTGGACACCGGCCATGGCGATCCACACCCGGCCCTCGAACACGGCCACGTCCCACGGGGAGGACAGCGCCACCTCACGGGCGGGCCCGGAGACCGGCTGACCCTGCCACCACTGCGCACCGGTCCCGGCGAGCGTCGTGACCTCCCCGCTGCGCGGATCGAAGCGGCGCAGCGCGTGGTTCACGGTGTCGGCCACGACCACGGAACCGTCCGGCAGCAGTGCGAGGCCCTGCGGCTCGTTGAAGCGCGCCTGGGCCTGCCCGCCGTCCACGAGGCCCCGTTCCCCGCTGCCGACGCGCCGTAGGACGCTCTCGCCGTCCGCCGCCAGCTCGACCAGGGCGTGCCGGGTCGTGTCGCTGACGAGGAAGGAGCCGGAGGGCAGCCGGAGCGCCTTGCCGGGGAAGCGCAGATCCGTGGCGACGGGCTCGGGGGCGACATAGGGCCCGTCCCCGCGCCGCAGCGTCCCCTTGGCCTCGTGCTCCGCCTCCAGCTCCTCCACCAGGGCCTCGATGGCGTGCGCGTGGCCCTCGCCCGCGTGCTGGGCGACGACATAGCCCTCGGGGTCGATCACGACGAGCGTGGGCCAGGCCCGGACCGCGTACTGCTTCCACGTGGCCAGCTCGGGATCGTCCAGCACCGGGTGCTCGACTCCGTACCGCTCGACGGCGTCCACGACCGCCCCGTGCTCCGCCTCGTGGACGAACTTCGGGGAGTGCACGCCGATGATGACGAGGGTGTCCCGGTGCCGCTCCTCCAGCTCCCGCAGCTCGTCCAGGACGTGCAGGCAGTTGATGCAGCAGAAAGTCCAGAAGTCGAGGACGACGATGCGTCCCCGCAGATCGGCCAGGGTGTACGAGGTGTCGCCGGTGTTGAGCCAGCCGCCCTTGCCGACGAGTTCGGGGGCGCGGACACGGGCACGGCTGCGGGGCGCGGGCGCCACGTCGTTCACGGGGCCCGCGTCGTTCACGGGAGCTGCGTCGTTCATGGGATCAAGGGTGCCACTTCGGCGGGGGCCGGCCCCGACCGAGCGGCCCCGTTGTTTCACGTGAAACATCACGACCACGGAGCGTTGTCCCGCGTGAAACAAAGGCGGCCGGGAGCCGGACGTTTCACGTGAAACCGGGTACGAGTCCTTCCATGAGATTCCTCGTGCGTGAGCGGATGTTCGCCATCGGTGACGACTACTGGATCGAGGACGAGACGGGCCGCAAGGTCTTCCTCGTGGACGGGAAGGCGATGCGGCTGCGCCAGACCTTCGAGTTGAAGGACCCGCAGGGCCGCGTCCTCGTCGACATCCGCGAGAAGATGCTGAGCCTGCGGGACACCATGCTCATCGAGCGGGACGGCGAGCCACTGGCCCGGGTCAAGCGCAAGCGCCTCTCCCTGCTGCGCAACCACTACCGGGTCGGCCTCGTCGACGGGACCGAGCTGGACGTGAGCGGCAAGATCCTCGACCGCGAGTTCGCGATCGACTACGACGGGGAGTTGCTGGCGCAGATCTCCCGCCGCTGGCTCACCGTCCGCGACACCTACGGCGTGGACGTCGTCCGTGAGGACATGGACCCCTCACTCGTCATCGCGGTGGCCGTCTGCGTGATCACCCTCGCGGAGAAGGAACGGGAGGGGGACTGACCGGCCGGCTGGCCGGTCGCGTGGACGGGACCGGGCGCGGCACCTCACGGCCGGTACCGCAGCGGGTGGTCCTCCGGGACCTCGATCACCCCGATCCGCACGCCGTCCGGGTCGGCGACCCACATCTCGACGAGCCCCCAGGGCTCCTTCCTCGGCTCCCGCAGGATCTCGGCCCCGGCCCGGCGCAGCTCCTCGTGGGCGGCCGCCGCGTCGGGGACCTGGAGCCACAGCCCGAGCGCGGGGGACGGGGCCTCCTCCGAGCGGCCGGAGACCTCCAGGAAGCCGCCGCCGAGGAAGTACACCGTGCCGCGCTCGGGCCCTGTGCCGAACTCCCGGTAGACGGCGAGGCCCAGCGTCTCGCCGTAGAAGGCTCGTGAACGTTCCGGGTCCGTGGGGCGCAGCAGAATCCTGCTGCTCAGTACCTGCACCATGCCAACCGAGAGTAGAGGCACCGGACGGGGAAGTGGCCCGCTCCGACGCGCACTTCACGGCGCGGACACGAGAGGCGGGGCGGCCGGTGGGCGCGCACAGTACCACCGTCCTGGCTTTCAGGACGTCAACTCGGGCCTACCATCGTCATTCGAAAGCACTGCCAGGGCGACACCCGGCGGCGTACTGTGCTCTTCCGGGGATTCCCCGGCCCCCGGAGCACGTTCCGCGCCGACCGACGCCGTGCGACCGGCCGCCCTGACCGTTCCAGCCGTCCTGATGTCCGAGCGTGGCAGCCCGCCGCGACGTACCGACCGCACGAGGGGTCCCGTGAGCCTCCATCCCAGCCTTCAGACCTATGCCGATGCCTGGACTGACTCCGTGGAAGCGATATCAGAGCTGGTGCAGCCACTCGTCGAGGCGGAGTGGAACCGGGTGACGCCCTGCCCCAGCTGGTCGGTGCGCGACGTCGTCTCCCATGTGATCGGGCTGGACTGCGAACTGCTCGGCGATCCGCGCCCCATCCACACGCTGCCGCGCGACCTCTACCACGTGCAGACCGAGCACCAGCGGTACATGGAGATGCAGGTCGACGTCCGCCGGCACCACACGGGGCCGGAGATGACCTCGGAGCTGGAGTACACGGTCATCCGGCGCAACCGGCAGTTGCGGAACGAGAACCGGGAGCCCTCGGCGAGGCTGCGCGGACCGCTCGGCACCGAGTGGACCCTCGAAGAGGCCATGCGGGAGCGGGCCTTCGACGTGTGGGTGCACGAGCAGGACCTGCGTACGGCGCTGCGCGCGCCCGGCAACCTCGACTCGCCCGGCGCCTACGTGGCCCGGGACGTGCTCCTGGAGGGGCTGCCGGAGGTCGTCGCCAAACGGGCCTCGGCGCCCGCCGGTTCGGCGGTGGTCTTCGACGTGAGCGGGCCGGTGGAGTTCCTGCGCACCGTCCGCACCGACGCGGAGGGGCGCGGCACGGTGGACGGCTCGCCCTCGCTCGGCCCGGTCGCCACCATCAGCACCGACTGGGACACGTACTTCCGGCTGGCCTGCGGGCGGATCAGCGCGGCCCAGGCGGCGGACCGGGTCAAGACCGAGGGCGACCTGGATCTCGCCGAGGCCATCGTGGCCCACTTCGCGATCACCCTCTGAGCCGGGCGGTACGGGCCCCGCACGGCCCCGTACCCGTCCCGGCCCCGTACCCCCTCCCCGGCGCACGGCACGTGCGCCGTCCCCGTCGCACCGTCACACCGGCACGTGCACCGTCTTCACATGGCTGGCGACGTGCCGTTCGCGTTCGCGGCGGACGGTGCGGGCGCGCAGGCGCAGGATCTGGGAGACGCCGAGCGCCTGGAGCACGAAGATCACGCAGAAGGCGACGCGGTAGTTGTCGCCGGTCAGGTCGAGCAGGACGCCGACCGCGAACAGCGCCGTCATGGAGGCGGTGAAGCCGCCCATGTTGACGATGCCGGAGGCGGTGCCCTGCCGCGCGGGCGGGTTGGCGGGCCGCGCGAAGTCGAAGCCCACCATGGAGGCGGGCCCGCAGGCGCCCAGGACGACGGCGAGGGCGAGCAGCACCGGCATCGGCGTGTGCGCGCCGGGCCAGGACAGCGTCAGGCCCCACATCAGCGCGGTGACCAGGACGGTGCCCAGCACGAGCGGGACACGGGCCGCGTGGTGACGGGCGATGACCTGCCCGTAGACCAGCCCGACCGCGATGTTGGAGAGCACGACGAGCGTCATGATCTCCCCGGCGGTGCCGCGCGAGAGCCCCTGCGCCTCGACGAGGAAGGGCATGCCCCACAGCAGCAGGAAGACCATCGCGGGGAACTGCGTCGTGAAGTGCACCCACATCCCGAGCCGGCTGCCCGGTTCCCGCCAGGTCTCGGCGATCTGCCCGCGCACGTAGGCGACACCCCGGTGCGAGGCCGGCAGCGGCGGGGGCTCGTGGCCCTCGGGGTGGTCCTTCAGGAACACGAGCATCACGACGAGGACGAACACCCCGGCCAGGGCGCTGCCCGCGAAGGCCGCGGTCCAGCCGACGCCGTGCAGCAGCCGGGCGATCACGAGCGTCGAGACGAGGTTGCCCGCCATGCCGACGAGCCCGGCCATCTGGCCGACGAAGGGGCCGCGCCGCGCCGGGAACCAGCGGGTGCCCAGCCGCAGCACGCTGATGAAGGTCATCGCGTCCCCGCAGCCGAGCAGCGCGCGCGAGAGCAGCGCCGTGCCGTACGACGGGGAGAAGGCGAAGCCGAGCTGGCCGAGGGTGAACAGCACGGCGCCCAGGGTCAGCACCTTCTTGGTGCCGAGGCGGTCGACCATGAGGCCGACGGGTATCTGCATCCCCGCGTACACGAGCAACTGGAGGATGGAGAAGGTGGAGAGCGCGGAGGCGTTGACGTGGAAGCGGTCGGCGGCGTCGAGTCCGGCCACACCGAGCGAGGTGCGGAAGATGATCGCCACGAAGTAGACGGAGACACCCACGCCCCACACGAACACGGCGCGCCGGCCGCCCGGCGGGTCCCCCGGCAGCGAAGGCGCGGCGGCGGACGGGGAGGAGGCGGCGGAGCTCATCGCACCTCCCCGCGGGCCAGGGTGTGGAACCAGCCGACGTGCCGGTCGACGGCGGCGACGGCGCGCTCCGCGTCGCCCTCGCGCAGCGCGGCGAGGATCTCGCGGTGTTCGGCGATGCTCTTCGCGGTGCGGTCCGGATGGGAGTACATGACGGCGACGCCCATCCGCAGTTGCCGGTCGCGCAGTTGGTCGTAGATGCGGGACAGGATCTCGTTGCCCAGGCTGCGCACGATCTCGGCGTGGAAGCAGCGGTCGCTGGCCGCCGCCGCGCCGAAGTCGCCCGCGTCCGCCTGCCGCTGGTGCTGCTCGATCAGCTCCTCCAGCCGGGCCAGCAGGGCCGGGGAGACGGGCACCGCACGGCGGGCCGCGTGCTGTTCGACGAGGAGCCGGGTCTCCACCACGTCCTCGATCTCCTGCGCGGAGACCGGCAGCACCATGACGCCCTTCTTGGGATACAGCTTCAGCAGCCCCTCGACCTCCAGCCGCAGCAGCGCCTCGCGCACCGGGGTGCGTGACACCCCCGTGGCCTCGGCCAGTTCTCCCTCGGTCAGCAGCGTCCCGCCGGCGTAGGTGCGGTCCAGGACGCGTTCTTTGACGTGGTGGTAGACACGGTCGGCAGCGGGGGGCTGCTTGAGAGCGGCGGCAGACATGCGTACAGCATAGATACAACAGACCGGCGGGCGGGCCGATACGGCGACGGCGGACGCCGTGAGTGACCGGGATCACCGGGCGGCGGATTTTCTCGCGGACGGGACGTGTGAGGCCGACGGGTCCGGGCACTCGATCGTCGTCAAGGAAACGGCTCACAGCGAGACCCCGGAAGCACCGCCTCCGGGAGCCCAGAGGCAACGGTCTCCGGGGTACGAGCGAGAAGTGAAGGAGCGCGACCATGACCGCGAAGCACACGAACGGCGCCGAGAAGAAGACGTCGGCCAAGGCCGACCAGATCAAGGGCGCGACCAAGGAGACGGTCGGCCGCGCGGTCGGCAACGAGCGCATGGAGGCCGAGGGCAGCGCCGAGCGCGCCAAGGGCGACGTGAAGCAGTCGAAGGAGAAGGCGAAGGACGCCTTCAAGCGCTGACCACGGACGGCACCGTCGGCGGCATACGCCTTCGAGAGGCCGGCCACGGACGGCGGCGGCCACGTCTTCGGACGGCGGCCACGGACGGCGCCCGGCGGTGACCGCGGCGCCATCCACCCCACGGACGGGGTGCCCCCACAGACGGGGTGCCGCCGGGACCTCGCCCCCCTCGGGTCCCGGCGCGCATCCGCTCACGACGGCCGACGGCCTGCGCCCAGAGCGCGGACCGTCGGCCGTCCCGTTTTCAGCCTCCGGTCCCAGCCGCCCGGCCGGCGGCCCATCGCCCGCCCAGCTCCGGCGCCAGCCAGTCCCCGGCCCGCGCGCGGAAGTCCGCGGGCGCGAGCGACCCGGCCCCGGCGGGCACCGCGCCCAGCAGGGGCGCACCCGCCGCGACCGGGAGATCGACGAGGTTGCAGCGCGCCGCGAGATCCGGCTCGGCGGGCATGCTGCCCACCACGACACCGAGGCACGCCAGCCCCCGGGCGGCCAGGGCTTCCGAGGTCAGCGCCGTCGAGTTCAGCGTGCCGAGCCCCGCGGGCGCCACCACCAGGACCGGCGCGGCCAGCAGCCGGGCGGCGTCCGCGAGGGTCGCGCCGTCGTCGTCGAACCGTACGAGCAGTCCGCCCGCGCCCTCGACGAGCACCAGATCGTGGTCGGCCGCGAGCTTCCCCGCCGCCTCCGCGATCTCGTACGGGCGCACCGGCGGCAGACCCGCGCGCCGGGCGGCCGTGGCAGGGGCCAGGGGCTCCGGGTAGCGGGCCAGTTCGACGGCCGTCACCTGACCGCCCGCCAGCCGGGCCACCTCCGCCGCGTCTCCGGGCTCGCCCGGCTCCAGCCCCGTCTGCGCCGGTTTGAGCACCGCCACCCGGCGGCCCGTGGTGGCCGCCGCGACGGCCGCCGTCACCACCGTCTTGCCGATCTCCGTACCGGTACCGGTCACCACCCGAACCGTCATCTCAGCCCTCCCGCGCCGCCGCGCGCACCGCGCGGCAGATCCGTTCCACGTCGTCGTCCCCGGTCACGTACGGCGGCATCGTGTACACGAGGTCGCGGAACGGCCGCAGCCACACGCCCTCGCGCACCGCCGCCCGGGTCGCCGCCGCCATGTCCACCTCGTGGTCGAGCTGGACGACGCCGATCGCCCCGAGCACCCGTACGTCCCGCACCCCGGGTTCTCCGGCGGCCGCCGCCAGGCCCGCGCGCAGCCCCGCGCCGATCCGCGTGACCTCCTGACGCCAGTCCTGGCCGAGCAGCAGGCCGATCGAGGCGCACGCCACCGCGGCGGCGAGCGGATTGCCCATGAACGTCGGCCCGTGCGCCAGCACCGGCACCTCGCCCCGGGAGATCCCTCCGGCCACCCGCCCGGTGCACAGGGTCGCCGCCATCGTCAGGTACCCGCCGGTCAGCGCCTTGCCGACGCACATCACATCGGGGCTGACCCCGGCGTGGCCGGCGGCGAACAGCTCCCCCGTACGCCCGAAACCGGTGGCGATCTCGTCGAACACCAGCAGCACGTCGTGCGCGTCGCACGCCTCACGCAGCACCCGCAGAAGGGCCGGGGAGTGGAACCGCATCCCGCCCGCGCCCTGCACCACCGGCTCCACGATCACGGCGGCCAGCTCGTCGGCGTGCCGCTCGACCAGATCCCACAGGTGGGCCACGTAACGGGGGTCCGGCTCCGCGTCGAAACCGGCGGGCGGCTCGTCCGCGAAGACCTGCCGGGGCAGGGCGCCCGACCACAGCTCGTGCATCCCGCCCTCGGGATCGCACACCGACATCGGCTGCCAGGTGTCCCCGTGGTAGCCGCCGCGCCAGGTCATCAGCCGTCGCTTGCCCGGCCGCCCGGCCGAACGCCAGTACTGGAGGCACATCTTCACCGCGACCTCGACCGACACCGAACCCGAGTCGGCCAGGAAGACGTGGCGCAGCGGCTCCGGGGTGATCCCGACCAGCAGGGACGCCAGGCGCACGGCGGGCTCGTGGGTGAGCCCGCCGAACATCACATGGCTCATCCGGTCGAGCTGACCGCGCGCCGCCTCGTTCAGCACCGGGTGGTTGTAGCCGTGCACCGCCGACCACCAGGACGACATGCCGTCCACCAACTCGCGATGTCCATGCGCCGGTTCGGCGAGCCGGAGCCGTACCCCGGAGGCGGACTCCACGAGGAGCGGCTCCGGCCGGCCCGGCATGGGGCCGTACGGATGCCAGACGTGCGACCGGTCCAGGGCCAGCAGCTCTGCCGGGGAGAGCGGCTCAGGCATTGGGGGCGAGGTCCGTCCCCGCGCCGCGGCGGCGCACCGCCACCAGATCCGTCCGGGGGCCCGGCGCCCCGGCCGCCCCCTCCGGAGCGTCCGTGGCGGCCGGGCCACCGGCGTCCCGGACCGGCGAGCCGCAGGCACCGCGCGCATCCGCCGAAGCGTCGGGAGCAACGGGACCGGCCGGAGCGTCCGGAACAACGGGACCGGCCGGAGCGTCCGGAGCGTCCTGAGCGCCCGCCCGGTGCGCGGGGAGCGTCGGCGTGCCCGCGCCCTCCACCTCGAAACCGGCGTCCGCGATCATGTCGAGGTCGGCCTGCCCCGCCTGTCCCTCACTCGTCAGGTAGTCGCCCAGGAAGATCGAGTTGACCAGATGCAGGGCGAGCGGCTGCATCGAGCGCAGATGGACCTCCCGCCCGCCGGCCAGCCGCACCTCCACGTCCGGGCAGACGAACCGGACCATCGCCAGAATCCGCAGGCAGCGCTGCGGCGTGAGGTTCCACTCCTTGGCGAGCGGCGTCCCCTCGAACGGGATGAGGAAGTTGACCGGCACCGAGTCCGGGTCCAGGTCGCGCAGCGAGAAGACCACGTCGACCAGATCGGCGTCGCTCTCGCCCATGCCCGCGATCAGCCCGGAGCACGCCGAGAGCCCCGCCGTCCGCGCCTGGTGCACGGTCTCCACCCGGTCCGCGTACGTGTGGGTGGTGGTGATGTGGCCGTAAGTGGCCTCGGACGTGTTGAGGTTGTGGTTGTAGGCGTCCGCGCCCGCCGACCGGAGCCGTTCGGCCTGGCCGCCGCGGAGCAGCCCGAGGCAGGCGCACACCTCGACACCCTCGTTCTGCTCCTTGATCGCCTCGATGGTCCGCGAGACCCGGTCGACGTCGCGGTCGCTCGGCCCGCGCCCGCTCGCCACCAGGCAGACCCGCTTGGCCCCGCCCGCCACCCCGGCGGCCGCCGCCCTCGACGCCTCGTCGGGCTTCAGCCAGGTGTACTTCAGGATGTCGGCCGTCGACCCCAGCCGCTGCGAGCAGTAGGAGCAGTCCTCGGGGCACAGACCGGACTTGAGGTTGACGAGGTAGTTCAGCTTCACCCGCCTCCCGAACCACTGACGGCGCACCCTGCCGGCCGCCGCCACCACTTCGAGCAGATCGTCGTCCGACGTGGCCAGCACGGCGAGCGCTTCCTCACGGGTCGGCAGCTCGCGCCGCAGCCCCTTGCCCACCAGCGTGTTCAGGAGGTCCATGCCGACGATCCTGGCGTACGCCGCCACTCCTGGCCACGGAGGAACCGGACAACAGAGTGCGTGCAGGGTATGCGCATTGCCACACCATGTCCGCGTGCGGGCGCGGCTAAGGGCTGCCCCGTAATCCCCGGTGGATCAGCGCGCGGCGTCAGATGTGGTGCGTCGCAAGGCACCGGAGCGCCCTCATCGCGGAGCGATTCGGGCGTTTCGGCAACGCGGCGAGGTGCCGCAGCTGTCGTCGCGCGCCCGCCA